>NZ_SMJZ01000100.1 GCF_004348345.1 Nonomuraea longispora
CCCCACGCCCCCACCGTTGTCCGACCCAGCCATCGCTGCTCAACCGCAGGCGAATGCGACCGCCATCCCCCTGTCGACAGCCTCCCCCGCACCCGGTCCGCCAGGCCCCGCAGTTCGATGGAGCGCGGCACCCGTACCAGCGGCTCTCGCGGCATGGTGGACCACAACGCCCGCACCACCAACACGTACAGCACGACGGACCACCGCGCCCAATCCACCAGCGGCGCCCCCGAGATCCACCGGCGTTCTCATCGCACGGCCGGTTCACGAGGCACGGCCATCCAACCGACCCGCGCTCTTCCTGACGCTCTCGGCTCCGCCCGTCCCCGCCGCGAGCGCGATCGCCCTGAGCGCGCTGCTGGGAGCGTTCCTTCTCCTCAGCCTGGTCACGACCGTACGTCGGCGCCTGCGCTCCCGGCCCCCCTCTCACCGGCACATCGCGCCACAAGGCCGACACCGTAAACGGCACCGCAGGAGGGGCGACCGCGACCGCCGTCCGCGCCACAGCTGACCAGGTACGTCCGCCAACGGCACGCCGGTTATCCACAACCTCGCGGTAACAACTCCCGCCATCCCCAGAACCCCGTTCGGCCGGCCTCGCCCCGCCTCGAATCCACGAGAGTCGGCGGCAACCAGACGGAGGTGGCACATGCCCGCGAACAACAGACTCGACCTCGGCAGGCAAGGCGAGCAGCTAGCCGTGACCTACCTGGAGGCACAGGGAATGAAGGTGATCGAGCGCAACTGGCGCTGCCGTCATGGCGAGATCGACGTCATCGCCGAAGAAGGCCCCAGTTTGATCGTGGTCGAGGTCAAGACGCGGTCCGGCACGTCACACGGCACGGCTCTGGAGGGCGTGAGCAGGGCAAAGCTGGCCCGGCTCAACATGCTGGCGGCCAAGTGGCTGGCCACGCAGCAACGCACCTTCGACTCCGTGCGCGTGGACGTGATCGCCCTTGAACGCTTCGCCGGCGATTTCGCACTGCGCCACGTGCGGGGGGCGATCTAAATGGCCGTGGCCCGCACCCGCAGCGTGGCCGTCGTCGGCGTCACCGGCCGCACCGTGGAGGTCGAGGCCGACGTGGGCAACGGATTGGCGGGCATTCACCTCATCGGCCTCCCCGACACCGCGCTCAGCGAGGCCCGCGACCGGGTCAGGTCCGCTGTGGTCAACAGCAGCTACCCATGGCCCGACGCCCGCATCATCGTCAGCCTGTTTCCTGCCAGCCTGCCCAAGCGGGGGTCGCAGTTCGACTTGGCCATAGCCGTGGCGATTCTGGGCGCGGCGGGAGTGATCCCCGCCGAGCGCATCGCGGAGCCGTTCTTCCTGGGTGAGCTGGGCCTCGACGGCCGCATCAGACCCGTGCGCGGTGTCCTCCCCTCGGTGCTCGGTGCCGCCAGTCACGGTGGCGCCACGGTCGTCGTACCCTCCGCCAACGCGGCCGAGGCGGCTCTGGTGCCCGATGTGAAGGTCGTCCCCATGGCCGGCCTGCGGCAGCTGGTCGAGTGGCTGCGCACGGGGGACGACCCGCCGCAGCCCCGGGTCGACGACCGCGGGGAGGCACGCAGGTCCACCATCGACCCCGCGGTCGACCTGTCTGACGTCGTAGGCCAGCCGGTGGCCCGCCGAGCCCTCGAAGTGTGCGCGGCAGGCGGCCACAACCTGTGGATGCTCGGCCCTCCCGGCACCGGCAAGACCCTGCTGGCCGAACGCCTCCCCACCCTCCTGCCGGATCTGGAGCTCGATCACGCCCTGGAGGTCACCGCCATCCATTCCGTCGCGGGGGTGCTGCCGCCCGACTTCCCCATGATGGGCAGGCCACCGTTCGTCGCCCCGCACCACACGGCGACGTCCGCCGCGATCATCGGCGGCGGCAGCGCGGTCGTGCGTCCGGGTGCGGTCTCGCTTGCCCACAGGGGCCTGCTGTTCATGGACGAGGCTCCCGAGTTTCCCCGTCACGTTCTTGACGCCCTGCGGCAGCCGCTGGAGTCCGGCCGGGTGACGGTGTCCAGATCGGCGGGCTCGGTCACGTTCCCTGCCCGCTTCATGCTCGTCCTGGCCGCCAATCCCTGCCCCTGCGCCCAGGCCGACGACACGAGCGAGGCGTGCAAATGTTCGCCCACGACCAGACGCCGCTACCTCGGCAGGCTCTCGGGCCCGCTCCTTGACCGCATAGACATGAAGGTCACGGTCGCCCGCTCGACCAGGCGCGAACTGCTGGCCGACCGGCAGTTCGTGGAGACCAGCAAGACCGTGGCCGAACGCGTGCTGATGGCCCGCGACCGAGCCGCCAAACGTCTGGCCGGCACCCCCTGGCGCACCAACGCCGAGATTCCCTCCTCAATCCTGCATGCCGACCACCGCCCAGGTGAGGCGGCCATGCGGCCCATGACGTCCGGCCTCGACTCCGGCATCCTCACCGCCCGGGGCCTCGACCGCGTGGTGCGGGTCGCCTGGACCCTCGCCGACCTGGCGGGCAAGGACCGCCCGGAGGAGGACGAGACCACGGCCGCCCTCAGCTTCTGGCTGGGAGTCACGTCATGACGCAACCGTTCCGCGCACCAGACCCCGTGTCACCGCCTCATGGCCCTCTCCGGCTGCGAAGCCCGTTCCGGAGAGGCCCTCCGGCGAGATCGCCAGGGTCGGTTCCCTGCCTCCCGCATGCGCCCCGGCCCCTTGTTTCAGCCGTGCACCAGTCCTGCCCGTTCCCGAGACCCCTTTGGCCCGTCCATGTCCGTTCCCCTTCACGAAAGCACTACCAGCAGCCCCATGCCGTCCGCTCCCGCGACCGCGTCGCCCCCGGCCTCCGCAGCCGATACAGACACCCAGCCCACCCCATCCACCGTTCCGTCGCCGACGTCCCCACCCGAGCCGGCCGCCTCGCTCGCGCCCACCCATCGAACCGTGCGCACTCTTCCGTCCACCACGGAGGCCTCAGCTTCCGTGATCTCTGGGCGGGCCGCGGTCACCATGACCCCACCATCGGGGCAGGTGCGGGAGGAGACGAACGAACTGGTGGCCAGGGCCGCTCTCATGCGCGCCGCCGACGTGGGCGACCCCGTCATGGGTCGCCTCGTCGCCCAGTACGGCGCCTCGGAGGCGGCGGCAGCGATCCGTGCACGCGCCTTGCCTCCCGAGTTCGCCGCGCGCGAGGCCCGGCACGAGCGCCCGCCCGACCTGACCGGCCGGCTGGACGCCTGGTACGCCCGGCTGGCGGCCGCCGAACCCGCGGCCGACCTGGAAGCAGGTGAGAAGGCTGGAGCGAGGCTGATCGTCCCCGGCAGTCCGGAATGGCCGACCCAGCTGGACCAACTGGGGGCCAGCCGTCCTCTCGGGCTGTGGCTGCACGGCACGGCCGACCTCCGCTTCGCGTGCCTGAAGTCCGTCGCGGTGGTCGGCGCCCGTGCCGCCACGTCCTACGGTTCGCACATCGCGGCCCAGTTCGGTGTCGGGCTCAGCGAGTCCGGCTGGACGGTCGTGTCAGGTGGCGCGTACGGCGTGGACGGGGCGGCGCACAAAGGAGCTCTGGCGGCCGATTCGCCCACGGTGGCCGTCCTGGCGTGCGGCGTGGACGTCTGCTATCCGAGCAGCCACGGCACCCTGTTCGCGGCCGTGAGGGAGCAGGGCGTCGTGATCAGCGAATGCCCACCGGGCGTCCATCCCACCCGGGCACGCTTTCTCGTCAGAAACCGCCTGATCGCCGCCCTGTCGAGGGGCACCGTGGTGGTGGAGGCGGCGTTGCGCAGCGGCGCGCTCAACACGGCCGCGCATGCGCTGTCCCTCAACAGGCACCTGGCGGCGGTGCCTGGCCCCATCACGTCAAGCCAGTCGGCCGGCTGCCACCGGCTGCTTCGGGAGCGCAAAGCAGTCTGCGTGACCACGCCTGAAGAGATGATCGACCTGGTCGGCGTGATAGGCGACGACCTGGCCCCGCAGAGCCGAGTCCCCGCCGTCCCCAGGGACAGACTGAGCGAATCCACCAAGAGGGTGCTGGACGCCATTCCCGCCCGAGGCGGCTCGGGACCCGCCTCGATCGCGGTGGCTGCGGGGGTGGGCCTGGATACGGCCTTGAGCGCGCTGGGCGGCCTGGCAGCCGCGGGCTACATCGAACGCGCCGCGAACGGCTGGCGCCTGCGCAAGTCGGCGACCAGCTATCGCAAGGGTCCCGAAGCGGCCGCCCTGCAACCCCCGCTCACCGCGGAGGCCGCCGACCAGACAGACGACCCACCGTTCCCTGACGACTCGCCGATCGTCGCGGAGGGGCTGGACCCCTGACAGTTGGCGGTGGCCGGACGCGCACCGTGTGGCCCTGCGCACCGGCATGGACATGGTGACGGCCATCGCGTGATCCTTGGAGGGCCTGCATCAAGACCGGAGGAGAGCACCGCGATGGCCGCGCACAACAGTCTGTCGTGCGCCCGCCGAAAGGCGAAGAGAACCGCGCACCAGTGACTCCTACTTTTTGCCGACATAGTTGAAAATCATGACAACCGCTTGTTGCGTCGCCGCTCACCACACGTGACATCGTCGACGCGCGGGCACGGTCGGAGAGGGAAAGCACATCACGAGGGGTGCAGCAGCGGAACGACGACCACGACGTACGCCGGCGAAGGACGGGCAGCCGGCCATAGGCGACAGGGCCGGCACCATGGCCGGCGGAAACGATGGCGACACAACACCATGGCCGACACCGACGATGATGGGGACGTGGAAGACATGGTTCGTGAGGATGGTGCCGCGGCTGTGACGAGGGACGAGGTGCTGGCCGAGTTCGGCCGGCACCTGCGGCTGGAGCGCGATCTCTCACCACACACGGTCCGTGCCTACCTGACCGACGTCACCTCTCTGCTCGATCACTTGGGCGGGGAACTCGACGCTCTGGACATCGGAGCTCTCAGGGAGTGGCTGGCCTACCAGCATGAGGAGGGAAAGGCCAGATCCACGCTGGCACGCCGGACCGCCTGCGCCCGCACCTTCACCGCCTACTGCCATCGCCGCGGCTGGCTGCCCACAGATCCGGGACTGCTGCTGGGCACCGCCAAGACGGCCCGCTCGCTGCCATCCGTACTCGACCAGGAGCAGGCGCAGGCCGCGATGGAGGTCCCTGCCGCCGCGGAGCCGAAGGAACTGCGCGACCAGGCGTTGCTGGAGCTCTTGTACGCCACGGGCGTGCGGGTGAGCGAGTTGTGCGCCCTGGACGTCGACGACGTCGACCGTGACCGGCACGTCCTCAGGGTTCTCGGTAAGGGACGCAAGGAGCGTTCGGTGCCGTTCGGGCTGCCCGCGTTGCGGGCCCTGGACAGGTGGTGCATTCACGGGCGTCCGCTGTGGACCCGGGCGAGATCGGGGCCCGCGCTGTTCCTCGGGGTCCGTGGCGGCCGCATCGACGCGGGGACCGTCCGGCGGGTGGTACACGCGCGGCTGGCACAGGTCGAAGGAGCGCCCGACATGGGGCCGCACGGTCTCCGGCACACCGCGGCGACACACCTGCTGGAGGGCGGGGCGGACCTGCGCAGCGTCCAGGAGTTGCTCGGGCACGCGTCGCTGAACACCACGCAGATCTACACCCACGTCTCCATCGATCGTCTGCGCGCGGCCTACCGCCAGGCCCATCCCAGGGCCTGAGCGGCGAAACATCACGGCCGACGCCACTCCGGCGCCCGCACCGCCTCGGCACGGCACCGGCAACCGCCCCACAACGTTCAAGCCCCACGTCAAACATTCAGGCCCCACGTCCCCGCGTCGTTCCACCGCATCAGCGCCGCGCCGACACAACGAAAGAAGCCAGCGGGATCACTCCGAGTCATTGACATAGGCCACAGCCCGAGGACACGCCAACTCGGTACGGGGATCGTCCGTTCCCTGAAGCTCGTCCAAGAGCCCGTCCTCCGTGGGATCCGACCCTGCAGCCCGTTCTCGTGAGGTCGTGCCCTGGAGCCCGTCCCCAGAAGCACCCACCCCGGGGCCGTCCCTCTGAACCGTCCGGGAAGCCCATTCCCAGGAATCCTTCGGTGGCCCGTCTCCAGGGAGGCCAGCCCTGGAAAGGGTGTTGAGGGCCACGTCGGCGCTCAAGCGCGGCATGCCACAGGTGTGGCCCTCTCAGCGCCCTGGTCGCGCCGTCACCCCGAGAAGCCCTCCTTGGGCATCTCCAGGTCGGCCTTCGCCAGTTCTTCGACGTTCACGTCCTTGAACGTGACGACCCGTACGTTCTTCACGAACCGGGCGGGCCGGTACATGTCCCACACCCAAGCGTCCTGCATCTTCACGTCGAAGAAGACGTCGCCGTTCTCCGCAGTGCGGACATCGAGATCGACTGAGTTGGTCAGATAGAACCGCCGCTCAGTCTCCACCACGTATGTGAACAAACCGACGACATCGCGGTATTCGCGGTAAAGCTGCAGCTCCATCTCGGTTTCGTACTTTTCGAGATCCTCTGCGCTCATCGCGGTCCTCCTGTCGTACCGGTCCCCCGGTTTGCCTGGTCAGGCAACCCCGGCCCCCATTTCATTCTCACCCATCCCCCTCGCCACCGTGACGAAGGAGTAACGGTGATCAGGACACGGACCATGCGTTTCCAGCGCCAGCCGGTGTCCTGGTGTGACATACCCCTTGTGCTCGGCGAAGCCGTACTGCGGGAAGCGCTCGTCCAGCGCGACCATCAGGCGATCCCTCGTCACCTTGGCCACGATCGACGCGGCCGCCACGCATGCGGCCACCTGGTCCCCCTTCCACACGGCTAGTGACGGCGCGGGCAACCCGGGCACCGGGAAGCCGTCCGTCAGGATGTACTCAGGGTCACAGGACAACTGTGCGACAGCGCGCCGCATTCCCGAAACGTTGCATTTGTGAAGACCTTTGGCGTCGATCTCCCCGGGCGGAATGGTCACGACGCCCACGTGGGCGACCCGCGCGATCGCGTCGTAGAGGCGTTCGCGCACCGCCGGAGCGAGCAGTTTCGAGTCGCTCAGGCCGTCGACCGGCTTGCGCAGGATGACGGCCGCGACCACGAGCGGTCCCGCGCACGCGCCACGGCCGGCCTCGTCGACACCCGCGATGGGGGTGAGGCCGCGGCGGGCGAGCGCACGTTCATAGGCGTAGAGTCCGGAATCTCGCCGGACGACGCTGGGTCGAGGGCGGAACGCAACTGTCATGACAGAGGCAGCGTACGCCTCATTCGCCGCAAACCGCGACCGAAAGCTTATCTACTTGACCTTGTCGAAAGCCTCGGGCTGGGAGAAGAGATAGCCCCGCGACAGCGGCCAGTAGCGCACCACGGCCTTGCCGATCACCGCGTCTTCCGAGATGAAGCCGCCACCCGGCTCCCGCATGTGCGCCCGGGAGTCGGCCGAGGCGCTGCGGTGGTCGCCCATCAGCCAGAGCTTGCCGGCCGGCACCTTGACGTCGAACTTATCGCCGGAAGCGTAATCGTCGGGGTAGAGGTAGGAGGACTCGTCGAGCGGCTTGCCGTTGATGGTGATGCGCTTGTCGGCGTCGCAGCACTTGACGTGGTCGCCGCCGACCCCGATGACGCGCTTGATGGTGTCTTCGCCGTTCCAGCCCTTGAACACCACGATGTCGCCGCGCTCCGGCTTGCCCGAGAGCTTGTTGACGAAGATGCGGTCGTCGAGCTGCAGGGTGTTCTCCATCGACACCGACGGGATGTAGAACGACCCGACCACGAAGGTCTGCAGCAGCAGCGCGATGCCGACGCCCAGGACGAGCAGCAACACCGTCTCGCGGAAGCTGCCCTTCTTTTTCTTCTCTTTACCCACACCCTCCGCCTTCTTGGTGACGGCCATCAGCGCTTCCTCCGCAGCCGGCGCCGGACCAGGACCAAGGGTACGGCCAGCCCGAACCCGGCGACCAGCGGTACGGACCCGCCGAGCGCCTGGAGCGCGGGTTGGGCGAACGTGTCGGGGATGTCTATCGAGGATGCGCGGTCGAACGGCCATACGATCACGAACGCACGTCCGATGACCTGACTCACCGGGATGGACCCGCCGCCCGCGTCGCCGGTGTGGGCGCGTGAGTCGAGTGACACCGAACGATGGTCGCCCATCACCCACAGCCGGTCGGGCGGAACGGTGACGTCGAAGAACTTGTCAGAGGGCACGTTGCCCGGATAGAGGTAGCTCTCCTCGTCGATCGGCGTGCCGTTCACGGTGATGCGGCCCTTGGAGTCGCAACACTTGACGTGGTCGCCGCCGACGCCGATGACCCGCTTGATGTAGTCCTTCTCGCCGGGGATGACGCCGAACGCCGTGCCGACCCAGCGGAAGAACGCCGCGACAGGATTGGACGGCTCCTCCATCTGGAACTCGCCGTCCCAGGAGTCGACGCCCGAGAAGACCACCACGTCGCCGCGCTCGATGTCGCGGGTGTGGTAGACGAGCTTGTTGACGAGAACCCGATCGTTGGTCAGCAGGGTGTTTTCCATCGACTCTGACGGAATGTAGAAGGCCTGGACCACAAAGGTTTTGATGATCAGGGCCAGCACCAGGGCGACAACGACAAGAACAGGAAGCTCTTTCCAGAACGACCCCTTCTTCTCTTTATTTCCGCCCTTGGCCGGCTTCTGAGTCTCTTCGGCGACCACGTCCACCTCGTCCTCGACAGGGCGGCGCACAGCGCCGTGCTCCTGGCTCTCGCTAGTCATCGCTGACGAGCCTAGATGATGTCCCGGCTCGACAAGCCTGGACCGACGTTACACCCACGCACGAGTCGCTCCACATAAAGGAAACGGCCCCGTAAAGCCGAAAGGTCCGCGCCATGGCGCGGACCTCGGAAAGAACGAAGGTTACTTCGCGGGAGTCGTCTCACGCTTCTCGCGGATGCGGGCGGCCTTACCGCGCAGGTCACGCATGTAGTAAAGCTTCGCGCGGCGCACGTCACCGCGGGAGACGAGCACGATCTTCTCGATGACGGGGCTGTGCACGGGGAAGGTGCGCTCGACGCCGACGCCGTAGCTGACCTTGCGAACGGTGAAGGTCTCGCGGGCGCCGCTGCCCTGCCTGCGCAGCACGAAGCCCTTGAAGACCTGGATGCGGGAGCGGCTGCCTTCGACGACGCGTACGTGAACCTCGAGCGTGTCACCGGGGCGGAAATCCGGCACATCGCTGCGCAGGGTCGCCTTCTCGAGCTCCTGGATCTTCGTGTGCATGAGAGCTGTCCTCAAGTCCTCGTGAGCACGCGGAGGTCCACCCGGCCATGGCTCGTGGCGGACACGCCTGCTGATGTGATGAAACCCAGGACCGTTTCCCGGGCATGACAGACCAACCACAACAGGTTGGCAGCGATTCAGTTTGCCATATCTTCCGGCTCGACGCGAAACGACAGCTCCTCGAGCAGTTTCCTGTCGTGCTTGTCAAGCGTCTCGGGGTCGAGCTCCGCCGCGAGTTCGGGCCGGTTTCGTACGGTACGACGCAGCGCCTCGTCCCGCCGCCATCTAGCGATTTTTCCGTGATGTCCGGACAGCAGCACGTCAGGCACCTCGCGCCCCCGCCAGACGGGAGGCTTCGTGTAGACGGGGCCCTCGACGAGGTTGCGCATGGACCCGGGGGCGAAGGAGTCGTCGACGGCCGACTGGGCGTTGCCCAGCACCCCCGGCAGCAGCCTGCCGACGGCCTCCACCATGACCAGCACGGCCACCTCACCGCCGGCCAGCACGTAGTCGCCGATGCAGACCTCGTCGACCCGCAGCCGCCCGGCATATTCCTCCACGACGCGCGTATCGATCCCCTCATAACGCCCGCACGCGAACAACAGCCACGGCTCTCCCGCCAGCTCCTGCGCCAGCTCCTGGGTGAACGGCCGCCCACTCGGGGTCGGCACGACCATCCGGGGCGCCCCGTCGCCGATCACGGAGTCGATGGCCTCGCCCCACACCTCGGGTTTCATGACCATGCCCGGCCCTCCGCCGTAGGGGGTGTCGTCCACGGTCTTGTGCACGTCGTGTGCCCAGTCACGGAGCTGGTGCACGCGTACGTCGATCGTGCCGCGCTCGCGCGCCTTGCCGATCAAAGAGACGTCGAGCGGCGCGAAGTATTCGGGAAAGATCGAGATGATGTCGATCCGCGTCACAACAGGCCCTCCGGCGGATCGACGACCAGCCGCCCGGCCTCCACATCGACCACGGGCACAAGAGCCTTCACGAACGGGATCAGCGCGTCGTCGGCCTCTTTCCGGCGTACGACCAGGAGGTCCTGGCCGTGGTGGAGCACATCGGTGACCTCACCCACGGGCTCACCGGACGCGGTCTCGACTGCCAGGCCGATGAGCTGGTGGTCGTGGAACTCGTCGGGGTCGTCGAGCGGCGCCACCTCGGCGGAGTCGATGACCAGCATCGTGTTGCGCAGGTCCTCGGCCGCGTCACGGCCGGAGATCCCGGCGAACGACACCAGCAGCAGACCCTTGTGCCAGCGGCGGCCTTCCACGACGAGCGGCCCCCTGCCTGGGGGGTCGGTGGCGATCGACGTGCCTGGGGCGAAGCGCAGCTCGGGATCGTCGGTGCGCACCTCCACGGTCACCTCACCGCGTACGCCGTGCGGACGGCCTATCCGGCCGACGACCAGCTGCACGTGAACCGCCCTTTCTCAACGCGAGCGCCCCCATCGGAGGACCGATGAGGGCGCACAAACCTGACGCTAACGGACTACTTCGTGCAGATCGAGCAGATCGACTCGCACGTACTTCCCGTCGGCCAGGGCGTTCACGACCGTGCGCAGCGCCTTGGCGGTGCGCCCGCCGCGTCCGATGACCTTCCCCAGGTCCTCGGGGTGCACCCGGACCTCCAGGACGCGCCCGCTGCGGATGCGGCGTGCGCGAACCCGGACATCGTCTGGATGTTCGACGATGCCCTTGACGAGGTGCTCGAGAGCCTCCTCGAGCACGTCAGGCCTCGCCCTCGGCCTGGGTCTCGGCGGGGGCCTCGGCCTCTTCCTTCTTCTTGGCCCTCTTCGGCGGCGTGGTGGCGGCCGTGCCGGTGTCGCCACCGGACAGCGCCTCCTTGGCCGCGGCCTCGTAAAGGGCGTGGCGGTCAGGCGCGGGCTCAGCGACCTTGAGAGGCTCGGGGGCGGGCTCACCCTTGAACTTCTGCCAGTCACCGGTGAGCTTGAGGAGCTTGAGCACCGGCTCGGTCGGCTGCGCGCCGACACCCAGCCAGTAGGCCGCACGCTCAGCGTTGATCACGATGCGCGAAGGGTTTTCCTTCGGGTGGTAAAGGCCGATCTCCTCGATCGCCCGGCCGTCACGCTTGGTGCGGCTGTCGGCGACGACGATGCGGTATTGAGCGTTGCGGATCATGCCGAGCCGCTTGAGCTTGATCTTGACTGCCACGGGTGTGGTCTCTCCTGCATTCGCATGTGGGTGAACGGCGCCTCGCCGAGTGGGGCACGACGGAACGACGCTCCAGGGACAGGCGTGTCCGGCGGGAGGTGAGAGGGCACCCGCCTGGTCACGGTGTTCCAACATGTCATTGTGCCAGATCGACGACACTGCCCACGACCGTAGGCGGCACGTCGCCGCAAAGGGTCGGCAAGCTCCCGTCCTCCCTTCCGTTACGACCGCATCGGTCCGGATACGCCCCACCCCGCGCACCCTGTTTCAAGCTCTCCGTCACCGAGGGCGCGGGCCGGGGACGACCGGGGGCGCGGTGGCCGGGACGGCCGGAGGTCGGGTGGTGTGCCCGCCGGGCGCCCGGATGAGGTGGACGCCGGCGGGGGGTGCGGTTATTTCTGGCCGGGGAGGCGGAGCTTGGAGGGGTCGAAGCCGGGCGGCAACTCCACCCCCGGCGGCAGTTTGCCGCCGAGATTGCCCAGCGCTCCCCCGCCCTGCTTGGGCTCGGCGGGCGTGTCGGCGGCGGGTTTGCCGAGGGCGGCCTTGCGCGGGTCGCCGCTGACGCGCCGCCCCTTCTTGCCCTTCTTCGACTTGCCGCCCTTGCCACGGCCGCCGCTCCCGCCCGGCATGCCGGGGATGCCCATGCCGCCGGCCATCCGCTTCATCATCTTCTGGGCCTCGAAGAAGCGGGTGACGAGGTTGTTGACGGCGCTGACGGTGACGCCGGAACCGGCGGCGATGCGGGCACGGCGAGAGCCGTTGATGATTTTGGGGTCCTGGCGCTCGCCCGGGGTCATCGAGCGGATGATGGCCGCGATGCGGTCGAGGTCGCGGTCGTCGATGGAGTTGATCTGGTCGCGCATCTGCCCCATGCCGGGCATCATGCCGAGCAGGTTCTTGATCGGCCCCATCTTCTGGACCATCTGCATCTGCTCGAGGAAGTCTTCGAGCGTGAAGTTCTCGCCCGAGGTGAGCTTGCCCGCCATCTTGGCGGCCTGCTCCTCGTCGAACGTTTTCTGGGCCTGCTCGATCAGGGTGAGGATGTCACCCATGTCGAGGATGCGGGAGGCCATCCGGTCGGGGTGGAAGGCGTCGAAGTCTTCCAGTTTCTCGCCCGTGGAGGCGAACATGATGGGCCGGCCGGTGATGTGCCTGACCGACAGCGCCGCGCCACCGCGGGCGTCGCCGTCGAGCTTGGTCAGCACGACGCCGTCGAAGCCGACGCCCTCCATGAAGGCCTGCGCCGTCGTGACGGCGTCCTGGCCGATCATGGCGTCGACGACGAACAGGACCTCGTCGGGTGAGACCGCGTCGCGGATGTCGGCGGCCTGGCGCATCATCTCCTGGTCGATGCCGAGCCGGCCCGCGGTGTCGATGATGACGATGTCGTGCTGCAGGCGCCTGGCCTCGTCGATGGAGCCGCGGGCGACGCCGATCGGGTCGCCGACGCCGTTGCCCGGCTCGGGCGCGTAGACGGCGACCTCGGCGCGCTCGCCCACGACCTCGAGCTGCTGGACGGCGTTGGGCCGCTGGAGGTCGGCGGCGACCAGCATGGGCGCGTGCCCCTGCTCGCGCAGCCATCGGGCCAGCTTGCCCGCCAGTGTGGTCTTGCCCGCGCCCTGGAGGCCGGCGAGCATGATGATGGTCGGCGGCGTCTTGGCGAAGCGGAGCCTGCGGGTCTCACCGCCGAGGATCCCGATCAGCTCGTCATTGACGATCTTGACGACCTGCTGCGCCGGGTTCAGCGCCTGGGAGACCTCTGCGCCGCGGGCGCGCTCTTTGACCTGGGCGACGAACGCCTTGACCACAGGAAGGGCGACGTCGGCCTCGAGCAGCGCGATGCGAATCTCACGGGTGGTGGCGTCGATGTCGGCATCGGACAGCCGCCCCTTGGATCGGAGGGAGGAGAAGACCGATGTCAACCGGTCGGATAGCGTCTCGAACACGTGGTTGGCCAGTCCTCGAAGCGAAGGTACGTCTAAGCGTCCAGCCTAGCCGCTCTGCTAGCCGCTCCAGCCGGGCACGGCCATCCGAACCGTGAGGGCGTGTTCGACCAGGTTGATCAGCGCGCTCTTGACGGAGTCCTTCGACCTGGCGTCGAGGCGCACCATCGGGATGTGCGGGGCCAGGGTCAGAGCGTCGCGGACCTCGGCGTCGCTGTGGGCGTACTGGCCGTCCCAGCCGTTCACTCCCACGATGAACGGCAGCTGGGCCTCCTCGAAGTAGTCGATGGCGGGGAAGCTGTCGGCCAGACGGCGGGTGTCGACCAGCACCACGGCGCCGATGGCACCGCGCACGAGGTCGTCCCACATGAACCAGAACCGGTGCTGCCCGGGCGTGCCGAACAGATAGAGGATCAGGTCACGATCGAGGGAGACCCGGCCGAAGTCCATCGCCACGGTCGTCGTCGACTTCAACGGCGTCATGCCCAGATCGTCGATGCCCTTGGAGGCGTCCGTCATGACGGCCTCCGTGGTCAACGGCATGATCTCCGACACCGCGCCGACGAACGTCGTCTTGCCCACCCCGAAGCCCCCGGCGACAACGATCTTCGTCGAGGTCAAACCGGGACTAGAGCCTGCGAAGTCCACTGAGCACCCTTTCCAGCAGGTTGACGTCCGGCCTACCCTCATCCAGCTGCGGCTGATGCACCCGTACCAGGCCCTCGGCCGCCATGTCGGCGATCAGCACACGCACCACGCCGAGCGGGATCCGCAGCAGGGCCGACACCTCGGCCACGGATCTGACCTGGAGGCACAGTTGGCTGATCGCTTTGTACTCGGGCGTGATGTGCGAGAACTCCCGGTGCTCGGCCGTGGCCGAGGACACGAGGGCCTCCATCGCCAGCTTGACCCTGGGCGCGGTACGCCCGCCCGTGACGGCGTAGGGCCGCACCGGCGAGGCGGGGTCGGAGCTAGCGGGCTGCGGAGGAGGCGGGGGCTCCCAGCTGCCGCTGTTGTGGGAGTCCCAACCGCCGCTGTGGGGATTCCAGCCGCCGCTGTTCCATCGGGGGTCTGTCACCTACATCACCTGGTCTGGCTGGCGCGCAACTCCGCACGCACAGCCGGAGTCAGCACCTGACCGGCGCGATCAACCATCAGCGTCATCTGGTACGCCACCAACCCCATGTCACAATCCGGAGCCGCCAGCACAGCCAGACACGAACCATCACTGACCGACATGATCAGCATCAACCCACGCTGCATCTCCACGATCGTCTGATTGACCGCACCCCCCTCGAACACCCGCGCCGCACCCTGCGTCAAACTCACCAGGCCCGACGCGATGGCCGCCAGCTGATCCGCCCGATCAGCGGGAAACCCCGACGACGCCGCCAGCGGTAATCCGTCTGACGAGACGACCACCGCGTGCGCGACCCCGGGGACAGAGCTGACGAAGTCGGTGATTAACCAATCCACCCCGCGCGCCGACTGGCTCAGGTCACTCATGACCGCTCATCCCTGCTTTCAACACTCCTGGGGCCGGAGGGATACGTCCTGCCCTCGCTGATGTCATCACGTGCCGCCCGGAACCCCTGCTGGAAGCTGGAGAGCCGGCTGCGCACCCGGTCCGGCGAGACCGCCGGCATCGGTGCGACGCCCTTCGGCGCGGAGACGGTGTCGGCGGAGCCGGGCACCAGGTTGGCCTTGGGCACCCGCTTGGGCAGCCCTGCGGCCGTCGCGCCGTCACGTACGGGCTCGACGACGGCTTCGGCGGCGCTCCAGCCGGCGTCGGCCTTGGCGGAGCCCCAGGTGGCTCCGCTGTCCGGACCGTGTTCGAACCAGGCCGACTCGACAGAGGCGAAGATCGGCAGATATTCGTCCCCGGCCGAGGCGGGCTTGACGACGGGAATCGGGCCCGTCGCGGCGGACTCGGTCTCGGGGAAGTCGTACCTTCCAGCGTCGGGGTCGGGTCTGCCGGCGTTCGCCCGGTCGGCGGTGGGCCGCTGGGGCAGCGGGTTGCTGTTGCTCATCCAGTTGCCGGGCGGGCTCGCGGGATTGCGCGAGGGGACCCAGACGTCGGCGGTGTCGTAGCCGCCGCCGTTGTTGCGCGGGTCGGACGACCAGCCGGAGTCCATGCTCCCCCGGGGGGAGAAGGAGGAGGGCTGCGAGGAGAACGAGGGCTGCGACGGGAAGGAAGGCTCGGAGGGGAACGACGGGTGCCCGGGGCCCGGCTGGTAGCCTCCGCCCGATCCCCACTGAGGAACGGGCGGCTGCGCCGCCGGCTGACGGGCGCCGAAGCCCTCGTCGTACGACCTTTCCTGCTGTCCCATGCCGTTGTTCGCGGACGCCGGACCGTAGGAGGGGGCCTGGGTGCCGAGGAGCGACTCCGGCATGAGGACCATGGCGGTGAGACCGCCCGAGCCGTGGGGGCGCAGTTGCACCCGGATGCCGTGGCGGTGCGCCAGGCGGGCGACCACGAACAGGCCCATGCGCCGCGACACCGACACGTCCACGGTGGGAGCGTCCATGAGGCGTTCGTTGGCCTGGGCGAGCTCGTCGGCGGTCATGCCGATGCCGGAGTCGGTGATCGACAGCATCACGCCGCCGCCGTCGATCCTGCTGCCCGACACCGTCACCCGCGTCTCACGCGGCGAGAACGACAGGGCGTTCTCCACCAGCTCCGCGATCAGGTGAATGACGTCGTTGACCGCCTGACCGGCCACCGACACACCATCGGGAACCTGCAGCACGACCCGCTCGTAGTTCTCCACCTCGGACAGGGAGGCGCGCGCCACGTCGACCAGCTTGACGGGTTTGCTCCAGCGGCGCGGCGGGTCCTGACCCGCCAGCACCAGCAGGTTCTCACTGTTACGCCGCATACGCGTGGCCAGGTGGTCCAGCTTGAACAGGTTCCCGAGCCGCTGCTCGTCCTGCTCACCCTGCTCCAGACCGTCGATCAACGTGATCTGCCGCTCCACCAGCGTCTGACTACGCCGCGACAGGTTCACGAACATCGCGTTCACATTGCTGCGCAGCCGCGCCTCCTCACCCGCCAGCCGCACCGCCTCACGATGCACCTCGTCGAACGCCCGCGCGACTTCACCGATCTCGTCGTTGGAGGCGACACCGATCGGGCTCACGGGTCCGATCGAGCCTTCACCGCTCTCGCGGAGTTTCTGGACGGTCTCCGGCAGGCGGCGGCCGGCGATGAACAGCGCTTCCCTGCGGAGCCTGCGCAGGGGGCCGCTCAGCGAGCGGGCCATGAAGACGGTGACCAGCAGGACGAGGAGGAGCAGGGCGGCGATGGCGCCACCGACGATCACGGCGTTCTGCTGCTCCGCGCCTTCCAGGGTGCGGCTGCGCAGCACGATGGAGTCGGCGGTCTGCTGCTCGACGGAGCGCATCCCGTCGATGGTCTCGCTGATGGCGTCGAACCAGGCCTTGCCGTCGCGGGCCAGGCCGAGCCTGCGGTCGCGCAGGGGCAGGCCGTCGTCCTGGAGAAGCAGGGACCGGGCCAGCAGGACCTCGGCGCGGTCGACGGCCCGGCCGCTGACGGTGTCGTCGTAGGCCTGGCGGAGCTGGAGGGAGACCTGCGACTTGAAGGTGGCGAGCTCGCTGTTCCGCTGGGCGCGGGCGGCGATGAAGGCGTCGAGCTCGGTCTTGCCGAACTCGCCGCGGGCCAGGGCGGCGACGAGCAGCGCGCGCTGGGTGGAGACGTACTGCTTGGCTCTGGCGAGGGCGGCGAAGCCGGACACGCTGGCCGACAGCTCCTTGTCCACCGCGCCCTGGTCGATCTTGTCGTTGAGCGAGAGGAAGTCGGAAATGGTGCGGTCGTAGAGCTCGATGACGGAGTTCACGTCGAGCTGTGAGGAGACCGCGGTCTCACGCGAGGTGGCGAGCTCGTTGAAGCGGTTGCTGATGCGCAGGGCGTCGGGAGCCGCGGAGTTGTCCGTGTTCACGAGGGCCTCGACGCCCGGCTTGACCTCGGTGACGAGTTTGTCGACGTTCTCGTACTGGGCCGCGACGTCCTCGGGCACCTTTTCCACGCCTCGGCGGCCGCCGGCGACGTAGCGGGCGGTGAGGTCACGTTCCCGCTCGACCTCGTGGGCGAGGGCGGTCAGCCGGCTGGCGAGCACGGCCACTTCGTTGACCTGGGCGTACTCACCGGCGGTGGCGATCGAGGTGGTGACGCGCAGACCGCCGAACACGAGCGCGGCGAGGGTGGGGATGACGACCAGGACCAGCAGTTTCGAGCGCACTCGCCAGTTGCGCAGGGAGAAGCGGGAACCCGCCCGGCGGTTGACGACCGCGTCCGCACCGTCCGGCTCGGACATTTCTGGCCCACGGGGGCCTTGTCGGGGGGCTTGTTCTGTTAAGCCCTGTTCGCCGCCCGTAGGGGGGACCACAGTCTTCACTTGCCTCCGCAACCTCTCCTCGGATGGCCTGGTGCACGTAGTTCACGTCTTTTACGCATGTTTGCAGTGTGACGCTGACGCACCCTTGGGGCGAGAGCTAATTGGAGCACATCTACCTGAGATCGGCCAATACCGCAAAGATCACAAGCGACACACGGCTCAGTATTTTACGCAATTCACCACACCTGCCCCACGTGTCCCATGTCAAGGACTCCAGATTTCCTAGCAAACGGACAAATCAACACAAATGCCCATATATATGGATATATCTTGTTAATTTCCGGTGTTCCAGGTGACCCGGTAACCGCAGCCTGCGCTAAGGTGCCACCGTCGTTGAACACCCCCGTTCGCACTCACCCCCCGGTTCAAAGGAGACCCGCAATGCGGTTCGGTGCATTAGGGCGTACTGCCCTGGTTGGGCTTGTGGCCACCCTCGTCGTCACTGGGTGCTCCGGTTCTGACGACACGGCCGAGGGCTCAGGCGCCGACGCCGGTATGAAGACCGACCTGCTGATCGGCCAATATCCCGGCGCGGACTCGGCGCCGCTGTTCATCGCCATGGAACGAGGCTTCTTCAAGGAAGAGGGCCTCACCGTCAAGCAGGAGCCCATCCAGGCTCCGCAGCAGGTCTTGGGCAAGCTTTCGAACGGCGCCATGGACGTCGTTCTCGGTAGCTACGCCACCATCCTGACGATCCAGGAACAGGGCACCGAGAAGTTCAAGTACATCGCCGACTCCTACCAAGGAGCGCAGGGCGCCTTCGGCATCATGGTGAAGAAGGACTCCCCCATCGAGAAAGTCGCCGACCTCAAGGGCAAGAAGGTCGGCGTCAACGCCCTCGCGGGTCTGGGCACCCTCACCATGAACCCGCACTTCAAGGTCGCCGGCCTCGACCCCGAGAAGGACATCAAGTACGTCGAGGTCCCGACGACCAACTGGCTCTCCTCGCTCGACAAGGGCGACGTGGACGCCGTCTGGATGACCGACCCGTACGTCAGCGAGGCGAAGAAGGAGCTCGGCGCCACCATGCTGGTGGACACGATGTCGGGCCCGACCGAGAGCCTGCCGATCACCGGATGGGCCGCCACGGAGAAGTGGGTCGCCGACAACCCCAAGACGCTGGCGGCGTTCCAGCGGGCCATGGCCAAGGCGCAGCAGATCGCGGCCACCGACCGTAGCGCGGTGACGAAGGTCCTGCCGACCTTCACCAAGATCCCGGCAGAGACCGCCGCCACGATCAACCTGGGCGCCTACCCGACCTCGCTGAGCGCGGAGCGCATCCAGCGGGTGGCGGACCTGATGCTCGACTCGGGCATGTTGAAGAAGGAGATGGACGTCAAGTCCCTGATCTACACGGCTCCCACCCAGGGATGACGGCTACCGTCACACCGGCGCGGCGCGAGCGGGCCCCGCTCGCCCGCGCCCGGCTGGTCAAATTCGCCCGCCACGCCGCAGGCGTGGTGGGCTTTCTGCTGCTGTGGCAGGTCCTCGGCATGTCGGGCGCCGTCAAGTGGCTGCCGCCGGCCGTGGACACGCTGGCCAGGACCGTCGACCTCGCCGTCGACCCGGAGTTCCTCGACCACGTGCTGGGCACACTCACCGCCGCGGTCATCGGGCTGCCGCTCGCCGTCCTGGTCGCGGTCCCGATCGGCCTGGTGCTGGGAACGATCCCGGTGATCGAGGAGATGACCCGGGTGTTCGTCGAGTTCCTGCGGCCCATCCCCTCGGTGGCGCTGATCCCGCTGGCGCTGTTCTTCTTCCCTTCGGAGCTCAACGCCAAGGTCGCGCTCATCGTCTTCGCCGCGTCCTGGCCCATCCTGATCAACACCATGTACGCCATGCGCGACGTCGACCCGGTGAGCAAGGAGACGCTGCGCACCTTCGGGTTCGGCGCCGGAGCCGTGTTGTGGCGGGTGTCCCTGCCGAGCGCGGCCCCCTTCATCGCGACAGGGGTGCGGCTCGCCGCGTCCATCACGCTCATCCTGGCGATCAGCGTGGAGTACATCGTGGGCGGCTCGACCGGCATCGGCAGCTTCCTCATCCAGGCGAGCACGGGCATCGGCGCCGACGCCATGATCGACGTCCTGGCCGCCCTGCTGTGGGCGGGTTTCCTCGGGCTCGTCGTCAACATCGTGCTCGTACGGGCCGAGCGACGTCTGTTCAGGTGGCGAACGACATGATGCTCACCTTGCTCAAGCGGCTGTGGCTGGTCCCCGTCGTCCTCGGCGGCTGGGAGTTGCTGGCCCGCAGCCTCGACATCGCGTACCTGCCGGAGCCGTCACTGATCGTGATCCGCATGTACGACATGTGGCTGTCCGGGCCCTACATCCTCACCGAGGAGGCCGTCGAGAACTTCGTGCCCAGCCTCGTCAGGGTGACGGGGGCGTGGGCCGTCGCGGTGGTCGTGGGCGTGACTCTCGGCGTCGCGCTGGGCAGGGCCGCCTGGCTGGCCGACTTCGTGCAGCCGCTGGTCGAGTTCGCCCGCGCGGTGCCTCCGCCGGTCATGCTCCCGCTCTTCCTCGTGCTGTTCACGATGGGCACCCAGGTGCAGGTGGCGACCATCGTCTTCGGCATCATCTGGCCGATCCTGCTCAACTCGATCGACGGCGCCCGCAGCGTCGACCGGCTGAAGGTCGAGACCGCCACCGTGTTCGGCGTGCCGGCCTCGCTACGGATTTTCCGCATCATCCTGCCCTCCGCGGCCCCGAAGATCTTCGCGGGGCTGCGCCTGAGCGTCTCGCTGGCGCTGATCCTCATGGTCATCAGCGAGCTGAAGGGCAGCACGGAGGGGATCGGCTACCTGCTCAACCTCGCCAACAACAGTGCCGACATGCCGGCCATCTGGGCGGGCGTCCTGGTGCTCGGCGTGCTGGGCTTCGTACTGAACTCCCTGTTCCTCATGGTGGAGCGGCGCGTGCTGGCGTGGCACCGCGACGCCCACCGCATCGCTTGATCGCTTGATCGCTCAATCGCTTTAGGAGAGAAACTCCCCCGTGACCGAGCTGTTGCTGAAGAACGTGAAGGTCGTCACCCACGAGCACGACGAGCCCGTGGCGGCGGACATCGCCGTCGAGGACGGCCGCGTCGTACGCGTGGAGCCGGGGCTGAGCGGCGCCGGCGAGGTGATCGACGGCGGCGGCAAGCTGGCCTTCCCCGGCGTCGTGGACGCCCACCAGCACTGGGGCATCTACAACCCGCTGCCCGAGGACACCGGGTCGGAGAGCCGGGCGAGCGCGCAGGGCGGCGTGACCACCGCGCTGACGTACATGCGGACCGGCCAGTACTATCTGAACAAGGGCGGACCCTACGCCGAGTTCTTCCCCGAGGTGCTCCGGCAGGCCGAGGGCCGGGCCTACGTCGACTACGGCTTCCACCTGGCGCCCATGTCGCGCGGGCACATCGACGAACTGCCCGACCTGGTCGAGCGGTTCGGGGTGCCGTCGTTCAAGATCTTCATGTTCTACGGCGGGCACGGGCTGCACGGACGCTCCGACGACCAGCGGGCCTTCCTCATGCTGCCGGAGGGCGAGCGTTACGACTACGCGCACTTCGAGTTCGTCATGCGCGGCGTGCAGGCGGCCAGGGAACGCCTGCCGGAGCTGGCCGGCGAGATCTCGTTGTCGCTGCACTGCGAGACGGCCGAGATCATGACGGCGTACACGAAGCTGGTGGAGGAGGCGGGAGACCTCCGCGGGCTGGCCGCCTACAGCGCCTCGCGCCCCCAGCACTCCGAAGGGCTGGCCGTCTTCGTCGCCTCCTACCTCGCCCACGAGACAGGGCTGGCCAACGTCAACCTGCTGCACCTGTCGTCCCGCAAGGCGCTGGACGCGGCCGTCCGCATGGCGGCGACGTTCCCGCACATCGACTTCCGCCGCGAGGTCACGATCGGTCACCTGCTGGCCGACGTCGACACGGCCAGCGGCCTCGGCGCCAAGGTCAACCCGCCGATCAGGCCGCGGGAGGACGTCGAGGCGCTGTGGGAGTACGTGCTCGACGGCACCGTGGACTGGGTGGTCAGCGACCACGCCTGCTGCCGCGACGAGCTCAAGTTCGGCGACCCGCGCGACGACGTGTTCGTGGCCAAGGCCGGGTTCGGCGGGGCGGAATACCTGCTGCCCGGCCTGATCACCGAGGGCCGCCGCAGAGGTCTGCCGTACGGCCGGATCGCCGCGCTGACCTCCTGGAACCCCGCCAAGAGGTACGGTCTGCGCACCAAGGGCACGATCGCCCCCGGTTTCGACGCCGACATCTGCCTGGTCGACCCCGAGAGCACGTGGACCGTGCGCGCCCAGGACTCGGAGTCGACGCAGGAGTACACGCCGTTCGAGGGCTTCGAGCTGACCGCCAAGGTGACGGACACGTTCGTGCGCGGCAACCACGTGCTGGACGCCGGCAAGGTCGTGGGCCGTCCGGTGGGACGCTACGTTCCCCGGCCCGCCTGAGGCCTCCGCCTCACGCGCGCGTGCCCGTGGCGTAGCGCACGGTGCGGGCCAGCAGGAAACCTTCCTGCGGCAACGCCGCCTCCAGCGCGGCCCTGGCTTCGGGGCGCAGGGCCTCGGGGATGCTCTCCAGCGAGGCCCTGCGGGCGGCCGACCAGAGCCAGTCCCACACCTGCCCGGCCCCGACGGCCACCTCGAACACCACGTCCGCGCATTCGACGTCGGTCAGCCCGCCCTGCTCGAACAGCGCGGTCAGCTCCCCCTGCCCGCCCAGGGTGTGGTGGAACGGCGCGCTGCCCGCGCCCGAGGTGTAGGGGGCCAGCGCCCTCTCCACCAGCGCGAACAGCTCGGCCTCCGCGGCGCTCGACCGGACCAGCAGGCTGGCCGCCAGCCGCCCGCCCGGCCGCAGCAGCCCGGCCATGGACCGCACGGCGGCGGGCGGGTCGGGAAGGAAGTAGAGCATCATCCCGGCCAGCACGATGTCGAACCGCTCGCCCGGCAGCAGTTCCTCCGCGTGCTCCGCGTCGCCGAGCACGACGGCCGTCTGGGTGAGGCCGTGGCGCTCCACCTCGGCGGTCGCGGCGGCCACCATTCCGGGCGCGAGGTCGAGCCCGACGACCCGGCCGGTGAGGCCGACGGCGTGGGCGGCGGGCAGGAGCGAGGCGCCGGTGCCGCAGCCGGCGTCCAGCACGTGGTCGCCGGGGCCGGGGGCGGCGCGGCGTACGAGCTCGGCGGCGACGGGCGCGAAGAACGGCACGCCGACGCGCTCGTAGCTGCCGGACGCGCGGTCGAAAACGCCGGCCATGTAGTCCTTGGCATTCATCAGCTTCCTCGCAATCAGCAGGCACGCGGCCCGGGGGACGCCGTGCGGTGGGTCCGATGATCAGATGTGCCGGACCCGAGCTTGCCATGCCGGTGCGTGATCGACAAAGGGTGGGCCCGGGTGGATCGGGTTACCGTAGGCTCGACGTCCTGACGACCCTCTGGGCACCCCCTCTTGTCCCCCAGAAAGGCAGAAGCGATGAAGCTGGCCAGGATACTAGCCATGAGCATGGCGTTCGCCCTCTCGCTGAGCGCGTGCGGAGGGGGAGGCGAGAGCGACGGCGGCACCGCGGCCCCTGGATCGACCACGGGCGGGCTGGAGAAGACGCAGCTGCTGGTCGGCGTGGTGCCCGTGCCGTCGTCGGCGCCGCTGTTCATCGCGGAGAAACGTGGTTTCTTCAAGGAGGAGGGGCTGACCGTCAAGACGGAGATCATCCAGGCTCCGCAGGCGGTCATGCCGAAGATCCTCAACGGCAGCATGGACGCCTTCCTGACGAGCTACGTGTCACTGATGGCGATCAACGACTCGGGCGCGGCCACGCTCAAACTCTTCCAGCACAGCCAGGAGGCCGGGCCCGACGTCGCCGGCGTCGTCGTGGCCAAGGGGTCGCCGATCAAAGCCGCCGCCGACCTCAAGGGCAAGACGATCGCCGTCAACGTGCTGAAGGCGCTCGGGCAGACGCTGACCAACGCCCACCTTCAGGAGGCCGGGCTCAATCCGGACGACGTCAAATACGTCCCCGTGCAGTTCGCCGACCAGATCAGCGCGCTGTCCTCGGGCAAGGTCGACGCCGCCTGGCTGGTCGAGCCGTTCCTCACCGCGGCGAAGAAGGACGGCGCCACCCAGATCATCGACACCACCGACGGCGTCACCGCGGGCGTGCCGATCGACGGATGGGGCGTCACCCAGGACTGGCTGACCAAGAACCCCAGGACGGCCGCCGCCTTCCACCGTGCCCTGGCCAAGGCCCAGCAGATCGCGGGCGAGGATCGCAAGGCCATCGACGAGATCGTGCCGACGTACACGCAGATCCCCGCCGACGCGGCGGCGGCGATGACGCTCGGCACGTTCTCGATGGAGGCCGACAGGGCCAACGTGCAGAAGCTCGCCGACCTGCTGCACGGCTACGGCTACCTCAAGTCCAAGGTGGACGCGGCGCGGCTGTTCGCGTCGCTGGGCGGATGATCGATCGGCGGATCGCACGGGCGGCGCTCGGGGCGGCGGGCGTGGCGGGGTTCCTCGCCGTCGCCGAGGTGGCCGGCCGTCTCGGGATCGTCCCCGACGTGCTGCCGTACGCGTCGCGGGTGCTGGTCACGGCGGCGGAACTGCCGCTGGAGACACGGTTCAGGGCCGACGTGCTGGCCACGCTGGAGGCGTGCGTGAGCGGGCTGGCGATCGCGATCGCGGTCGCCGTGCCCGCCGGGCTGCTGCTCGGGACGGTGTCGTTCCTGGAGCGGTCGGTGCGGCCCCTGGTGGAGTTCCTGCGGCCGATCCCGTCGGTGGCGCTGATCCCGCTGGCCATGTTCCTGTTCCCGGTGAGCCACGACGCCAAGGTCGCGCTGATCGTCTACACCTGCTCGTGGCCGCTGCTGATCAACACACTGTACGGCCTGAGCGACGTCGACCCGCTGGCCAAGGACACCCTGCGGAGCTTCGGCTTCGGGCCGCTGGCCGTCGCGCTGCGGGTGAGCCTGCCGAGTGCGGCGCCGTTCATCGCGACCGGCGTGCGCATCGCCGTGTCCGTCACCCTGATCGTGGCGGTGAGCGTGGAGCTGCTGGCGCCGGGCGGGGGCGGGATCGGGGCGTTCCAGTCGCTGGCGGGCAGCGCCAACCGTACCGACCGCATGCTGGCCGCCCCGCTGTGGGCCGGTGTCATCGGGCTGGCCGCCAACCTGCTGTTCGCGACGGCCGAGCGCCGCCTGTTCCGCTGGCACGGTGCGCGTACGGGAGAGCCGGCATGACCGCCGCCCGGCGGCTGGTGTGGTACTGGCTGCTGCCCGTGGCCGTGCTCGCCTGGGAGCTGGCCACGCGCTCGGCGCAGGCCGCGTACTTCCCGCCGCCGTCGCGGATCGTCACCCGGCTGCACGAGATGTGGTTCTCCGGTCCGCCGTCACGGGTGTTTCTCACCGACGAGGCCGTCGCCGACCTGCTGCCGAGCCTGGCCAGGTTGTTCGCCGGGTGGGCGATGGCGTGCGCGGCGGGCGTGCTGGCCGGCGTGGCGCTCGGCCGCTCGCGGCGGCTGTCGGCCCTGGTCGAGCCGCTGGTGCACTTCGGCCGCTCGGTGCCGCCGTCCACGCTGGTGCCGGTCTTCCTGGTGCTGTTCAAGATCGGCACTCCGATGGAGCTGGCCTCCATCGTGTACGGCGTCATCTGGCCGGTGCTGATCAACTCCATGGACGGCGCCCGCCACGTCGACCGCCAGTACATCGAGACCGGCGTCGTCTACCGGCTGGGCCCCTGGCAGCGGCTCACCCGCGTCATCCTGCCCGCCGCCTCCCCGAAGATCTTCGCCGGGCTGCGGCTGAGCGTGTCGCTGGCGCTCATCATGATGGTGATCTCGGAGCTGGTCGGCAGCAGCGAGGGCATCGGGCACCGCATGCTGGAGGCGCAGAGCCAGTTCGACATCCCTGCCATGTGGGCGGGCATCGTGCTCCTCGGGCTGCTCGGCATCGCGCTCAACGCCGCGTTCCTGGGCGTCGAGCGGCTGGTGCTCTCCTGGCACCGGGGCGCCAGGACCGGCGTCTGACCCTCGCCTAACCCTCGCCGTCGAGCAGCCGTTCGATCGTCTCCTTCTGGCGGGCCGTGAACCAGGCCCGTTCGCGCGGGCCGGACGCCAGGCCGCCGGGGCGCTCGACGTCGTGGCGGGCGTACTCCTCGGCCCACAGGCCGGTCTTCACACGGCTGAGCAGGTTGCCCATCCCGGGCCGCCGCCGGCGCCGGCGCAGCGCCGCGAGGTCCAGCTCGGCGGCGGCCACCAGCGACTCGCCCGCGCCAGCCCGCGCCAGCAACCGGCCCTCGTGGTCGAGCACCTCGGAGCCGCCGTTGGTGGAGTCGCCGGGGATCGCGATGCCGGACAGGCCTCCGCTGTTGGCCGAGACCACGCAGGCGTGGTTCTCCACCGCCCTGGCACGGCGGGCGATCGCCTTGGGCGTCGGCTCCGGCGAGGACGCCTCGGACGTGGGATGGCAGAAGACCTCGGCTCCACGCAGGGCCAGCGCGCGGGCCAGCTCGGGCATGAGGACCTCCTCGGAGGCGAGGACCGCCAGGTTGCCGATCTCGGTACGGGCCACCGGCAGCACGCCGTCCATGCCGTGGACGTCGAGGTAGCGCTCCCACACGTCGTACGGGGTCGGCGTGAACATCGAGTGCAGCCGCCGGTAGCGCAGCACCGCCTCCCCCTGCGGGGAGAGGATCACCGACGCCTGGAAGTACAGCTCGGGGAAGTGCTCGTCCCGCTCGTACGCGTTGACGCACAGGAACAGCCCGTGCCGCGCGGCGATCTCCCCGAGCGCACGGTATTCGGGGCCGTCAGGGTCCAGCGCGGCCCGGTCACGCCATTCGGCGAAGCTCTCCCGCATGGGGAACCCGGTCAGCACGTATTCCGGCAGCACCACCAGGCGCAGGTCCGGCCCGAGCCAGGCCGCCGAGCCGCGGACCCGTTCGGCGATCCGCTCGACGGCGGCGGCGATCTCGGCCCGCGGATCGGCGGCCGCGTTGACGGCGCGGGTCTCCACCTGCAGGGCGAGCGCGGTGAAAGAGGTCATTCAGCCGACCCGCCGCTCGTTGATGAGCGTACGCCGCACGCAGACGCCGTCGCGGATCCACTGCCAGACCCTGCTGCGGGTGTCGCCCGTCTCGCTCAGCACGATCAGCTCGAACAGCCGCAGGTCCTCCCCTTCGGCCTTGTACTGCCAGCGCAGGTAGATGGTGGACTCGTCCAGCTCCCAGAACTCGCCCTTGAGCCGGTCGGTGTCGAATCCGCAGCGCCCGCCGCCGAGGTGGCGGCCGGGGAACTCGTGCACCTCGACCCGGCCGTCGTCCCAGGTGTAGCGGTTGGTCTGGTGGTAGACGTCGTCGCCGGCGATGGCGCAGGTCATCTCGGCGCGGTGCCGGTCGAGCACGGCGCCCCCCGGGTCGACGTGCACGTACTCGCCTTCCCACTTGCCCTCGTGCCGTGCCAGCAGCGGCATGTCCTCGCGAAGTCCCACGTTCTACTCCTTGTCCAGCGGATGCCACCACGGGTCGGCGGCCCGCGAACGGTTGATCAGGAACGTCCTGCGGCGCAGGAACCGGCGGATCGAGGCGGCGCCCATGCGCGAGCGGCCCAGGCCAGACAGGCCGAAGGAGTCCTTCTCGCCTTCGTGCACGAGCGCGGTCAGGGACGCGTCGTTGACGCTGACCGCTCCCACGCGCAGCCGCGCGGCCACCTCCATGGCGTCCTGTTCCGAGGCGGCGAAGACGGCGGCCGACAACCCGTAGACGGAGTCGTTGGCCAGGGTCACCGCCTCCTCGGCGCCGGCCACGGCCATGACCGGCAGCACGGGGCCGAACGTCTCCTCCGTCATGACCCGCATCTCGTGCGTGACCCGGGACAACACGGTGGGCCGGCACCAGCGGCCGCCGCCGTGTCGCTCGATCTCACCCCCCGTGTGCACGATCGCGCCCTTGGCCGTCGCGTCGGCCAGTTGGGCGGCGATCACCCGCCAGTGCCCCGGCCGGATGATGGGGCCGATCGGGCCTCCCTCGCACGTCAGCCCCACCCTGGCGGCCTTGCTCGCGAGCAGGTCGAGGAAGGCGTCGTGCGCGCCGCGCTCGACGTACACCCGCTCGATCGACTGGCAGGACTGCCCGGCGTTGGCGGTGCCGCCCCACAGGATCGCCGACGTGGCCCGGTCGAGGTCGGCGCCGGCCAGCACGATCGCCGGGTCCTTGCCGCCCAGTTCCAGGAACGCCGGCACGAAGGCGCGGGCCGCCGCCTCGGCCACCCGCCGTCCCGTGTCGACGCTGCCGGTGAACACCACGGCGTCCACCATTCCCACCAGCGCGGCCCCGCTCTCGCCGTCGCCCTCGACCACCCGCAGCGGCAGCTCAGGAGGCACCAGCCGCATCAGCGGCTCGATGAAGCGCGGGGCCACCTCGCTCGGTTTGACCAGCACGGAGCAGCCGGCCGCCAGCGCGGGCGCGGCGTCGATGAGGGCCATGAGCAGCGGGAAGTTCCACGGGCTGATCACCCCCACGAGGTCGTACGGCACCAGGTCGCCGTCCACCACGATCCCCGGCACCGACGCGGCGGACGGCGCGGGCGGCCTCAGCAGGGCGGGCGCCTCGCGGGCCCAGCGCCCTACCAGGCCGGCGGCGAGCCGCCGTTCCAGCGACGACTCCCCCACCCGGCCGGTGTCGGCCACCAGCGCGGCCAGCAGGTCGTCGTCGGCCGCCAGCGCGGCGGCGAACGCCGACAGGGCCCTCTTGCGGTCCGCCCGCCGCCACTCCTCGGCGCGCACACGCAGCTCGGTCGCCAGGCTTGCCAGCTCGGCGGGCGTCGCGGGCACCAGCTCGCGTTCGGCCCAGCCCGTGAGCGGGTTGCGTACGGTGCTCATGATCGACCGTTGGCGGCGCACCATCCCGCCCAGGTGGTGGCGCCCTTGCCGAGTTGCTTGGCGTGGAACGACGTCCAGGAGTTCTGGCTCGGTCCCGGCTCGGCGGGCGCGCTGGTGAACCTCGGATGGTCCGCCTCGACCGCCGCGCGCAACCACGGCTCGACGTCCTCGTAGGAGTCGAGCGTCCAGCCGCGGGCGTGGTAGGTCAGACCACCGCGCACCTCGGTCTCCGCCAGGCACATGAACGGCGCCCACGGGCTCGTCCGCGCCCAGCTGACCTTGGTCTTCATCGCGCCTCGCGGGACGACACCGGGGACGGCGCGGGCGGCGACCTCGCGTTGGTCCACCGAGAAGTCGAACATCTCCTGCGCCGTGTAGACGCCGCCCAGCAGGCCGAACCGCTCGCCGAGCGTGGCGCCCAGATCGGCACGTACGGGGATGTCGCTGGTCCACACCGTCTCGTCGTGCAGCCGCACCAGCGGGGGCCCCTGGTAGGAGGGGGTGATCGGGAACGGGCCGAAGTTCACCGCGTCGTTGTTGATGGGGACCACCGGGTACGTCCTGCCGTCGACGGGGTTCGTCCACTCGCGTACGATCCGCGTCGGGTCGGCGGGGTCGGTGTAGAAGACGATCTCGCGGGAGAGCTGGTGAAGCTGGTTGGTCCCGGGCACCCGGTAGAGCCGCCGGATGTTGTATCCCTCGATGTTGAACACCTTCTGGCCATGCCTCATGGCGGAGTCGAGGGCGTTGCCGGTGACGTTCGCGAAAACCGAGCCCGAAATCCGGAAAACCATGTCCTTGCCGTCGGGGCGGCCGAAAGTCTGGAGCGAGAGCAGGGCACTTTTCCCGGTGACGGTTCTGAAAACCGGACCGGGGTGGGTCGGCTTCCCGGCCTCGGCAGCGGCCGCCGGGCCGGTAATGGTGCCGCTCGCGAACAACAGGACGAGAGCAAAAGACGCCGTCAATCTGCGTGTGAACATGGACGCTCCGCACCGTGAAAGCAGGGTGACGCCTATTCTGATCATGCGTGTACCGGCATTGTCCAGGGGTGGCTCACCGCCTGATTCAGCGCTTCTCGTAACCATTGAGCACCTTTCCTGCACGGTGGACCAAACGGTGGAGCCGAGCCGCGGGGCCGTACGGGCGCGGCGGGCGGGATCGGAGCAGCTCACGGGCGGCCTGCCGGTCATGGGGCCTGCCTCGGAGGCGTTCCGCGCCGGTGGTGAGGCGGCGCGCTGCCCGTGCCGATGTCGTCGCGCGCCGCGCGCACGCCCTGCTGGAAACCCTCCAGGCGGTTGCGGACCCGTTCGGGCGAGATCCGCGCAATGGGGGCCACGCCCTTCGGGGTGGAGGCGCTGTCGGCGGTGCCGGGCACCAGGTTGGCCCTCGGCACTCGTTTGGGCAGGCCGGAAGGGGTGGCGCCGTCGTCGACCGGGCTGGCGGCGGCCTGCGCGGCGCTCCAGCCGGCGTCCGCCTGGGGCGAACTCCACACATCGCTACGGTCGCGGTCGAACCAGGCCGACTCCACGGCGGCGAAGATCGGCAGGTAGTCGTCGCCGCCCGGCCCGGCGGCCGGGCCGGTCTGGAGCGGGTCGTACCCCGGTGACCTGGAAGGCGGGGCGGGGGCGTACATGCCGTGTGTGCCCGGCCATGGCGGTGGCGGCCCGAGGTGCGGTCCCGGGCTCGGAGCGACCGAGGGGTCGGTGGCGAAGGACGGCCAATTCGCGACCTCGGGCGTGGAGAACGGCTCCGGCTCGGCGCCGGGCAAGGCGGAACGCCCGGGATCGGCGC
>NZ_SMJZ01000101.1 GCF_004348345.1 Nonomuraea longispora
GCGGGTGGGCGTTCATGGCGCGAGTTTTGGTGATGGCGCCTTGGCGGTGGGGTGGTGAACGTCGTTCTGTGGACGCCGTCGGCTTGTCCACAGGGACGCGGTCGGCCTCGAATGATGTCGCCGGGAAGTGGGAGTGTGGCCGCAGAGAGGACGGCGTCAGAACTGAGGCTTGGAGTCACGCAGGTCGTTCAGTGACGGGGTGAGGGTTGGGTCGGCTCCTGGCTCGCCTGCGGCCCTGAACTTGGTACGGCGGGGGCGCAGCGGAGACGTCCAGATCCAGAGGGTGCTCAGGGCGATCCCTGCGGCGCAGATGAGGATGACAGACCGCAACCCGATCACCTCCGCGAGGAGACCGCCGACGAGACCCCCGAGTGCGAGCACGCCCTGCACCGCGAACGTCATGGTGGCGTTGACCCGGCCGCGCAGCTCGGCGGTGGCGTCGCGCAGGGTGATCGCGCCCATGCAGGTGGCGAAGGCCACCACGATGGCCCCCGTGAGCGTGCCGGTCACGGCCAGGACCGACAGTTTCCACCACAGCGGGCCGGTCAGCAGGCCCACCGCGAGGATTTCCGAGGGGAAGAAGAGGGCGGCGGCGAACAGGATGCGGTTCTCGCCGTAACGCTTGGACAGGCGTGCCGTGAGCCAGGCGCCGAGCAGGCCGCCCGCGCCGCTCAACGCGATGAGGACACCGATCAGGCCTTTGGGGATGCCGAGGGTGTTCACCATGTACAACATGTAGACGGCCGTGAACGCCATGGCGAAGAAGTTGATCGTGACGCCCGCCCCGAGCAGCGCGCGCAGTACGGGATGGGTGATGCTGGCCTTCAGCCCTTCCATGACGTCGCGCCACATGCCCCGGGAGGCGGCCGGTTCGTTCCGCTCCGGGGTGCGGATCGAGCGCAGCAGCAGGGCCGAGGCCAGGAACGACAGCGCCTCAGCCAGTACGGCCAGCGGCGCCGTGAGCATCTGCACCAGGAGCCCGGCCAGACCCGGCCCGCTCACGGAGGCCACCGAGTACGACGCCTGCAGCCCGGCCATCGCCTCGGTGCGCTGCTCGGGCGGTACGACGGCCGCAAGGTGAGGGAAGTTCGCGGCTCTGAACAACACGCCGGCCGTGCCGATCACGAGCGCCACAAAGATCAACCAAGGGACGTTCAGCAGGCCGAGCAGCCAGGCCACGGGTACGGTGACCGCCGCCGCGCACGAGACCAGCTCGCAAACGATCATCAAAGGGCGGTGCCGCGTGAGCCGGTCGGCGATCGCCCCTGACTGCAGCCCGAAGAGCAGGGCGGGTACGAAAGCGGCCGAGGTCAGCAGTCCCATCTGTGCAGGCGATGCGGCCAGCAGGGTCACCGCGGTCAGGGGAATGGCCAGCTTGGACACCTCCGACCCGGTGATCGATATCGTTCGGGCCGTCCAGAGCAGCCGGTAGTCGCGTTGTCTGCGAAGAGGGGCGTCCTCACGACGGGGAGCGGGAGGGGGCGACTCGCCGGAAGGAGGCTCGGGCTCGGTGGCCGGGCCGCTCGTGGCGGGTGACTCGCCGGAGCCGCCCGTGGCAGGGGATCTGCCGGCTGCACTCATGGCGAGGGCGGTGTCATGCGTAGCGGGTGGTTCGGTGGCCGGTCGGCCGTCGGTGCGACGACTCCGCCAAGTCTGAAAGCTTCCCTTCATAGATGTGAAGGTAATCCTTCACAGTTATGAAGGCAAGCTTTCAGACATCGGCCAGGCAGGGGTATCGTGAACGCATGACGCGGGAAACGGGCTGGGTCAGTGATCCGAAGGCGATGCGGGCGCTGGCCCACTCGGCGCGGCTGACGATCCTCGCGCACCTGGGAGACCATGGCAGCGCCACCGCCACCGAGGTGGCCGAGAGCGCGGGCATCACGCCCAGCGCCGCCAGCTATCACCTGCGCATGCTCGCCAAGTACGGCTTCGTGGAGGACGCGCCTCCCCGGGGCGACGGCAGGGAGCGGTTGTGGAAGGTCGTGGACGCCCCGATCGGCGTGGGCATCAATCCCGGCGACCCGCCGGAGGTGCGTGAGGCGAAGAAGTCCCTGATCGCGGCGTTCAACAACAAAGCCCAGGAAGAGGCGGAGCGGGCTTGGGCCCACCTCGACGGAGACACGGACGAGTGGCGCTTCGCCAGCGGTTTCAGCCGCACCAGGATCAGGGTCGGCGCCGAGGAACTCGCCCAGCTCAACCGGGACATCATGAAGCTGATCGAGCCGTACGTCGCCCGCTTCCGCAGCCAGGGCGAAGCCCCGGACTGGGCCAGGATCGCCGAGGCGCAGATCAACCTGTTCCCGGTCGCGAAGCGCGTGGTCCCCGGCCTGCCGACCGAGGACCACGACGCTCGTCCGCCGTCCGGGGGCCACGACGCCGGCCCGCCGGCCAGGGACCAGGTCGGGGGCCAGGTCGGGGGCCAGGTCGGGGATCAGGTCGGGGGTCAGGCCGGGGACCACGACGCGTCCTGACCGCTCAGGCGACACCCGGCGAGGGCGCGACACCGGCGAAGGGCGACATCCGCATGCCTACGGCCGTTCAGGAGGCAAGCAGGTGGTGCCGGCAGGAGGCGGCGCAAGATACGTGAAGTACCGGTTGGCGTGGGCGATGGTGCACAGGTTGCCCGACATGTGGAGCGCGTGCCCGCCCCCTCGCACCGGACCCGTGACCGAGCAAGGCACCCGCCTGGCGACCGTTTCGACGTCCCTGTGGTCCGCCCAGGCGCCCGCGCCGAGGGCCGGCGGCAGCCGGTCGGCGGGCATCGGGGCCCGGACGTCGCCGGTCGGGGAAGTCGGGAGCCGCGGCGGAGATCCGCCGCCACCCGTGATGGTGGTGCCAGGTCTACCGCGCCGGCCGTGCGGAGCAGGCAGACTGCTCGGGTGAGCTTGATGCGCCGCATGGCCGCGCCCGTGGCAGGGCTGCTGCTGAACGCCGCCGCCGGCGTGGCGGCGTGGGTGCTGCTCGTGCTGCTGGCCGGGTGCGCGGCGCTGGTCCCGGTCCGCGGGCTCGGCGTGCGCCCGCTGGCCAGGGTGCGCTCCTGGACGCACGGGCTGGCGGCGTTCCAGCTGGCCAGGGCGGACCGCGCGCTCGGCCACGAGCCGGCGGCTCCTGAGAGCGCTCATGCCCAGGAGCCGCGGGAGAACGCTCACGCCCGCGAGACGGCCTGGCTCGCCCTGCAGGCCGTTACCGGCCCCGGCGGCGTGGTGCTCATCGTCGGGGTGCTGTCGGCCGAGGCCGTCATCTGGCACCTGCCGACGGCGCGGCCGAGCATCCAGCTCACGGTCGCCCTGTCGCTGGCGGTCGTCGCCATCGGCGCCGTCGCGGTGGCCGCCGTCCCGCTCCTGCACAGGACCCAGGCGCGGCTGGCGGAGCTGCTCCTGCGCCCCGGTGACACGGATCGGGTCAGGCAACTGACCGAGTCGAGGGCGGCGGCGGTGAGCGCGCAGGCGGCCGAGCTGCGCAGGATCGAACGCGACCTGCACGACGGTGCGCAGGCCAGGTTGGTCTCCGTGCGCATGACCCTCGGCCTGGCCAGGCGTGCGAGCGACCCCGCCCAGGTACGCGAGCTGGTGGGGGAGGCGTGGGAGTCGGCCGGGCAGGCCCTGATCGACCTGCGCGACCTGGTCAACGGCATCCACCCTCCCGTGCTGGCGGACCGAGGGCTGGCCGGCGCCGTCGAGGCCGCCGCGCTGCACGTCCCCCTTACGGTGGACGTCGACGTCGATCTGCCCGCCCGGCTGGAGGCGCCCGTCGAGTCCGCGGTCTACTTCGCCGCCGCCGAGGCCCTGACGAACGCGGCCAAGCACAGCCGCGCCCAGCGCGCCTGGGTGCGGCTGCGCCACTCGGAGGGCGTACTGCGGCTGGTGGTGGGCGACGACGGGCGGGGTGGCGCCGATCCCCGAGGCACCGGCATCGACGGCATCGGGCGCCGGTTGTCGGTGTTCGACGGGACGCTCGACGTCCGCAGCCCGGCCGGCGGGCCGACCGAATTCATCGTGGAGATACCGTGCGCGTTGTCATCGCAGAAGATCTCGCCCTCCTGAGGGACGGGCTCGTCCGCCTGCTGTCGGCCTCCGGGTTCGAGGTGGTCGAGGCGGTCGACAACGGGCCGATGCTGCTCGGCGCGCTGACCCGGCACCGGCCGGACGTCGCGGTGATCGACGTACGCCTGCCGCCGACCCTGACCGACGAGGGGCTGCGCGTCGCGCTGGAGGCCCGCAGGCAGCGGCCGGGGCTGCCGGTGCTGATCCTGTCGCAGTACGTCGAGCAGCTCTACGCCCGCGAACTGCTGTCCGACCAGGCGGGTGCGGTCGGCTACCTGCTGAAGGACCGGATCGGCGACGTCGACCAGTTCGTCGACGCGGTGCGCAGGGTGGCGGCCGGCGGCACCGCGATGGACTCCGAGGTGATCGGCCAGCTGCTCACCCGCAGGAGAAGCGACGAACCGCTGGGCCGCCTGACGCCCAGGGAGCGCGAAGTGCTCGCGCTCATGGCCGAGGGCCTGTCGAACGCCGCGATCGCCGCCCGCCTGCTCGTCACGGACAAGGCGATCGCCAAGCACATCAACAACATCTTGACCAAGCTCGGCCTGCCGCCGAGCGACGACCACAACCGCCGGGTCATGGCGGTGCTGGCCTATCTGGAGGCGGAACCGGGCTGACCCGTGCCGTTTGACCACATGCGGTCAGCCTGAGGCGGCGTGGGAGGTAGACTTTCCGGTGGCCTGTGACACAGGCCGACTTCGCATGCCCCATCGCGGACCGCGCCATCGGTCCGGGCCAGGCGCCCGGCTGGAGCGGTTTCGGGGCATCAGGGCGGCAGACACGCGCTGTCGCGGCACAACCGAGAACCGCGTCCATCCACTGGACGCCCAGACCTGGAGGACCAGCACATGGCCCCCGTCGTCACCATGCGACAGCTGCTCGAGAGCGGCGTTCACTTCGGTCACCAGACCCGGCGCTGGAACCCGAAGATGAAGCGCTTCATCTTCACCGAGCGCAACGGCATTTACATCATCGACCTGCAGAAGTCGCTGTCCTACATCGACCGCGCCTACGACTTCGTGAAGGAGACCGTCGCCCACGGCGGCACGATCCTGTTCATCGGCACGAAGAAGCAGGCTCAGGAGGCCATCTCCGAGCAGGCGGCCAGGGTCGGCATGCCTTACGTCAACCAGCGCTGGCTGGGCGGCATGCTCACCAACTTCTCGACCGTGCACAAGAGGCTGCAGCGCCTGAAGGAGCTCGAGGAGCTCGACTTCGACAACGTCGCCGCCTCGGGGCTCACCAAGAAGGAGCTCCTCATGCGCCGGCGCGAGAAGGACAAGCTGGAGCGCACGCTCGGCGGCATCCGTGACATGGGCCGCGTGCCCAGCGCGGTGTGGGTCGTCGACACCAAGAAGGAGCACATCGCGATCAGCGAGGCCAAGAAGCTCGGCATCCCTGTGGTCGCGATCCTCGACACCAACTGCGACCCCGACGAGGTCGACTACCCGATCCCGGGCAACGACGACGCCATCCGCGCCGTCGGCCTGCTGACCCGGGTCGTCGCCGACGGTGTCGCCGCCGGTCTCATGGCCCGCTCGGGCGCCGCCCGCGGTGACGAGAAGCCGGCCGCCGCCGAGCCGCTGGCCGAGTGGGAGCGCGAGCTCATCGAGCAGGGCACCGGCGAGCGTCCGGCCGGCGAGACCGACGCCGCCGCCGCTCCCGAGGCCGCCCCCGAGGCTGCTCCCGCCGAGTCGGCTCCGGCCGAGGCCGCCGTGGAGTCGGCTCCGGCCGAGGCTGCCGCCGAGTCCGCTCCGGCCGAGGCTGCTCCGGCGGCCGAGCCCACCGCTGAGGACAAGCCCGAGCAGCAGTCCTGACGGCTGGTCGAAGGACGCGTCCCCGCTACGGGGACGCGTCCAGGGCCCCCACAGGTGACCCGCACAGGTGATAGGCCGCGGCGAGGCTGGGCAGCATACCGGGCGAGGCAGCAGTAGGGCCGGGCCGGTGCGCGCCCACGAGCGAGGCAGAGCTCCTGTACGGCACGGGCCCGCCGTGCCGACCCCGGGGTGGGCCGCCGATCACGGCGCCCACCCGATCCACGACGACGAACTTTCACAAGGAATAAGAGCAATGGCTTCCGTGAACATGGCCGACGTCAAGCGGCTTCGCGAGATCACCGCTGCCGGCATGATGGACTGCAAGAAGGCGCTGGAGGAGTCCGACGGCGACTTCGACCGCGCCATCGAGCTGCTGCGCCTCAAGGGCGCCAAGGACGTGGGCAAGCGCGAGGCCCGCACCGCCTCCAACGGCCTCGTCGCGCTCAAGCAGGACGGCGACTCCTCCGCCGCGCTCCTCGAGCTCAACTGCGAGACCGACTTCGTGGCGAAGGGCGAGCGTTTCCAGGAGCTGGCCGGCCAGGTCGTGGAGCACATCCTCGCGACCAGGCCCGCCGACGTGCCGGCGCTGCTCGAGTCCTCCTTCGACGGCAAGACCGTCAAGGAGCACCTCGACACCGCCAACGCCGCGCTCGGCGAGAAGATCGAGATCCGCAGGTTCGCGGTGCTGGAGGGCGGCTACGTAGGCGCCTACATGCACCGCACCGACCCGGCGCTGCCGCCCGCGGTCGGCGTGCTGGTCCAGCTCGACAAGCCCAATGCCGAGGTCGCCCGGGACATCGCGCAGCACGCGGCGGCGATGGCCCCGCAATACCTCAAGGCGGCCTCCGTGCCCGCCGAGGTCGTCGAGAAGGAGCGCAAGCTCTTCGAGGAGATGACCCGCGAGGAAGGCAAGCCCGAGGCCGCGATCGGCAAGATCGTGGAGGGTCGCGTCAACGGCTGGTACAAAGACTTCACCCTTCTCCAGCAGACCTTCGTCAAGGACGGCAAGAAGAGCGTGGGCAAGTACGCCGAGGAGAATGGCGTCGAGGTCCTCGGCTTTGTCCGTTTCAAGGTGGGTCAGGCTTAGGCTTAGGCAAGCCGCCAGCTCAACGAACCGCCGAACGAAGGAGGCCGCCGCCGTGCAGGACCACCGGGAGCCAGCCCACGAATCCACACGGACGGCGGCTTCCTCGTCTCCACACCCGTCAAGCCCACTGCGGTGGAAACGGGTGATGCTGAAGCTGTCGGGCGAGGCGTTCGCCGGCAGCGAGCCGCTGGGCATCGACCCGGTCATCGTCGACCACTTGGCCGACTCGATCACCGAGGCGGTCCAGGAGGGCGTGCAGGTCGCGGTGGTGGTCGGCGGCGGCAACATGTTCCGCGGCGCCGCCCTCTCGCAAGGAGGCATCGACCGGGCCAGGGCCGACTACATGGGCATGCTCGGCACGGTCATCAACTGCCTGGCGCTGCAGGACTTCCTCGAACGGCGGGGCGTGGAGACGCGCGTGCAGACGGCCATCACCATGCAGCAGGTGGCCGAGCCGTTCCTGCCGCGCCGCGCCATCAGACACCTCGAGAAGGGGCGCGTGGTCATCTTCGGCGCCGGGCTCGGGTCGCCCTTCTTCTCCACCGACACCGCGGCGTCCCAGCGGGCCCTCGAGATCAGCGCCGAGGCGCTGCTCAAGGGCACACAAGTGGACGGGATCTACGATTCCGACCCCCGCAAGAATCCGGACGCGGTCAGGTTCGACCACCTTGACTACGGAGAGGTGCTGCTCCGCGACCTCGCGGTCATGGACGCCACCGCGATCAGCCTATGCAAGGACAACGATCTGCCCATCGTGGTGTTCGACCTCATGGGCGAGGGCAACATCCTGCGCGCCGTCCGCGGTGAGAAAATCGGCACGCTGGTCAGTCCCGCAGGCAAATGAGCGAGCGAGCCCGACACCGCCAGCTAGTAGACAGGGAGCCGCTGTGATCGACGAAACCCTCCTCGAAGCCGAGGACAAAATGGACAAGGCCGTGTCCGTCGCGAAGGAGGACTTCGCGAGCATCCGTACGGGCCGGGTCACCCCCTCGATGTTCAACAAGATCAACGCCGAATATTACGGCACGCCGACGCCCATCCAGCAGTTGGCTTCGTTCCACGTGCCCGAGGCTCGCATGGTGCTCATCCAGCCTTACGACAAGAGCTCCATGCCGGCGATCGAGCGGGCCATTCGCGACTCCGATCTCGGCGTCAACCCGACCGACGACGGCCAGGTGATCCGTGTGTCGTTCCCGGAGCTGTCCGAGGAGCGCCGCAAGGAGTACATCAAGGTCGCCAGGAACAAGGGCGAGCAGGCCAAGGTGTCGGTGCGCAACATCCGCCGGTCCGCCAAGGAGATCCTCGACAAGATGATGAAGGACGGCGACGCCGGCGAGGACGAGGTCAGGCGGGCCGAGAAGGAGCTCGACGACCTCACCCAGAAGCACGTCGCGAAGATCGACGAGCTGCTCAAGGTCAAGGAAGCCGAACTGCTCGAAGTGTGAGCGGCGCGCCCGGCGGTGGGCCGCCTCCGGCGGGCTCCTGCCACCCTGGGCGAAGGCAGCGGGCATGAACTCTGCGGCCCTCGCCCAGGCGGCGGGGGCCGCGGCTATGGAGAACTCTGTGGAAAGAAGTACGGCTGGCACCAGCTCGAGCGGCGGCAGCCGTACCGGCAGGAACCTGCCTGCCGCGATCGCGGTGGGCGTCGTGCTGGGCGCGCTGGTGCTCGGCACCCTCTACACGGTCAAGGAGCTGTTCCTGGTCGTGGTCGTCGGCGCCGTGGGCGTCGGCACGGTGGAGCTGACCAGGGCGTTCGCGACCCGTGACATCAGGGTGCCGGTGGCGCCCGTGCTCGCCGGGCTGGTGGCGATGCAGGTGGCCGCCTACTGGGGCGGTCCGGTCTGGTTACTGGCCGCGTTCGCCGGGTTCGCGCTCGTCCTGCTGATCTGGCGGATGTTCGGCGACGGAACCGACGGCTACGTACGCGACGCGTCCGCGTCGGTCCTCACGCTCTTCTACCCCTGCATGCTGGCCGCGTTCGTGCCGCTGCTGCTCAAGCCGGACGACGGCGACCACCGGGTGCTGATCTTCATCGCGGTGACCATCGCCAGCGACATCGGCGGCTACGTCGCCGGGGTGTTGTTCGGCCGCCACCAGATGACGGTGATCAGTCCGAAGAAGACCTGGGAGGGCTTCGCCGGGTCGATCGTGGCGTGCGTGGCGGTCGGCGGCTGGCTGGTGACGTGGCTGCTCGGCGGCGAGCTGTGGCAGGGCGCGCTGATCGGCGGGCTCGCGGCGGTGCTGGCGACCGCGGGCGACCTGATCGAGTCGATGATCAAGCGGGATCTCGGCATCAAGGACCTGGGCACGATCCTGCCCGGCCACGGCGGCCTGATGGACCGGCTCGACTCGCTGGTGACGGTGCTCGTTCCGGCCTGGCTGCTGATGACGGTGTTTTTCTAGCTCCAGGTTCTGCTAACGGTGCGCTTCCAGTGCCTCCGCTGTGACGGGGGTCAGCCAGAGCCACCGTACGGCCTCGCCCCCGAACGCGAACCCCGACATGTTCGGCATGTGAGGTGGGCTGTTCACCAGCAGCACCCCCGAATACTCCGACCCGAGCGGGAACGTCGCCGGCTCGTGATACCACTTCGCGGTGTGCCCGTGGCCGAGCCACGTGACCGAGTGCCACGGATACTGCGACAACCACACCAGCAGCAGCGCCGCGTCCTTCGGGTCCTCGCGGGTGGCCACGGCCAGCTCGATCCTGGCGTACGCGCCGGGCTTGTCGATCCACTGCTCCACCGTGGGCATGCGCTGGCAGCTCATCCCGACCGTCGACAACACGGTGAAGTCGCGATCCTGGTGCGGCGGGCGTTCGGTGATGCCGACGGTCGGCAGCCGCTCGCCGCCGGCGTCCCAGTAACGGCCCGCCGGGCCGAGCGCGCGGTCCAGATGGCCCATCACGAACTGCTGGAACGACGGCCAGGCGCCCTCGCCGTGCCGCCAGCGCCAGTAGGACTCGGCGTTGGAGATGCGCGGACGCAGCCCTTCGAGCGCCTCCGACAGCGCCCAGGCGAACGGCGACTCGCCCACCGCGTCGCGCGCGTAGCCGGGCATGCTCCTGTTCATGTCGGCCCAGCCGGGAATGACCGCCAGCAGGTCGTCGTCCTCGTAGAGCGCCACGCCGTCGCCCTCCTCGAACCACAGCGTGCCGAGCTGCCCGAGCGGCCGGCGGCCCTCGGGGTGCAGCGTGCCGGCCCTCGGCATCAGGGGCGGCAGGCCGGCGTTGACCCTGGCCAGGTCGACCACGGGTGGGGCGGGGCGGTGGTTGGCCAGCCACACGGCGCCGTGCACCGTGCCGTCGGGCGAGCACAGGTAAGCTACCGAGGAGTCCTCATCACGCTCGACCACGAGCGTCCGGCTGCCGTACGGGTTGCCCACGGCGAGGACGACCTCGGTGCCACCCTCGCCAGATGCCGACCGGAAAATCGCCATACGAGATGACTGTAGATCGGGCGGCAACCGCGACGCGAGCCCAACCAGCACCAGGAATGCCACCTCCGATCCCAACGTTCACTACCCAGGCCGACAACCCCTCAAGCAAAGGCGTCACCGTGTCCCAGCCTCCAGGCCAGCTCACCTTCGTCGCGCCCCGGCGGGCCAAGCCCGCACGGCACCTGGCCGACCTGTCGATGGCCGATCGGAGGGCCGCGGTCACCGAGCTGGGCGAGAAGGCGTTCCGTGCCGACCAGCTCTCGCGCCACTACTTCGAGCGCCTTGTCACCGACGTCGGCTCGATGACCGACCTGCCCGCCGCGTCCCGCGAGAGGTTGTCCGCGCTGCTGCCCGAGCTGCTCACGCCGGTCAGGGAGATGACCACCGACGGCGGCACGACCCGTAAGACGTTGTGGCGGCTGTTCGACGGCGCGCTCGTCGAGTCGGTGCTGATGCGCTATCCCGACCGGGTGACGATGTGTGTGTCGTCTCAGGCCGGTTGCGGGATGAACTGCCCCTTCTGCGCCACCGGCCAGGCGGGCCTGACCCGCAACATGTCCACCGCCGAGATCGTCGAGCAGGTGGTCTCAGGGGCTCGCGCGCTGGCCGCCGGCGAGGTGCCGGGCGGCCCCGGCCGGGTGAGCAACGTCGTGTTCATGGGCATGGGCGAGCCGCTGGCCAACTACAAGCAGGTGATCGGCGCGGTGCGGCGGCTGGTGGAGCCGGCGCCGCACGGGCTCGGCATCTCCGCTCGCGGCGTCACCGTCTCCACGGTGGGGCTGGTGCCCGCCATCGGCAAGCTCGCCGACGAGGGGCTGCCGGTCACGCTGGCGCTGTCGCTGCACGCGCCCGACGACGAGCTGCGCGACACGCTGGTGCCGGTCAACACGCGGTGGAAGGTGGCGGAGGTCCTCGACGCCGCGTGGGCGTTCGCGGCCAGGACCAAGCGGCGGGTCTCCATCGAATACGCCCTGATCAAGGACGTCAACGACCACGAGTGGCGGGCCGACCTGCTCGGCAAGCTGGTGAAGAACAAACTGGTGCACGTGAACCTCATCCCGCTCAACCCCACGCCGGGCTCCAAGTGGACGGCGTCACGGCCTGAGGACGAGCGGGCGTTCGTACGACGGCTGCAGTTCCACGGCGTGCCCGTGACGGTACGCGACACCCGCGGGCGCGAGATCGACGGCGCGTGCGGGCAACTGGCTGCCGCCGAGTGAGCGAAGCCGTCCGATGCCGCCGGGGCGGCGCTAGCTCGTCCTGAGGCGGCGCAGGACATAACCGGCCAGGCCGATCAGGCACCAGAGCAGGGAGAGGGCGGCCAGCCCGGGGAAACGGCCGAGCAGGTCGCCGGCGCTCGCGGCCCGCATCCAGGGGATCAGCGGCACGGTCAGCCAGTAGAGGGGTGAGGTGCTGACCAGCAGCGTCGCCAGGAAGCCGAGCAGCATGGCCATGATGGAGGCGGCGGGGGAGCGTACGATCGCGCGGCTGGTGAGGGCGCCCAGCACGGTTCCCGCCAGCGCGGTCAGGACATACAGGGCGATCACGGCGAGCAGCACACCGGGCGGCGGGGTGGCGCTCACGCCGAGCAGCAGGGCCCAGCCCAGGGCGATCGCGGCGAGCCCGGCACACGCCGTGAACGCCGCGACCAGTCCCGCGGCCACCTCCCTGCCCCGGCCGCCCGCCTGGATCGCCGACATCTCGCGCTGCCGGTCCGGCTCGGTGTCGAGCAGGCTTCGCGCGGCCCAGGCCAGCACCGGGACGATCAGCACGGCGCCGTCCGTGAGCACGGAGGCCTCCTCGCCCTTCGGGGCGCGGCTGCCGTAGAGGATCGCGAGCAGGGCCAGGGCGAGCAGGAGCGCCTGGTAGACGCGGTGGGATCGGACGTAGGCGGCCATACGGAAGCCGGCCAGGGGGATCAACTGGTCTCCTCGATCTCGCGGGCCCGGTAGCCTTCGCCGCGCATCCTGGTCAGGAACCGCTGGACGTCGACGGCGGGCAGCGTCACGGCCACGGTCGCGTGCCGGCACTCGGACGGCCCGCCCGCAACGTCCTCCAAGGAGCGCCGCACGGCCACGGCGGGAGGCCCGCCCGCGGTCGCGGCGTGATCGTGCGCGGCGTGAGTGTCCGGGGTGTGCTCCTTCAGGTGGCCGCTGATCAGCGTCCAGTGGCGGACGCCGGGAAGGGAGCGCAGGCCGCCCTGGTGGTCGCCGGCGATGACGATGCCGCCCCTGGCCGCCACCTCGGTCGCGATCGCGGGCAGCGCCTCGCGCGTGTCGGCGTCGAGCCCGGCGAACGGCTCGTCGAGGACCAGCAGCCCCGGCTCGGCCATCAGTGCCTGCACCAGCCCCACCTTGTGCGCGCTGCCCTTCGACAGCTCACCCAGCGGGAGGCCGAGCAGGTGGCCCATGTCGAGGCGCTCCGCCCACGGCTCCCAGCGGGTGCCGCCGCGCACGCGGGACATGTGCCGCAGATAGTGCGTCACCGTGAACGGCTGCGCGGTGGGAAACCGGTCGGGGGCGAAGCCGACGACCGAGGGGCGGCCGGTGATCGTGCCCGCGGTCGGCCGGGCGAGGCCCGCGAGGAGGCGGAGCAGGGTCGACTTGCCGGCTCCGTTGACCCCGGTGAGCTCGATCACGTCGCCGGGTGCGAGCTCGGCGTCGGCGTCTTCGATGACCAGAGGATCGCGCCGCCGGTAGCGGAAGGAGACATGGGAGAGACGCATGGTGCTGTAACGGTACAAGCGGCGCCGCATCGTCGTGATAAGGAACCGCATCAGCGAGCACGGTGGGAATGTCAAAATAGGGAGGTCGGCGTACATCTCAAGAGGAGTGAAGCTTGAACCGCTTTCCGCGGGTCATGGGCATGCGTTCAGGCTATGACCCCGCCGAGGTCGACGCGCTGATCGAGCGGATCGAGTCGACTCTCGGCAGGGGCTCGCACACCATGCAGCCCGTCACCGCCGACGAGGTGCGCGGCGCGACGTTCCGCGCCAGACGCGGCGGCTACCAGGAGACCGCCGTCGACTTCGCGCTCGAGGCGTTCGTGGTGGCGCTCGAGACACAGGCCAAGCGGCCCATACGTCTGGCCCTGGCCGAGCCCACCGGCGAGATGTTGCGGGAGGAGTGGTTCGAGACCCAGGCCGCCCGCGTCGAGCGGGTGGCCTTCCGCACCGGGCGCATGGGCACCGGCTACAACGAGGACGAGGTCGACGCCTTCCTCGACCGGATCGTGGCCACACTGCGGGGCACGACCGACTACCCGCTCACGGCGAAGGAGGTGCGGGAGGCCGCGTTCTCCACTGTGCTGTTGCGGTCCGGCTACCTGATCGCGGACGTCGACGCCTTCCTGGCCGACATCGCCGAGGTCCTCGACCAGCGTCATTAGGTGATCTCCAGCGGGCCCCATAATGAGGGTCATGTCGATATCGGTACGCCCCATCGGACCTGACGACACCCCGACGGTGACCCGCGTGCTCAGCGAGAGCTGGGGCGGCACCACCGTGATCGCGCTGCACCGCGGCGAGCTGGTGAACGCGGCCGAGCTGCCCGGCTTCGTCGCGGAGAGCGGCGGCGAGGTGGTCGGCGTGCTCACCTACCTCGACCAGGACGGGTCCGTCGAGATCGTCACGGTCGACGCGGTGCTGCCCGGACAGGGCGCCGGCCGTGCCCTGCTCGACGCCGTACGCGCCCTCGCGTCCGAACGCGGGATGACGCGGCTCACGCTCACCACCACGAACGACAACACCCATGCCCTGCGCTTCTACCAGCGGTACGGCTTCGACCTCGTCGCCCTGCACCGCGACGCGGCGGACGAGGCGCGCAAGCTCAAGCCCGCCATCCCGGCCGAGTCCGACGGCATTCCGATCAGGCACCACCTGGAGCTGGAGCTGGCTCTGTGAATCCTCGGTCGTGGCACGTCAGCCGGTGGCGGGCGCGGCCGGGGGCGGTGCGGGAGGCGGCGTCCCGGGAGCCGGCCGTTCGTCGCGCCTTCTCCCGTTCTGCAGCAACGCCACGATCACCGAGGTCACCGGAGCGGCCAGGAACGCGCCGGTGATGCCGGCGATCACGCTGCCCACCGTGATGGCGACCAGGATGACCGCGCCGGGCAGGTCGAGGGCCTTGCCGTAGATCTGCGGCGCGAGCACGTGGCCCTCCAACTGCTGCACGGCCACGGTCACCGCGACCACGATCAGCGCCACCAGCCAGCCCTTGGCCACGAGCGCCACCACCGCGGCCAGCAATCCCGCCGCGAACGCCCCCACCACCGGCAGGAACGCCCCCACGAACGTCAGCACGGCCAGCGGCAGGGCGAGCGGTACGCCGAGGATCCACAACGCGAGCCCGATGAAGAACCCGTCGACCGCGCCCACGATCGCCACCCCGCGGATGTAGCGGCCGACCACGGAGAAGATCAGCTCGCCGGTCCCGGTCAGGCGGGTCCTGGCCGGAGCCGGGGCGAGGTCCACGAGCCAGCGGAAGAGCCGGTCGCCGCCGTGCACGAAATAGACGGACAGGATGACGGCCAGCACGGCTCCGACAACGATCTCGCCGACCGTCCGCACCCCTGCCAGTGCCCCTGTGGTGATCTGCCTGCCCTGCCCCGACAGGTAGTCCCTGGCCTGGCCGAGGAGCTGCCGGTCGTCGAGCCCGACGGCGGCGACCAGGCGGTGCAGGTCACGCAGCACCTGGTCGACGCTGGAGCGCAGCTCCGTCACGCTGGCGACGGTGGGCGGCACCAGCAGCGCGATCAGCGCGCCCGCCAGCACCAGCCCGCCGACGAACGTGACGGCGGTGGCCCCCGCCCTGTTGAGCCCGCGTGACCTGAGCCAGCGGGCCGGGGGCAGCAGCAGCGCCGTCAGGAACACGCCGATGACGATCGAGATGGCCACCGTACGCACGTGGTGCAGGCAGAACAAGGCCACCGCGATGACCGCGAGCCATCCGAGCAACCGCCACGGCCCCATGCCCAACCCCCCGATCGCGCCTGGTCAGAGACGTTCCCTCAGAAGATCGCGGGCAACCGCCCAGGTCAGGCGGGCGGGGCGAGGTGGGGGCGCTGGGAGCGTTTGTTGGACTCGTACTCCTCCCGCGCGGCGTAGGTGGCGCTCGTCGTCCCGACCTGCGCGACGGGCACGTCCCACCAGGCCTCCGACGAGGGCGCGTCGTCGGCCAGCCGGTCGGTGCGTACGTGGATCACCGTGGTCTCCGTCGCCGACCGGGCCGCGTCGAGCGCCTTGCGCAGGTCGGCCACCGACTCGGGGCGCAGCACCGAGGCGCCGAGGCTGGCCGCGTTGGCGGCCAGGTCGACCGGGAGCGGGCTGCCGTCGCGGGCGGTGTAGGAGGTGCCGAGCCGTTCGGCGCCGACACTCTCCGACAGGCGGCCGATGGAGGCGAAACCGGAGTTGTCGACCAGGACGACGATCAGCTTGATGCCCTCTGAGACGGCGGTGACCAGCTCCTGCGCCATCATCAGGTAGGAGCCGTCGCCCACGAGCACGAACACCTCGCGCTCGGGCGCCGCCATCTTGACGCCGAGGCCGCCCGCGATCTCGTAGCCCATGCAGGAGTAGCCGTACTCGACGTGGTAGCTGCCGGGGCCGCTGGGCCGCCAGAGTTTGTGCAGGTCGCCGGGCATCGACCCGGCCGCGCACACCACCACGCCGTCGTCGCCGGCCGCCGCGTTGACCGCGCCGATCACCGCCGACTGCGGCAGCGGCGAGCCCTCCAGGCCGTACGCCGCGTCGACGGTCGCGTCCCACGCCCGGGTGAGCTCGGCGGCCTGAGCGCGATAGGCGGGCGGCGTGCTCCAGCCCGCGCACGCCTGGCCGAGCTCGGCCAGCGCCTCGCGGGCGTCGGCGACCAGTTGCAGGCCGGACAGCTTGGCGGCGTCGAAGCCGGTGATGTTGACGTTCACGAACCGCGCGCCGGGGGCGAAGATCGTGCGCGAGGCGGTGGTGAAGTCGCTGTAGCGGGTGCCCACGCCGATGATCACGTCGGCCTCGCGGGCCAGCGCGTTGGCGGCGGTGGTGCCCGTGGCGCCGATGGCGCCCATCGCGAGGGGATGGCCGTGGGGCAGCGCGCCCTTGCCCGCCTGGGTCTCGGCCACCGGGATGCCGTGCGCCTCGGCGAAGGCACGGATTTCGTCCGTGGCCTCGCTGTAGATCGCTCCTCCGCCCGCGACGATCAGCGGGCGCTCGGCCGAGGTGATCAGCTCGGCGGCCCGGTCCAGGGCGGCGCGCTCGGGGCGGGTTCTGGGGATGTGCCACACGCGGCGGGCGAACAGCTCGTCCGGCCAGTCGAACGCCTCCGCCTGCACGTCCTGCGGCAGCGCCAGCGTCACCGCGCCGGTCTCGGCGGGGTCGGTGAGCACCCGCATGGCGGCCAGCAGCGCGGACGGGAGCTGCTCGGGGCGGTTGATCCGGTCCCAGAAGCGGGAGACCGGCTTGAAGCAGTCGTTGACCGAGATGTCGTAGGAGCGGGTGTCCTCCAGCTCCTGCAACACCGGGCTGGCCACGCGGGTGGAGAAGATGTCGCCGGGCAGCAGCAGCACGGGCAGCCGGTTGATCGTCGCCCCTGCCGCGCCGGTGACCATGTTGGTCGCTCCGGGGCCGATCGAGGTGGTGCAGGCCAGGGTCGCCAGCCGGTTGGCGGCGCGGGCGTAGGCGGCGGCGGTGTGCACCATCGCCTGCTCGTTGCGGGTCAGGTGGTAGGGCAGGCCGGTGGAGGTGGCCAGCGCCTGGCCGAGGCCGGCGACGTTGCCGTGGCCGAAGATGCCGGCGCAGCCGCCGAAGAAGCGCCGCTCCACGCCGTCGCGCTCGCTGCGCTGCTGGGCCAGGAACCGCACCACGGCCTGCGCGACGGTCAGGCGGGTCGTCATGAGACCTCCTCCATCAGCCGGCGGGCAGGCCTCGGGGACATGTCGGCGAGCTCGCTCATGATCTCCTCCCGAACGGCAGTCTCGGGTCGATGGGCTGGGACTCCCACGACGAGCGGATCCAGGCGTGGCCGGGGTCGTCGCAGAACGCCATCGAACGCTGCTCCGCCGGGCCCGCCAGGACGTTCAGATAGTAGAGGTCGTAGCCGGGCGCGGCCATGGACGGCCCGTGGTAGCCGTACGGCACCAGGACGACGTCGCCGGAGGAGACCTCGGCCAGGGTGTCGATGCGGCCGCGTTCTGAGGAGTAGACGCGCTGGTAGCCGAGGCCCCGGCCGGCGACCTCGAAGTAGTAGATCTCCTCCAGCACGGCCTCGCCCGGGTTGGGGGTGTCGTGCTTGTGCGGCGGGTAGGACGACCAGTTGCCGCCGGGGGTGAGCACCTCGACCGCCATGAGCCTGTCGCAGTCGAAGGCGTCGGGGGAGCAGAAGTTGTTCACCTGGCGGCTGGCCTGGCCCGCGCCCCTGATCTCGACGGCGACGTCGGCGGCGGGCACGTGGCGGGGCTCCATCGCGCGGGTGGCGCGGGCCGAGGGCAGCGCGATGCGCCCGTCGCCCCTGAGCGTCACGTGGGTGCCGATCGGGAGGTAGACGAAGTCGGACGGGCCGTCGAACACCGAGGAGCGCCCGGCCAGCTCGTACGTCACCGCCTCCGGCCCGCGCGTGCCGGGAGGCGGGGAGGCGGATGGGGCGAGGGCGGCCGTGCACGAGCCGGACAGGGGGAGCACGAGCATCTCCTCCTCGCCGGTGTCGAAGGAGACCGTGGCGTCGGCCAGGTTCGCCACGCGCAGGCCCGAATAGGTCCATCCGGCCAGTGACGGGGTGATCTCCACGGCCCAGGGGCCGTTGGCGGACTTGCCGTACGGAAGGTATGTCATGCGCGAACCTCTCGAACCAGGGCGGCGGCGCCGTCCACGGCGGTTGCCACGTCGTCGTCCGGAGGGTAGAGCAGAGCGCGCCCGACGACGAGCCCCCGCACACCCGGGAGGCCGAGCGCGCGGTCCCAGTCGGCGTAGGCGGCGTCGATGTCCGGGGGGTCGCCGCCGAGCAGCAGGGCGGGCAGCGTGGTGGCGGCCATCACCCGCTCCATCTCCGCCACGGCGGGGATCTTGAGCCACGTGTAGGCCGAGGTCACGCCGAGCGCCTGGGCGACGCTGATCGCGCGGATCACCGCGTCGGGCGACAGGTCGTTGCGGACGGAGCCCGTCTCCGAGCGCAGCGACCAGAACGGCTCCACCATGGCGACCAGGCGCCTGCGGGCCAGGTCGGTGACGGCGCGGGCGCAGGACTCCAGCGTCGTCACGGTCGCGTGGTCACCGGGGTCGATGCGGCAGAGCATCTTGCCGCCGTCGAGGCGCATGGTGTCGATGGCCGCCGCGTCGAAGCCGGTGAAACGGTCGTCCAGCTCGAACACCGAGCCCTGCAGGCCGCCCCTGTTCATGGAGCCGAAGGCCAGCTTGCCCTCCAGTGCCCCCAGCAGGAGCAGGTCCTCCAGCACGTCGGGGGCGGCCAGGATGCCGTCCACTCCTGGCCTGGCGAGTGCCGTCTGGAGCCGGCCGAGCAGGTCCGCGCGGCTGGCCATGGCCAGCGGGCGGTCGCGTACGGCCAGCGATCCCCTGGCGGGGTGGTCGGCGGCGATGACGAGCAGCCGCTCCCCCTCGCCGGGCATGCCGCGTCGCTGCCGCCGGGCCGCCGCCTCGGCGATCTCCTCGGGCTTGGTGGCGCGGATGTGGGTGAGCCGCGCGTATCCGGCGGCCCTGGGCAGCGTGATGTCGCTCAAGAGCGATCCCCGTTCTCGGTGCCGTTCAGCAGGTCCTCCACGTCGGCCGTCGCCGGCATGGCGTCGGCGCAGGCCAGGCGGGCGGCGACGAAGGCGCCTGCGGCGTTGGCGAAGCGGATCGTGCGCTCCAGCGGCCAGCCGCGCAGCAGCCCCAGGCACACGCCGCCGCCGAACGCGTCGCCGGCTCCGATGCCGTTGACCACCTTGACCTCCACGGGCTCCACCAGGGCGCTCTCCTCGGCGGTGCGGGCGAAGACCCCTTCAGGGCCCATCTTCACGATGGCGACCTCCACTCCGGCGTCCAGAAGCGCCTGCGCCGCGGCCTCCGGATCGCGTACGCCGACCGCGGTCTCCACCTCGTCGAGGTTGCCGACCGCGACGTTGGCGTGCGGTAGCGCCCGGCTCGCCGCCTTGTGGGCGGCCTCCCGTGACTCCCACAGGCTGGGCCGGTAGTCGAGGTCGAACACCGTCCATCCCGCGGTGCGCGCCGACAGGGCGGCGGCGTGGGCGGCGGCGCTCGGCTCCTTGCTCAGGCCGGTCAGCGAGAACCAGAACAGGCTCGTGGCCGCGATGGCGTCGAGGTCGAGGAGGTCGGGGGTGATGCGCAGGTCGGGTGGATGCTCGCCGCGGTAGAAGTAGATGGGGAAGTGGTCGGGAGGGAAGATCTCGCAGAACGTGACGGGTGTGGGCGGGCCCTCGATGGTGCTCACGTAGGCGTCGTCGACGCCGAAGCCGCGGATCGCCCGCCGGACGAAGTCCCCGAAGGGGTCGGCTCCCACGGCGGTGATCACGGCGGGGCGCAGCCCGTGGCGCGCGGCGGCCACGGCGACGTTCGTGGGGCTGCCGCCGAGGAACTTGCCGAAGGTCTCGACGTCGGCCAGGCCGACGCCGGTCTGCAGCGGGTAGACGTCGACGCCGCATCGGCCGATCGTGATCAGGTCGTGCACGGCGGGCCCGGGCGGGCGGCCTGCCGCGGGGAGCGGGGTCTGCACCTGACGCACCTCCAGAGTTCAGCTTCTCGACACTATGGCATATTGTCATGACATTCGGATGTCCGCTATGTTGCCTTATGTGCCCACACAGAAACGTGCGCGCCACACCTCGCAGTGTCGGACGGCTGACCCCTCTTCACCGGGCAAAGACACAGCGTACGGGCGATTTGGGCGGGCCTTTACGTCATATGCATGTCATGACATATTGGCCCATGGCTTCCTCCCCTAAGGACATGTCGGAGGGTTTGCATGGCAGTGCGGAAACGGTCGCTGGGAGTGGTCGCGGTCCTCGCCGCGGCCGGGCTGGGGCTCGCCGCGTGCGGCAGTTCGTCCGGCGGTGGAGAGGGTGAGGCCATCGAGCTGACCATCACCCAGAACGCCATCAAGGGCGGCAAGAACGCGGCCGGGGCGACCTTCATCGAGGACTGGGTGATCCCCGAGTTCGAGGCCGCCCAGAAGGCGAAGGGAAAGGACGTCACGGTCAAGTTCGTCCCCAGCGGAGTCGACGACGAACAGTACAAGACCAAGCTCTCCCTCGACCTCAAGTCAGGCAAGGGCGCGGACGTCATGGACATCGACGGGATCTGGGCCGGCGAGTTCGCCGAGGCGGGCTACATCAAGCCGCTGTCGGAGCTGGTCGGGCCGGAGGCCGACAACTGGGACGGCTGGTCGCAGATCCCCGAGGCCGTCCAGGGCATGGCCGAGTTCGACGGCAAGAAGTACGCCCTGCCGGTCGGCACCGACGGCCGGGTGCTCTACTTCAACAAGGCGCTCTTCCAGCAGGCCGGTCTCCCCGCCGACTGGCAGCCGAAGGGCTGGCAGGAGATCATCGACGCGGGCACGAAGCTGAAGTCCGCCGGCGTGCCCGTGCCGATCCAGATCAACGCCGGCACCGCCATGGGCGAGGCCACCTCGATGCAGGGCGTGCTGCCGCTGCTCGCCGGCGCGGGCGGCGAGGTGCGGCAGGACGGCAAGTGGACCGGCGCCTCCCAGGCGCTGAAGGACGCGCTCGGCCTCTACCAGAAAATCTACGGCGGCGGCCTCGGTGACCCCAAGCTCCAGCAGGAGGCCAAGGGCCGCGACAAGTCGTTCCAGCAGTTCGCCGAGGGCAAGGTCGGCATCCTCATGGAGGGCGACTACTTCTGGCGCGGCGTCGTCAATCCCAAGGACGGCGTGGCGAAGATGGACGACCGCGACCAGGTCGTCGGCTACGCCATGATCCCCGCGATGGAGCCCGGCAAGGGCCTGCGCGGCCAGGACTTCGTCAGCATGTCGGGCGGCGCGCTGCGCACGGTCAACCCCAACAGCGAGCACCCGAAGGAAGCCTTCGAACTGCTCGCCTTCACGCTCTCGCCCGAGGCGCTGAAGGAGGAGACCAAGGACGGCAACGTACGCGTCACCCCGCGCACCGACGTCAACAAGGAGATCCTCGCCGGTGAGCCGCTGCTCACCTACATTTCCGAGAAGGTGCTGCCGGTGACCGCCTACCGGCCGCCCGTCGCCGTCTACCCGCAGGTGTCGGCGGCCCTGCAGGAGGCCACCGCGGCCGTGGTCGGCGGCACCCCGCCCGACCAGGCGGCGACCGCCTACCAGAAGAAACTCGAAGGAATCGTCGGTGGCGCAGGCAACATCGCCTCCTGAGGTCGTCAAGGAAGACGAGCGGACCCGCCGCGGCTACAGCTCTGACGCGGCGGGCCTGGGCAACCTGCGGGCAGGGGCGTTCGTCGCCCCCGCCCTGCTGCTCATCGCCGCCTTCCTCGTGTTCCCCGCGCTCTGGGTGCTCTACCTGGGGCTCACCAACTACCGCCTGACCGGCGCCGCCGCGGCCGAGCCGCAGTTCGTCGGGCTCGCCAACCTCCTCGACGCGGTCTCCAACCCCACGTTCTGGAACTCGACCTGGCTGACCCTGCAGTTCGTGCTCGGCTCGGCCGTCATCGGCCAGGTCGTGCTCGGCTTCTCGATCGCCTGGATGTTGCGCGACCGCGCGGGACCACTCAAACGGCTGGTCGAGGGCCTGGTCATCCTGGCCTGGATCCTGCCGAGCGCCGTCGTGTCGTTCCTGTGGGTGGCGCTGCTCGACCGCGACGGCGGCACGCTCAACGCGCTGCTCGGCATCCCCGGCTTCCCGTGGCTGCTCGACCACCCGATGTTGTCGATCATCGTCTTCAACACCTGGCGCGGCACCGCGTTCTCGATGATGTTGTACGGCGCCGCGCTCGGCAACGTGCCCCCCTCCCACCTGGAGAGCGCCCGCCTGGCCGGAGCCTCCGGCTGGCAGCAGCTCAGGGACGTCGTCTTCCCGCACATCCGGGGCCACATCCTGACCAACCTGCTGCTCATCAGCCTGTGGACGTTCAACGACTTCTCCCCGTTCCTCATCACCGCCGGCGGCCCCGACGGCCGGTCCGAGGTGCTGGCCGTGCACGTGTACAAGGTCGCGCTGCAGAGCGGCGAACTGGGGTACGGCGCCGCCGTGTCCACGATCATCCTGCTGATCAACCTGGTCGTCGCGGTCTTCTACCTGCGGCTGCTCCGGAGCAAGAAATGACGCGCTTCGTCCTCGGCCGGATCGGCTTCTCCACGCTGATCGCGGTGCTGCTGGCCTTCTTCACCATCCCGCTGCTGTGGCTGGTGACCGCGCCGTTCACCTCCGACCCGTCGTACGAGGTCAAGGTGCCCGACTTCACCTGGGACAACTTCCAGGCGGTCGTCGAGCACCCGTACGCGCTGCCGTCGCTCTACAACTCCCTCATCCTGTCCGTCGGCACCGCCGTGCTGGTCGTGCTGCTCGCCGCGCTGGCCGCGTACGCGCTGAGCCGGGTGCGCCTGCCCGGCAGGGACGCCCTGCTCTACGCGCTGCTGCTGCTGTCGTCGATCATCACCGGCACGGCGGCCATGGTGCCGCTGTTCCAGCTCGCGGTCGAGCTGAACCTGATCGACTCGCAGCTCGGGCTGATCCTCATCCTGACCGGCGGCCTGCTGCCCGCGGCGATCTTCATGCTGAAGGACTTCATGGACTCCACGCCGAAGTCCTACGAGGAGTCGGCGCGGGTCTTCGGGGCCTCGCCGCTGCAGATCGTCCGGCACGTGGTCGTCCCCGTGGTGCGTCCCGGGCTGGCGACGATCGCGGTGTGGTCGCTGGCCAACGTGTGGGGGAACTTCCTGATGCCGTACCTGCTGCTGAGCGACGTCGAGAAGCAGCCGGCCGCGGTGATCACGTACACGCTCTACACCGAGGGCGGCCAGGCCAACCTCAGCATGTTGTCCACGTTCGGCCTGCTCTACTCGATTCCCGTGGTGCTCATGTACCTGTTCGTCAGCAAAAAGTACGGCTTCCGCTTCCACGGAGGGATCAAGCGTTAATGGCCGCCATCGAACTACGCGGGCTGACCAAGGTCTATCCCGGCGGGGTGAAAGCGCTCGACTCGCTCGACCTCGACATCCCCGACGGTGAGTTCTTCGCCCTGCTCGGCCCCTCCGGCTGCGGCAAGACCACCCTGCTGCGCACGATCGCCGGCCTCGAGACCGCCACCGGCGGCGCCGTGGTCATCGGCGACCGCGACGTGACCGGGGTGCAGCCGGGCGGCCGCGACGTCGCCATGGTGTTCCAGGACTACGCGCTGTTCCCGCACATGGACGTCACGGACAACATCGCCTACCCGCTGCGGATCAAGAAGGTCGCCAAGGGTGCGCGCCGGGAGAAGGCGGAGGAGGTCGGCGCGCGGCTGGGCCTCGAACGCCTCATGGACCGCCGGCCCGGCCAGCTGTCCGGCGGCCAGCAGCAGCGGGTCGCGCTGGCCAGGGTGATGGCCACGCAGGCGCAGGCGTTCCTGTTCGACGAGCCGCTGTCCAACCTGGACGCCCGCCTGCGGCTCGAAGCCCGTACGTTCCTCAAGAAGCTCCAGCGCGAACTGGGCGTCACCACCGTCTTCGTCACCCACGACCAGGCCGAGGCGCTGGCCATGGCCGACCGGATGGCCGTCATGGAAGCCGGGCACATCCGGCAGATCGGCACCCCGGCCGAGGTGTTCCAGCGGCCCGCCAACACGTTCGTGGCCGGGTTCATCGGCTCGACCCCGATGAACCTGCTGGACGGCGCCGTACGAGGTGACACGCTGGAGGTCGCCGGCTGCAAGGTGTCGGTCCCCGCCTCCGCCGAGGGACGGCTGACCGGCGGGGAGAAGATCGTTTACGGTGTGCGGCCCGAGTACATGGCGTACTCGGCCGGGCCCGCGGAGGGCGCGCTGAGCGGGAAGGTGGCCATCGTGGAGAACCTGGGCGCGTCTCACCTGGTGACGCTCGACGTCAACGACGTGCTGGTGCAGGCCGTCGTGCCCGAGGGCAGCGAACCCGCCGTCGGCGACGACGGGCACGCGCTGCCGCGCCGCGACCGGGCCCTCGTCTACCGGGACGGTGAGCTGGTGTGATCATCGAAGGCCGCTGGAGCCTGGACGACAGGCTGGAGGAGATCCTGCGCGAGGTGCCCTTCGAGGTGCGCGCGGGGACGGCCGCCGTGACCGTGCGGCTGGCCTACGACACCTCGCAGGGCGTCATCGACCTCGGGTGCGCCTCGCCCACCGGTTTCCGCGGCTGGTCGGGCGGCGCGCGGGACACGTACACGATCAGCGGGGACTGGGCCACCCCCGGCTACCTGCCGGGAGAGCCCGAGGCGGGCACGTGGCACGTGTGGCTGCGGCTGCACCGGATCCCGCCGCAGGGCCTCGACTACACGCTGGAGATCACCACCGCGACCGTGGTGCCGCCGGAGCCGGAGGTGGCGGAGCCGCCGCACGGCGCGCGACCGGCGCGGCGCGGCATCCCCGACGCCGGCGGCCTGCGCTGGTTCGCGGGCGACTTCCACGCCCACACCCTGCACAGCGACGGCAGCCTGAGCATTCCCGAGCTGGCCGAGCTCGCCCACGGCAGGGGCCTCGACTTCCTGGCCGTCACCGACCACAACACCGTCAGCCACCACCCCTGGCTGGCCAAGATCGACAGGGGGATCACGCTCATCCCCGGTCAGGAGGTCACCACCGACCGGGGCCACGCGAACGTGTTCGGCGACGTCGGCTGGGTGGACTTCCGGCGGCCCGCCGACTCCTGGGCCGAGCACGCCGAGCGCGCGGGCGGGCTGATGTCCGTCAACCACCCGCTCGGCGGCGACTGCGCCTGGCTGCTGCCGATCGAACGCCGGCCGGCGATCGCCGAGGTGTGGCACTCCGGCTGGTGGGACCGCCGCTGGGGCGCGCCCCTCGCCTGGGCCGACGCCTGGCGGGCCGACCTGACCGTGATCGGCGGCAGCGACTTCCACCGCCACGGCACCGACGGTCTGCCCGGAGCGCCGACGACGTGGGTGCTGGCCGAGGACACGAGCACGGTGCTCGACGGCGTACGCGCCGGACGCACCGCCGTCTCCGCCGGCCCCGACGCGCCGCTGCTGCTCAGGCTGGGCGACGAGTTGCTCGCGCTGGACGCCGACGGCCTCGTGCTCGTGGGCCCCGACGGCCGGCGCCGGATCGTGCGGGGTGACCGTACGCTCCTGCCCGCGATCGAGGGGCGCCACCGGCTGGAAACGTACGAGAACGAGGTGATCGCGCTATGCGAGTGAACGTGACGACGAACGGAGTGAGGTCATGAGCACGCGAGTGCGGAAGGTCGCCAACGCGCCGGTGAGCTTCGGTGTGTTCGAGCTGAGCGACGCGCCGCCGCCGCTGAGCGCCGACCGAATGGTCGGCGCGTTGTCCGACGCCGGCTACGAGGGCATCGACCTCGGCCCGGTCGGCTACCTGGGCATCGGCGCCGGCCTTGCCGAACGGCTCGACGGCATGCTCCTCGCCGGCGGCTGGGCCGACCTGCGCTACAACGACGCCGAGGCGTTCCGCGAGGGGCTGGGCGCGCTGGAGACGGCGCTCGACGTGTTCGCCGCCGCGCCGCCCGCGCCCGAGCATCTGGCACCGCGGCCCACGCTGGGCTGCTCCGGCTCGCCCGAGAGGTTCGCCCGCCCGGGCGGGAGCGTTCCAGGGCTGCCGTCATCCGAGTGGCCCGCGTACGCCGCCCGCGTGCAGGAGGCGGTCGGCCGCTGCCGCGAGCGCGGGTTCGAGCCCGCCTTCCACCCTCACCTCGGCACGTACGTCGAGACCCCCGACGACGTCGAGCGGCTGCTGGAGCTGACCGACGTGGAGCTCTGCCTCGACACCGGCCACCTCCTGCTCGGCGGGGGAGACCCGGTGACGAAGCTGCGTGAGTGGGCCGGCCGGGTCGGCCACGTGCACATCAAGGACGGCGACACCAAGATCCTGGCCCAGGCCCTGGACGACGGCGTCGACCTGCGCGAGCTCATGGGCCGCGGCGGGTTCGCCTCCCTCGGCGAGGGCGAGCTGGACCTGGCCGGTGTGATCGCGGCGCTCGACGAGATCGACTACGAGGGCTGGGTCATCGTCGAGCAGGACACGCTGCCGGGCCGCCGCACGGTCGCCCAGAACATCGCCGACCAGGCCGCCAACCGCGAGCGACTGAGGGAACTGGGACTTTGACACGGGTGAGAATCGCCCTGGTGGGCTGCGGAGCCGTCACCCAGGCGGTCTACGTGCCGTTGTTGTCGAGGCGGCGTGACCTGTTCGAGGTGAGCGCCGTCTGCGACCTGTCGCGGACGCTGGCCGACGCGGTAGGCGACCGGCTGGGAGCCGCCAGGCGGTACACCGCGCTGGAGGAGATGCTGGCCGACGGCGGCTTCGACGCCGTCGTCATGCTGGCGTCCGGCTCGCACGGCGAGGCCGTGCGGCAGGCGATGACCGCCGGGTACGCCGTCCTGTGCGAGAAGCCGCTCGCCCTGACCAGGGCCGAGGTGGCGGCGCTGCCCGAGGGGCGGCTGATGGTCGGCTACATGAAGCAGTACGACCCGGCGGTGCGCAGGGCCGAGAAGCTGCTGGCCGAGCTGGGCGGGCCCGAGGCGATCAGGTCGGTCGAGGTGGTCGTGCTGCATCCCAGCGGGGAGTCGCAGCTCGCCTTCGCCAACCTGACGCAGGCGCGCGACGTGGACCCCGGGTTGCTGGCCTCGCTGCGGGCCGCCGAGAGGGAGCTGGTCTCGCGGGCGCTGGGGGAGCCGGCGCCGGAGCCGGTACGGAACCTGTACGGGGTGTCGCTCGGCTCCATCTGCCACGACCTGTCGCTCCTGAGGCGCTTTACCGGGTCACCGACCGAAATTTCGTATGTCGACACCTGGGGTCCCGCGCCCGGGTCCATCGAGATCTCCGGGCCGCTGCCCGTCCGCGGCCGGTTCGGCATCCGCTGGCACTACCTGGAGGACTACCCCGCCTACCGCGAGACCGTGGCCGTCCACCACGACCACGGCTCGCTCGAACTCGTGTTTCCCGCGCCCTACCTGATGAACGCCCCCACCACGCTCACCGTCGTCTCCGGTGGCGAGGGCGGCGAGAGCCGTACCCATTGGCGTGACGTGACCGAGGCGTTCGAAGTACAACTGGCCGCCTTCCATGCTTTCGTGAACGATGGCGAGCCGCCGTTCACCGACGCGGGCGGCGCGCTCGAGGACATCGTGACGGCTCAGCGGATCGCCGCCCGCTACGCCGTACAGCAGGGACTGCCCGTGGGAGGGGAAGCAGCGTGAGCACGGAGATCGTGGTCGTACCGCACACACACTGGGACCGGGAGTGGTACGAACCGTTCCAGCGTTTCCGGCTGCGCCTGGTGGCGCTGCTCGACGAGGTGCTCGACACGATGGAGCGCGAGCCCGCCTACCACTTCACCCTCGACGGGCAACTCGCCTGCGTGGACGACTACCTGGAGGTGCGCCCGGAGAACCGCGACCGGGTGGCCGCGCTGGTCGAGTCGGGGCGCCTGGCCGTGGGGCCGTGGCAGATCCTGCTCGACGAGTTCCTGTGCTCGGGCGAGAACATCGTCCGCAACCTCGAACTGGGCATGGCCAGGGCCGGCAAGCTCGGCGGGGCCATGCCGGTCGGCTACCTCCCCGACATGTTCGGGCACGCGGCGCAGATGCCGCAGATCCTGCGCCGGGCGGGGCTGCTGCACGCCTGCGTCTACCGAGGGGTGCCGTCCTCGGTGACCACCGACGCCTTCGCCTGGGTCGCGCCCGACGGCACGGTGGTGCGCGCCCAGTACCTCCCCGCCGGCGGCTACGGCAACGGGGCCCACCTGTTCCACGATCCGGCTGGGCTGAAGGAGCGGGCGGAGGCGTTCACCAGGACGATGCGCGAGTGGCACGGGCCCGAGGGCTCGCTGCTGGCGATGTACGGCACGGACCACTCCGCGCCCGTACGAGGATTGCCGGAGATGGTGGCGGCGATCGGCGCCCGCATGGACACCTTGTCCGGATATATCGGGGCTTATTCGGGTGAGGTGGATGGCCTGCCCGAGGTCCGCGGAGAGCTGCGCTCGCACGCCCGCGCCAACATCCTCCCCGGCGTGATCTCCGTCCGCGCCCACGTCAAGCAGGCCATGGGCCGCGCCGAGCGGATGGTCGAGCGCTACGCCGAGCCGCTGGCCACGCTCTGGGGCGAGGAATGGCCAGGACGCTTCCTCGACATGGCCTGGTGGCGGCTGGTCGACGCCAGCGGCCACGACTCGGTGACCGGATGCGGCGTCGACGACACCGCCCAGCAGGTCGCCGCGCGCATCGCCGAGGCCGAGCACCTCGGCCAGGCCGTACGTGACATGGTGACCGCCAGGCTGGCCGCCGCGGTGCCGTCCGGCGGCGTACTCGTCGTCAACCCGACGCCCGCCCCCAGGCGCGGCGTGGTCGTCGTGGACGTGCCCGGCCACGACCCCCTGGTCGACGCCTCCGGCACGCCCGTGCCCATCCAGCCGCTGGAATACGCGGCCACGCTGCTGCTGGACGACGAGATGGACCCGGCCACCGCGCTGAGCTTCGTCCACGGCACCGAGCTGTACGGCCAGCAGATCACGTCCTGGTCGGTCGAGGGCGACACCCTGACGTTCACCGTGGCCCACGAGACGCAGACGACCTTCGGCGTCGACGACCTGCACGGCGAACTGGACGGCGTGACCCGCGTACGCATTTTCGCCGAACCCCGGCGCACGGTCGCCGCCCTCGTCGAGGTCCCGCCGCTGGGCCACACGAGCGTCCGGCCCGTGCCGCACGAACAGGCGTTCGGCACGCCCACCCGCGAGACCCACATGCCCTCGGAGCACGACCCGTCCTGCTGGCTCAGGTCCGACTCGGCCGCCCTGCCCGTGCGCGGCGGCGAAGAGGTGCTGGACAACGGCCTGCTGCGCGTCACGATCGCGGGCGACGGCACGCTCACACTGGTCGGCAAGGACGGCACCACCGTCAGCGGCGCCGGCCGCATCGTCGACGGCGGCGATGTCGGGGACACCTACAACTACGCGCCCCCGCCCGCCGACCTGATCGTGGACGAGCCCGTGTCGGCCGAGACCGAGCTCGTGACCTCAGGACCCCTGGTGGCCAGGGTGGACGTGCGCCGCACGTACCGGTGGCCGGCCGCCGGCGGCGGCATCGACGGGGCACCGGAACTCCCCGCCATCAGCCGGACGCCCGAGGCCGAGGAGATCGTCGTCACCACCCGGGTCGAGCTGCGCGCCGGTGAGCCCTTCGTCCGGCTCGACGTCGAGTTCGACAACCGCTGCTCCGACCACCGGGTGCGCCTGCACGTGCCGCTGCCGGAACGGGCCACGGAGTCGTACGCGGAGGGGCAGTTCGCGGTGACCACCCGCGGGCCGACCCCCGAGGGAGGCTGCGGCGAGACCCCGCTGCCCACTTTCCCCGCCTCGTCCTGGGTGGCCGCGGGCGGCGTGGCGGCGCTGCTGGAACACGTGACGGAATATGAGGTCGTGGACGGCTCCGAGCTGGCCCTCACCCTGCTGCGCTCCGTCGGCTACCTGTCCCGCAACCGCAACCCC
>NZ_SMJZ01000102.1 GCF_004348345.1 Nonomuraea longispora
GCGCAAGCGCGTCCTGGCCCCCCGTCGCCTGATCTCGTTCAGCCGGGGCGGCGACCCGGCCCCGCGGACGCTGTTCTCGGCGAACACGGCACGCAGGTCGTCCTCGGTGTACTGGCTCATCGGAGCACCTCCGGCTTCAGATCGTGCAGCGCGGGATCCACCCGCAGCCGCGCCAACGCCCTGCTCAGTTGTTTCTTCACGCTGCCGACCGAACATCCGAGCGCGTCGGCCACCTGCTGCGGGGTCAGATCGTCGAAGTAACGCAGAACGAGCGCCGCGCGCTGCCGGGGCGGCAGGGTGCCGACCGCCGCCCAGAGGTCCGAGCGCCCCGCGACCCCCGTCGCCAGGTCCGGCCCGGCCGCGTACTCGGGCAGCGCCTCGGTCGGCACCTCACCGCGCCAGCGACGCCGCCACCAGGAGGCGTGCGTGTTGACGAGGATCCGGTACACGTACGGGTCGGGATCGGCCTCGATCCTGCGCCAGGCGGTCCACGCCTTGACCAGCGTCGTCTGCACGAGGTCCTCGGCGGCCTGCCAGTCGCGGGTCAGCAGGTACGCCGTCCGGCACAACCGCTCGTGTCGTTGCCCGACATATTTGGCGAACCCATCCGCCATCACATCCTCCCGTACTATTCCGTCTCACGGTGTCCTACCGGTTGGCGGAGCGGTCCGGGTGACCGGGCCCCGAACTTTCAGGCGGCCAGGCTCGATTCGCGGACGACCAGCTCGGTGGCCAACTCGACGTGACGGGAGTCGATCTCCTCGCCGGCGGACAGCCGCAGGGCCGTGCGCAGGGCCACGCCCCCCATCTCGTGCAGCGGCTGGCGTACGGTGGTCAGCCGCGGCGAGGACATGAAGGCGACCTCCGTGTCGTCGAAGCCGACGACGCTGAGGTCCTCGGGGACGCGCAGGCCGCGGGCCCTGGCGGCGTGGATCGCGCCGAGGGCGGCCTCGTCGCAGGCGGCGAAGACGGCCGTCGGCGCGGGGGAGAGGCCGAGCAGGGCGGCGCCGCCCCGCACGCCGTCGCGGTAGCAGTAGCCGGGGGTGACCACGTACCCCGGCAGGACGGGCACATCCGCCGCCTCCATCGCGGCGCGGTAGCCGTGCATGCGGGCCTGGTTGGAGGCCGCGGTGGCGGGGCCGCCGAGATAGGCGATGCGGCGGTGGCCGAGGCTCAGCAGGTGCTGGGTGGCGGACATGCCGCCGGCGAAATTGGTGGGGCCGACGCTGGTCACCAGGGCGCCCGGCAGGTAGAGCGGGTCGACCACGACGACCGGCAGGCCGGCCCGTGTCAGGGCGGCGAGCTGCGCCGGGGCCGGCTCCTCGAAGAGGGTGATCAGAGCCCGGCGCCCGGCGGTCAGGTCGAGGGGTCCGGCGGTCCTCTTGGTGACGACGACCGACACACCCGCCGCGGCGCCCGCCTCGATCGTGCCCTTGATGATCTCGGACTCGTAGGCGCTGAGCTCGTCCACCCGCACCTCGACCGTGGCGGGCTGGGCCGGGCCGCGGCGCGGAGGGACGTACCCGTGCTCATGCAGCAGGGCCCGCACCAGCGCCCGGGTGGCCGGTGCGACGTCGCTGCGGTCGTTGAGCACCTTGGACACCGTGGCCACCGACACGCCGGCCGCGGCGGCAATGGTGGCCAGCGTGGCACGTCTGCGACTCACTGCATCGCCCCTCCCGATATCCGGCATTCACCTTATCTGGCCCAGAGCTGCACAGGTACGGCCAAAAGACCAGCAGCGCACGCCCCTCCGATATACGCTATGAATGTAGCGATACATCTGTAGCGAATAGGGGAATCTCATGAACGACGTCGTCATCGTGGGCGCGGGCCCGACCGGGCTCATGGTCGCCTGCGAGCTGGCTCTGGCCGGCGTGCGTTGCAGGATCGTCGACAAGCGGAACGGTGAGGCCGGCGTCACCCGGGCATTCGGCCTGCACGCCCGCGCACTGGAACTGCTCGACGCCCGGGGGCTGGGAGACCGGTTGGTCGCGCGGGGCAACCCGCTCGGCACGGTGTATCCCGCCTACGCCTCCCGCGTCGACTTCGAGCGGCTCGACACGCGCTACCCGATGTTGCTGGTCGTGCCGCAGAGCGGCACGGAGGAGGTGCTGCGCGAGCGCGCCGCCGAGCTCGGCGTGGAGATCATCAGGAACGCCGAGGTCGTCGGCCTCTCCCAGGACGCCGACTCCGTACGGCTCACGCTGCGGGACGGCGCCGAGCTCTCGGCCAGGTACGTCATCGGCGCCGACGGAGCCCACAGCACCGTGCGCGAACTGCTGGACGTGGGCTTCGCGGGCGAAACCTACAGCCTGCCCATGCTGCTGGCCGATGTCCGCATCCCTGGGCCGGAGCTGCCGCCCATCACCCAGGTCGGCACGGCGGGCGCGGTCGTGGCCATCCCGTTCGGCGACGGCTGGTTCCGGGTCGGCGCGTGGCTGCTCGACGGGGACGATCCGGACCGGGAGCCGGCCTTCGGGCAGATCCGCCGCGCGTTCAAGGACATCGCCGGCACCGACTACCGGATGAGCGAGCCGCGCTGGTTCTCCCGCTTCGCAGCCGAGCGCCGCCAGGCCCGCAGCTACCGGTCGGGACGGGTGTTCCTGGCCGGCGACGCCGCGCACGTGAACTCCCCCATCGGCGGCCAGGGCATGAACACCGGCATCCAGGACGCCGTCAACCTCGGCTGGAAGCTCGCCGCCGACCTGCGCGGATGGGCCCCGCCGTGGCTGCTCGACACCTACCACGCCGAGCGGCATCCGGTGGGCGCCGCCGTGCTGGCGCTGACCGACCGTCTCACCCGGCTGGTCCTGACCGGCTCGCGGCTGCGGCTGCGGGTGAACCAGCACGTCATGGCCGCCCTGCTGCGCACCGGCCCCGGCCGCCGCCGCGTACTCGGGCTGATGTCCGGGCTGGAGATCGCCTACCCTCCCGGCGACGCGCACGCCCACCCTCTGGCCGGGCGGCGCGCGCCCGACGGGCCCACCACCGGCGGCCGGCTCTACGAAGTTCTCCGGGAGGGCCGGTTCGTCCTGCTGGCCTCTGGTGACACCACCGCCGGGCGGCCGTGGGCGGGCCGGGTCAGGTCAGTGCGCCCGCTCGGCGGCCTGCGGCCGGAGGCGTCGCTGATCCGGCCCGACGGATACGTGGCCTGGGCCGGGGATCACGACGGCATCCGGCAGGCTCTGGTGAAATGGTGCGGCCCAGCCGAGCACACAGCGCACCACACGACAGACCACACCGACCGGGGAGAGCGACCCGACCGTGCCACGCCCTAACCCTCAACGCCGCGAACACCTCGTCGCCGCCGCCATCGCGGTGCTCGCGGAGAAAGGCTCCCGTGGGCTGACCCACCGAGCCGTCGACGCCGCCGCAGGCGTCCCCGACGGCACCGCCTCGCGCTACTTCCGCACCCGCGACGCCCTGATGGACGCCATCATCCAGCGGATCGGCCGGCGCCTGTCCGAACGGGTCGACGCCCACGTGGTGCGCCCGCTCGACCCCGCCCGCCTGGAAGAGGCGCTGGTGAAGGTGCTCACCTTGATGGTGGCCGACGAGCGCGGCGAGCCGCTGGCGCTGTTCGAGCTGCACCTGGAGAGCACCAGGAACTCCGCACTGCGGAGCATGCTGGCCGATGCCCTGCGCGAGCGGTGCGACCTCATCGTGCGCCAGTGCCGCGCCGCCGGCATCGCCCTCACGGAACAGGACGCGATGCTGCTGGAGACGAGCGTTCTCGGCATCCTGTTCACGGCGCTGACCACTGGCGTGCCCGACGATCCCGGCCCGGCGATCCGCGCAGTCGCACGCACTGTGCTCGACCGCTACGTCCGTGCTTGAGCCGTCAGGGGCGGACCGCGCCGGCCAGGCGGCCGCGCCAGTAGTCGTCGAGGGCGACCACCTTGATCACGTCCCCGGTCTGCGGCGCGTGCACCATCTTCCCGTCGCCCGCGTACATCCCCATGTGGCCCAGCCCCTTGCTGAAGAGCAGGTCGCCGGGCTCCACCTCGTCAAGGGGCACCCGGCGGGCGGCGCCCCAGCTCCACTGGCTCCAGGTGGTGCGCGGCAGCTCGACCCCCGCCACGCGCCAGGCGGCCTGGACGAGGCCGGAGCAGTCGAAGGAGCCCGGGCCCGTGCCACCGTACCGGTACGGCTTGCCCACCTGGGCGAAGGCAAAGGTGAGCGCCGCGCGGGCGTTGCCCGACGCCGCCCCCGTGTACGGGATGCCGGGGCTGGCCGGGTCGCCCTTGTTGAAGCGGCCCAGCCGGCGCAGGAGCTTGGTCTGCCGCTCGACCAGCTTGTCGACCTTGGCCTTCTCCCCACGTACCTTGTCGCGTGCCGCGTCGGCCTCGCGCAGGACGGTCCTGGCCCGGTCGCGCCGGTCACGCAGGTCCTTGGTCGCGGCCTCGAAGGCGCGCACCTTCGAGGCCTCCGCCTGAGCGATCTGGTCGAGGGAGGCCATGGAGCCGAGCACCGCCTCGGGGTCGCTACGGCCGGCCAGCCCGCTCCAGGCGGGGAAGGCGCCGAGCCGGTAGTCGCGGGCGGCCAGCGCGGCGAGGTCTCCGCGCAGGGCATCGGCCCGGGCCTTCCTGCGCCCGACATCGGCGTTGAGGGCGTCGTACGTCTTCTTCGCCTTCTTGTGGGCCTCGGTGGCCTGGTTGTACCGCTCGACCATCTGGTCGGCCTGCTCGTTGAGCTTCACCAGCGTGGCCCTGGCCTTGGCGGGAGACGGGTCGGCGGCGGCCGTGCCCGGGACGCCGAGCAGCGTGGCCGCCGCCAGCGCGACGGCCGTCGCGGTCCGCCTGGACCCTGCGGGTACGGCCACTGCGCACGCCTCCTCACGATCGCCACGTCATGGGGAGATACGCGGGCCGTGCCGGAGGTGTTCAGTGGTGCGGGTCAGGCCGACGACGGGTCGGGCCACCGGAACTCGACGCCGGTGAGCTTCTCCGACAGCTGCCACAGCCGCTGGGCGGTGGCGGCGTCGTGCATCCCGGGTGCGCGGGTGACCCGGGTGGGGGAGCCGTAGGCGTGGAACGGCCCCCGCGGCACGACGAAGCTGCCGCCCGGCAGGTCGGGGGCCGTCGCCGCGTGCAAGGAGGGCTTGGCGCCGCTCTCCGCGGGACGGAAGGCGACCCGCAGCATCAGCCCGATCAACGTCCTGTAGAGCCGCCCCTTGCTGCCGTGCACGCCGGCCATGAACACGTTGGTCCGGCTGAGTTCGGGTACGACGGCCATGCTGCGCAGCGGCCGTCCGGCCGCGTCCGCCCGGCGCTGCAGCTCCATGGCGAAGTAGAGGTTGGCCCGCTTGGAGCGCATGTAGGCCACGAACGTGTTGTAGCCGCGTTCGGCGTTGAGGTTGTCCAGGTTGAAGGTGCAGAAACGCTGGACCTCGCTGCTGACGGTGACGACGCGCGCTGCGGGCGCGGCCAGCAGATGCGGCAGCAGCCCGCCTGTGAGGGCGAAGGTGCCCAGATGGTTGGTGCCGAACTGCCGCTCGAAGCCGTCCTCGGTCCTGGTGAGCGGCCCGATCGCCACGCCCGCGTTGTTGACCAGCAGGTCGATCCGGTCGTGGTCCCACTGCGCGGTGAAGTCGCGGACGGAGGCCAGGCTGGCATGGTCGACCTGGCGCAGCTCGGCCTGCGCGCCGGGCACCTCGCCGCGCAGGCGGGCCAGGGCTGCCTGCCCGCGCTCGGGGTCGCGGCAGGCCAGCACGACGTGCGCGCCATGGCGGGCCAGTTCGCGGGCGGTGACGTAGCCGAGGCCGCTGTTGGCGCCGGTGACCACGGCGAGTCGCCCTGACTGGTCGGGGAGTGAAGGCTCGGCACTGATAGTCATGATCATTACCTCGGCGTGAGCATGTCAGAACATATCGGTAAACGCAACCCTCGGGGCTCCGAGTCCGCCGGGCGCGGGGATCACAGATCTCCGCGGCGCCAGGCCTCGGTCTCGGCCCGCAGCGCACGCTCGTCCGGCGCGGGGGCGCGCACCCCGTCCATCCAGCGGCGCAGCAGCGGCGCGAGGTCGTTCAGCTCGGCGGACCCGACCGACTCGTGCGCGGTGAGGTAGGCGACCAGTGGCCCGGTGACGGGACGGCCGGCGTCGCAGCGGCCGCACAGCAGCACCTCGCCGACGCCCCTGACCGGCCGTCCCGAGGCGTTCGTCCAGCCGTGCGGGACGCGGACCACGGCCAGCACCTCACCGGTACGGCAGCGCGGGCAGGCCGCGCCCGGCGTCACCGGGCTCATGCCGTACCGATCGAGCCGGCCCCCAGCAGCGCCTTGACGTCGCCGTAGAACGCCGGCTCCGCGGCGACGCTGAAGGGTTCGAGGTGGAGCAGCAGGTCCTTGCGGCCCCGGCGGTGCAGGCGCACGTGTACGGGCGCCCGCCCCGGATGGGCGCTCAGGATGTGCTTGAACTCCCGCACCAGCCGCAGGGTCAGCCGCGTCTCCTGGATCGAGATGACCACGGGGGAGGCGGGGGCGTCGGCGGAGACGTCGAGCACGGTGATCTCCTCGCCGTAGACGCTCATCGTCTCGTCGCGCACGTTGATGCGGCCCCTGACGGAGATCACGCGGTCCTCGGCCAGCAGTTCGCCGTAGAGCGTGTACGTCTTGGGGAAGATCAGGCACTCCACGGAGGCGTCGTGGTCCTCGAGGGTGACGATGGCCCACGGGTTGCCCTGCTTGGTGACCTTGCGCTGCAGGCCCGAGATGATGCCGCTGACGCGGGTCACGCCTTCCTGCCGCTCGGAGGCGAGCAGGCCGGCGATCGTGACGTCACGGTGGGCGTCGAGGACCCGTTCCGCGCCGTCGAGGGGGTGGCTCGACACGTACAGGCCGAGCATCTCGCGCTCGAAAGCCAGCAGGGTGGCCTTGTCCCACTCGCCGTCCGGGATCGCGACCGAGAACGCGCCCGTCCGGCCCGGCTCGCCGAACAGGGAGTCCTGGCCCTGCGCCTCGTTGCGTTTGAGGTCGATGACCGCGTCGATGGCCTGCTCGTGCACCGCGACGAGGGCCGCCCGGTCGTGCCCGAGACTGTCGAACGCGCCGCTCTTGGCCAGCGACTCGATCACGCGCTTGTTGCAGACGACGGTCGGCACCTTGGCGAGGAAGTCGTTGAAGTCGGTGTAGCGGCCCTTGGCGGCGCGGGCGGTGACGATCGCGTCCACCACGTTGGATCCGACGTTGCGGACCGCGCCCAGGCCGAAGCGGATGTCGGAGCCGACGGCGGCGAAGTCGAGGCGGCTCTCGTTGACGTCGGGCGGCAGCACCCTGATGCCGAGCCGGCGGCAGTCGGACAGGTAGACGGCCATCTTGTCCTTGTCGTCGCCGACGGAGGTGAGCAGCGCGGCCAGGTATTCGGAGGGGTGGTTGGCCTTGAGGTAGGCGGTCCAGTAGGAGACCAGGCCGTAGCCGGCGGTGTGCGACTTGTTGAAGCCGTAGCCGCTGAAGGGCACCAGGACGTCCCAGACCGCCTTGGTCGCCTCGTCGGAGAAGCCCCGGCCGCGCATGCCCGCCGAGAACTTGTCCCACTCGGCGTCCAGGACCTCCTTCTTCTTCTTGCCCATGGCCCTGCGCAGCATGTCGGCGCCGCCGAGCGAGTACCCGGCCAGTTGCTGGGCGATCGCCATGACCTGCTCCTGGAAGACGACCAGGTGGTAGGTGTCGCCGAGGATGGGTTCGAGCGCCTCCTCCAGCTCGGGGTGGATGGGCTCGACCCGCTGCTTGCCGGTCTTGCGCAGCGCGTAGTTGGTGTGCGCGTTCATCTCCATGGGGCCGGGCCGGTAAAGCGCGTTCACGGCCGCGATGTCGGTGAACGTGGTGGGCTGCATCAGCCGCAGCAGGACCCGCATGCCACCGGAGTCGAGCTGGAACACCCCGAGCGTGTCGCCGCGGGCCAGCAGCTCGTACGTCGTGGGGTCGTCGAGCGGCACGTCGTGGATGTCGATGTCGATGCCCTTGTTGGCGCGGACGTTCGCGACGGCGTCGCCGATGACGGTGAGGTTGCGCAGGCCCAGGAAGTCCATCTTCAGCAGGCCCATGTCCTCGGCCTGCGTGAACGGGAACCCGGTGATGACCGGGCCGTCGGCCTTCGGCTTGACCAGCGGCACCACGTCCATCAGCGGCTCGGACGACAGGATCACGCCGGCGGCGTGGACGCCGGTGCCCCTGGTGAGGTTCTCCACGCCGGTCGCGGTGTCGATGACCCGCTTGACGTCGGGGTCCTGCTCGTACATCTGGCGCAGCTCGGCGGCCTCGCCGTGGCGGGGGTGGCGGTCGTCGTGGATGGCGGCGAGCGGGATCTCCTTGCCGCCGTTGGCCGCGGGGAACGCCTTGGTGATGCGGTCGCCGAGAGCGTACGGCAGGCCCAGGACACGGCAGGAGTCCTTGACGGCGGCCTTGGCCTTGATGGTGCCGAACGTGACGATCTGGCAGACGTGGTCCTCGCCGTACCTGCGGGTGACGTAGTCGATCATTTCGTCGCGCCGCCGGTCGTCGAAGTCGAGGTCGACGTCGGGCATGGTGACGCGTTCGGGGTTGAGGAAGCGTTCGAAGATCAGCTTGTGCTCGATGGGGTCGAGCTCGGTGATGCCCGTGCAGTACGCGACCATCGACCCGGTGGCCGAGCCGCGGCCGGGGCCGATGCCGATGCCGTTGTCGCGGGCGAAGCGGCAGATGTCGGCGACCACCAGGAAGTAGCCGGGAAAGCCCATGGTGTCGATGACGGACAGCTCGTAGTCGATGCGCTCCAGCACCTCCTGGGGCGGATCGCCGTGGTAGCGGCGGCGCGCGCCGTCCATGGCCTCCTTGCGCAGCCAGCTCGACTCGCTCTCGCCTTGGGGCACGGGGAAGCGCGGCGTCAGGTCGCGGTGGGCGAACACCTCGCCGTAGTCGCCGATCCGCTCGGCGATCAGCAGCGTGTTGTCGCACGCGCCGGGCACCTCGGCGTCCCACAGCGCCCGCATCTCCTCGGCGGTCTTGACGTAGTAGCCGCTTCCGCCGAAGCGGAAGCGGTCGGCGTCGGCGAGCCGTTTGCCGGTGCCGATGCACAGCAGCGCGTCGTGCGCCTGGGCCTGGCTCTCGGTCACGTAGTGGGAGTCGTTGGTGGCCAGTGGCGGCAGACCGAGCGTGCGGCCGAGCCTGAGCAGGTCCTCGCGGACCCGGCGTTCGATGGCCAGTCCGTGGTCCATGAGTTCCAGGAAGTAGTTGTCCTTGCCGAAGACGTCCCGGTAGCGGGCGGCGGTCTCGACGGCCTGGTCGTACTGGCCGAGGCGCAGGCGGGTCTGCACCTCGCCGGAGGGACAGCCGGTGGTGGCGATGATGCCCTGGCCGTGTTCGGCGAACAGTTCATCATCCATACGCGGATATTTCTGGACGTGTCCTTCGAGCCAGGCCCGCGACTGCAGCCGGAACAGGTTCCGCAACCCCAGCGCGCCGGCCGCCCACATGGTCATGTGCGTGTACAGGCCGCGTCCCGAGACGTCACCGCCCTCGCCGGTGTCGTCGTTCGATCTGCGCAGGGCGAGGTTGTCGCTGTAGAAGACCGGTTTCCGGTGGTGCCGTGACGCTGGGGCGACGTAGGCCTCGATGCCGATGATCGGCTTGACGCCCGCCTTGCGCGCCGCATGGTAGAACTCGTACGCGCCGTGCACGTTGCCGTGGTCGCTCATGGCCACGGCGGGCATGCCCTGCCGCGACACCTCGTCCATGAGCAGGCCGACCTTGGCGGCTCCGTCGAGCATGCTGTACTCGGTGTGCACGTGCAAATGAACGAAGGACTCCACCGGCCAAGACTCCTTGCGGTTGTAGGCTCGTAGGCGATCCCGAGCATTCGACCCGAGGGCAGGCGGGCTTGTCCAACAATCGACACGCCGATTTGCAACAACCATCGGTTGTGAACCAGACGACACAGGAGCTGGACCTCGGCGCCGTGCGCGCCTTCGTCGCCATCGCCGAAGACCGCTCCTTCAGCGAGGCCGCCGCCGGGCTCGGCATCAGCCAGCAGGCGATCTCCAAGCGGATCGCGCGGCTGGAGTCGGGCCTCGGCCTGACCCTGCTCTTCCGCTCGCGCAACGGGGCCGCGCTCACCGAGGACGGCAGGGCGTTCCTCCCGCACGCGCGCGCCCTCGTCGGGCTGGCCGACCAGGCGGTGGAGGCGCTGCGCGGCCGGCGCCGCGCGCTGCGGATCGACGTGCTCGACACGCGGCTGTCGGCCTCGGTCGACCTGGTCAGGGCGTTCCACCAGGCCACCCAGCGGGCCGACATCGAGATCATCACCTCCAACGGCCTGAGGTCGGCACGCGACGCCCTCGCCCGCGGAACCATCGACGCCGCCTTCGCCCGCGTTGGCGGGCCTGTGGAGGAGAACCTGCGGCACGTGCCGGCCTACCTGGAGCCCGTGCACGTGATGGTCGGCCGTGACCATCCGCTGGCCGGCCTTCGGGAGGTGGAGGTCGAACAGCTGACCGGCTCGACCGTGTGGATGCCCGGCAACGTCCCCGGCAGCGAGTGGGCCGGCTATTACCGCCTGCTGGGCGCCGCGTTCGGCATCCTCATCGACGACAGCGGGCCGGACTTCGGCTGGGAGTATTTCGTCGAGGAGATCGCCTCCGGGGGACGCATCGGCTTCGTGGGCCTGGCGTGCCGGCTGCCCTGGCACCCGCGCACCGTCCAGCTCCCGGTCGTCAACCCCGTCCCCGTCTATCCGTGCTCGCTGCTCCTCCACCGGCAGAACCAGCATCCGCTGCTGGCCGCGCTCGTCGACTGCGTACGCGCCGGCTTCCGCCCGTACGATCCGCGGCGTCAGTGGATGCCCGAACCGGACCGCGCCGTGTTCTTCCAGGAATAGCCTTCCTCCCCTGTCGATTTCGGGCTGTACCGGTCGACGCGTCAGTGAGACAGCGAATCGTGTCAAGGAGAGGAACGACCATGCGGAAGATCACTACGGGCGGCTCAGTCACGAGGCGCACGCGCAGGTCTGGCCGCAACTGGAGGCGGAGTTCGGCGACTACGCGGTGCGGATGAACACCATCCCGAAGTACGTCGCCTCGACCACGCTCAAGGAGACCACCTGGAACACCACCCTCATCGAGGGAGACGTCGTCCAGGAGGTCGCCCGGCTGAAGGAGCAGCCCGGCGGCGACATCCTGAAGGTCGGCACGGGCGGCACGTTCAGCCGCACCCTGCTCCGGCACGGGCTGGTCGACGAATACCTGTTCTGGTTGTTCCCGGTGATCGCGGGCAGCGGCGGGCGCCTGTACGACGGCGTCCTGGGCCTCACCTACACCCCGAAGCGAAGGTGAGCGGTCATCCGATGACGAACGGGAGCCTCCCTGCCAGGCCGCCCAGTTCGGCCTTCTCCGCGTCGGTCGGGGCCCGCCGTCCGGTCCCGACCAGCAGCGCGTCCCTGTCGGACAACGACGCGGGGAAGGCCGCCCCGGCGAGCTGCTCCAGCATCTCGCGCGAGCGGGCGAGCCCTTCGGCGGGCGGTTGCTCCGCGTCCGGCAGGTGCGCGATCAGGTCGAGGTGATGCAGCGTCCACTCCAGCACGTACGCGGACAGGTAGTCGCCCGCGGTAAGCACCATGTCCTGGGTGGCGACCCGCTGGGTGGGGTCGGCGAGTTCGGCCGCACGGCCGGCGGCGGAGCCGACGTCGTCGAGGTGGAACTGGAGCAGCCGCGGCTCCTCGTAAGCGGCCGCCAGCCGGACGATCAGTGCGTCGAGCGGGTCGTCGCCGGTCGGCGGCGTCGAGCCGACCTTCCAGTAGGTCACCGCGTCGCAGGTCGGCTCCTTCTCCGCGGGCGTCACGAGCGTGATCAGGACGTCCTGAGCGTCGATGACCAGGTGACACGCCAGGTCTCGCACAAGCCAGCCGGCGCAGCCGGACGGCCGCGCGAAGTCCTCGTCGGGCAGATGAGCGACCGCCGTGCGCAACGCCGTCCAAGAGCGCGAGAAAAGATCCATCCCACCACCGTAGTGCGGTGCCGGGAACGCGGACAAATGCCCTTTTCCAAGGTCAGCGCCGCTGGCTACGGTACCCGCTCCCCCTGAGAGGGGGCCGGCGTACCGACGGGCAACAGGTGCGGGCGTTTGGCGGTGCGCCCGTCGCCGGAGGAGCGGCCGCGCAGGCGCCTGCCGGTCCAGGGGCCGAGGAAGCCGGCGACCCAGCGCAGTTCGGCTCCCGCGGCACGCCACCGGGGCGGGGCGGGCTCGGGCGGCAGCGGATGGGTCCACGCGTCGCTGCTGCCGGGCAGCCCGAGCGCGTGGGCGACGGCCGCGGCGATGCCTTCGTGACCCCGGTGACGACGGTCGCCACGTCGGGACACAGGGCGAGTGCCGGTCCGAGCTGTTCGGCGTGGACCTGCGCGGCCACGTGTCCGCGTACGGCCAGGTTGGCGTAGCGCAGGCCGGGTCTGCGGCCGCGAGCCGCCCGGCGAGCCGGTCGGCCCATCCGCGCAGGCCGTTGACGTCGTCGCCGTCGCCCATTCCTTCGGTCTGGCTGTCGCCCAGGGCGACGTAACGCCGATGGTCACCCCCGCGCATGTGCTGTCCGCCTCTGCTCCAGGATCGCCGCGCTCCGGCGGCACCAGTCTCGGCTGCCCTGCTCGAACTCACCGGTGATGGTGCGCCCGAAGTCCGCGGTCGAGGCCCTGGGGGAGGCTGTCGGCGACGCCCTCGCCGCCGAGGGGCTCCTGCCGGCGCGCTGAGCCCTACCCGGTCGTCGCGGACGTGCCGGCGTCCGTCCTGAACCCGGTCGCGATGATCTCGACCGCCTGGCGCACGACCTGGGCCTGGGCCGGAGCCAGCCCGTCGAGGAACGGATCCAGCAACGCCGGGTCCCATCCGCGCGTCGCCGGCCCGGAGCCTGCCAGCAGGTGTTCCCTGCTGTAGCCGGCCAGCTCCCGGGCCAGCGGCGCGATCCTGGGGTCGCCCGGCTCGGCGTCGGCCAGCTCGTCCAGCCTGCGGTAGAACTCGTGGCCCACGGCCGCCGCCTCCGGATCTGCGGCGAGCGACTCCAACTGCGCCAGGGCGCGTCTTCTGCCGGGCTCGGCGGCCACGCTGTCCATGAGCATGAGCAGCTCGCGGTCCCAGGCCGCCGCCTTCGACTCGGGCAGGCTCACCGCGCGAAGGAGCATCAGCAGGTCGGGCGAGGCGACGTCGTCGGGGCCCAGCGGCCCGGCCCGTCTGAGCAGGTCCGCCAGCTTCGCCCGCCGCTCCCGGATCTCGCGCTCCTGCCTGGCCAGATCCGCGTCGATCTCGGTGAGGATCTCGGCCAGCTCCCTCGACCTGTCCTCGGCGATCACCTCGCGTGCCTCGTCCAGGCTCAGCCCGAGCTGGACCAGGCGGCGTACGCGCGCCAGAGCGACGGCGTCGCGCATGCCGTAGTCACGGTATCCGTTGGCCCGGCGCGGTGGCTCCGGCAGCACGCCCTGTTGGTGGTAGTGGCGCACCGTCCGGGTCGACACCCCGAGCAGCGCGGCCAGCTCTCCGATCCGCATGGTCCCAGTAAAGCCTCCGTCCCCGGGGAGGGGGACAACCGGCCACGGCGGAAACCATTCCGGCCGCCGATGCGTCTGAATAAATGAGTGGCACGACGGGCGACCGCCGGTTAATGTTTACTTTGTCGAGATCGAAAACGTCAGGAAAGGCTGGCCATGCGATACGCAGTCACCACCCTGGAGCACGGGTGGCGCGGCTGTCGCCGGCTTGTGGTGCTCGGCTGCGGTCTGGCCGGGCAGGCTTCTGGATAGATTCTCGCCACGCGCATCCAGAGGCCGCCGGATCCCATCGGGCGGCCTTTTCTCTTTCCCATGCCCGCGTTCCGTCCGACGTTTTCTTGACAATTGCATGAGCGCAGTGCGGGGGTCCGAGTCCCCGCTACGACTCCACGCGTCCGTAGCCCAACGGGAGAGGCGCCGGCCTCAGGAGCCGGGTGTTGCGGGTTCGAATCCCGCCGGACGTACGAAACCCCGATGAATGTCGGGGGCAGGCCCCGTTGGTCTAGCGGTCAGGACGCCCGGCTTTCACCCGGGAGAACACCGGTTCAAATCCGGTACGGGGTGCGCACCACCATTTTTCTCGGCCCTATAGCTCAATGGAGAGAGCGCCGGCCTACGAAGCCGGGTCTGTTGCAGGTTCGAATCCTGCTGGGGCCACAGTCGTGCCGCGCGCACTCCAACGCGAACACCGGGTCTGGCTCCATACCGTAGCCGTCGCCCCAGCCGATCTCACCGTGACCGGAGCCCACGATGATCTGGTCGTCGTAGGCACCCTGCTCCTCGGTCGCCACCTCGACCACGATGGGGGCGTCGTCGGGCAGGTGCGCGACGGCGTCCGAGGACCTGGGTCTTCCTGCTCGGCTCCTTGGCGGCCAGGCTGGCCCCCGATCCGGTGTCGTTGATCGCGTTCCGCGCTGTCCAGGCGGTGGGGGCCGGCCTGTTCTAGCCGCAGGTGCTGGCGGTGCTGCACACCGTGTTCACCGGCCGGACGCGGGCGACGGCGTTCGCGGTGTTCGGCGCGACGATCGGGCTGGCCTCCATCGCCGGGGACGCGGGCCCGTTCTTCGTCCTCACCCTCCAGTTGCAGAACGGGACGGGCTATTCGCCGCTGGCCGCCGGGCTCATCTTCGTCCCGCTCGCCGTGGCCTTCGCCGCCGCCTCGCTGCTGGGGCCGCGTATCCAGGCCGTGCTCGGGCACCACGCGCTCACCCTCGGCTACGCGATCAACGCCGCCGGTACCCTCGCGCTGCTCGTCACGGCCTGGGCCGCCGGAACCGGCGCGACGGGCTGGATCCCGCTGCCCGCCCTCGCCGTCATCGGTTTCGGCGAAGGTCTGGGCGTCAGCCCGCTGATCGGAACGGTGCTGACCGGTGTGCCCGCGAAGGACGCCGGGGCGGCGGGCGGCGTACTGGAGACCGCCGACCAGGTGGGCATGTCGCTCGGTGTCGCCGTCCTGGGCCTGGTCTTCTTCGCCTTTCTCGGCCCGCGGACGTCACCGGCCGCATATTCCGAAGCGTTCACCATCACGCTGATCGGCAACCTCGCGCTCGCCCTCACCGCCCTGGTCCTGCTGCCGCCTCTCCTGCGCGGGCGTGCCCTGCGCGACGGGCGAGGGCGGCGGTTCAGCCGAGCAGCGTTCCAGGCCGTGGGACAGCCCGGTGAGCGCTTCGCGGACCAGCCGGTAATAGATGTAGTAGCTGTGCCGTTGCCGTTCGACCCAGCCGGCGTCGTGCAGGAGTTTCATGTGCTTGGAGATGGACGCTTCGGTGAGTCCGATGAGGCCGGCGATCTCGCGGGTGGAGCGGGGCCGTACGGCGAGCAACTGGAGGATCTGCAGGCGGGTCGGATCGCCCGCCGAGCGCAGCAGTTTGAGCAGGTCGGCGGAGGGGATCGGGGCGCGTCCCTCCTGCTGCATCTCGGCGAGGGCATAGGTGATCAGTACGGTCGTCCGCACGCCACCGCGGTTAGTTTGCCGGTTGACCACGGAGCCCAGTTCGGGCCAGACGAAATGAGAGGGCACGAGCACGATCTGATCGCCCGGGTCCGATCGCACATGGGGAGAGAGCTCCTCCAGCATCGGGGTGAGACCGCGGCGGGACAGCGCGCGCCCCCGGCGGGTGATGTCGGCGAGCAGGCGGGCCTCCAGGCGTGGCCAGTCCGGGGCAGTGCAGGCGTCCCAGTAGGACGACAGGAACGCGGCGAAGCGCTCGCGGACACGTTCGGGGTCGGTGGTCAGCTCGTGCATCACGGGCACGGAGGCGGGGTCGACCGCCGCGAGCCGCAGTCCGAAGAGATCATCACCGCCTGAGACGGCGCAGCCGCAAGGCCCGGGTCTTCCTTGGGGCAAGGGTCGGTGCGGCGCATCGATGGTCAGGCGAAGAGGCCGGTCACGGCGCGGCCGGACAGTGACAGAGCAGACACCGCCATCCATACCGGCAGGTTATAGACACAGATATTGGACGCCGGGCTCCTGCTACTACAAAGCTGGAAGCGCTCGATCGGGCCGATCGAAGAAAGAATTCGGCGTGCCCGTGATCGCCGCCGTCGTCACGACGGTCATCACCAAAGACCAGCCTCAGGAACAGAGTCCGGCACACGGCGAGCTCCCTGATCGCTGAAGGATGAAGTCTGTATGACTCCGCATTCTCATCAGAGGAAGAGTATGACCCTGCTGATCGGTAAACTTCAGACCTCGGTCGCAGCCGCTCTTGTGGCTGCCGCGGCCCTCACCGCACCACCGGCCTCCGCAACCCCTCTGCCGGGCACACCGGAACTCACCGCCGGCGCCTCGTGCAGCATTGCGGACCACGCGCAAACGATCGCCGATCATTACATTTCGAAATGCCGGAAGGCGGGCATCCGCAAGGTATTCCCAGCGCAATATCTTCCCAAGACCATCTACACCATCAAAAGAGACCAGTCCAAACCAGGTAAGACGGCGTGGAAGCTGCTGAACGCTAACCGTTGGAAGAAGTACCAAGGCTGATCGCCGGCAGCCGCCACCGTGGTGGCCCGGGGGCCGGTCCGGCGGACCCCGCCGGACCGGCCGGTTTGCGTGGCTTTCGACCAGCCCGATGGTGGCCTCGCGCGGATCGCGGATCTCGGCGATGGTGTGGCTGTCGCCCGCGCGGGCCCGGATCGTGACCGACTGACTGGAACCGGCGAAGGCCAGATCGACGGCACACCTCCGGCGTGTTGCCACACGCTGTGCGGCAGCACGCGGTCGAGCTCCACCACGATGCCGGACGCCCTCACCGGCTGCGATCTGAACATTGACGCGGCCTGCGGGCGTTTCTCAGGCGGAGCCGGTGGCGTGCGGCGACCCGTCCGTCCCTGCCCCGTGGCTGCGCGACCTCGCCGAGCACGGCGACCTCTTCGCCACCGCGTTCACCCTGCCCGGGTAGCGGCCCCCCGCGTCCCGGGCTTGTGGCCGTATCATGCCCGGTTCACCAGGTGACAGGGAGCTCGCAGGCGCCGTAGACGATGGCGTCGGTCTTGAACGGCAGCTCCTCCACCGGCGCGGCCAGGCACAGCGTGGGCATGCGGCGGAACAACGTGTCGAAGAGGGATCTGCAGTTCCATCCGGGCCAGGTTCTGCCCGAGGCACTGGTGGGGGCCGAAGCCGAACGCGAGGTGATGGCGGGCGCCGCGCTCGACGTCCAGGACGTCCCGATTCTCGAACACCGCGGGATTCCAGTTGCCCGACAGGCCCGAGACGGTGAGCAGCCCGAGCACGCTTGTCCCGCGGCCAGCAGCAGGAAGGCCAGGCCGGCCAGAGCGGCGTGGTCGAGGGTGCCCTCCTGGCGGTGCCGGGCGATCTGCCGGCTGAACAGGTCATCGCCGGTGCCCACGCCGCCCGCGCCGGGGAGGGTCACCAGGCGATGGGCGGCCAGCAGTTCCGTACAACGACAAGCCAGGACGACCGGCCGTGGCGGTGATCGGGCTGGGCCAGATGGGAGCCCGGCTGGCCCAGGCGTTTCTGGCCGCGGGCTACCGGACGACGGTGTGGAACCGTACGGATGCCAAGGCCGATGCCCTGGTCGCCCAGGGGGCGGTGCGGGCCGCGAGCGCGGCGGAGGCGGTCGGCGCGGCGCCGCTGGCCGTGGTCTGCCTGACCGGCCACCACGCCGTCCGCGACGTGCTGGCGACCTCGACCCTTCAGGGCAGGACCGTGGTCAACCTCGCCTCCGGCGCCCCCGACGAGGCCCGCGACCTGGCCGCATGGGTGAGCGGGCACGGGGCCGCCTACCTCGACGGTGCCGCCATGAGCGGCACCCGGCTGGTCGGGCCGCGCGAGGCGCTGTTCATCTTCAGCGGCTCCGCGGACGCCTTCGCCGAGCACCAGGGGGGGCTGGCGAGCCTGGGCAACGCCGTACATCTCGGGGCAGATCCGGCGCTGGCATCCCTGTACGATGGTGCGCTGTTCGGCCTGGCGTGGGGCACGCTGGCGGGCTTCTACCACGCCGTGGCCCTGGTCGCCGCCGAGGGTGTGGACGCCACCGGCTTCGCCTCGGTGGCGACGAGCCACATGCCGTTCGTGACCTCGCTCATGACCGAGCACGCCCGGCAGATCCAGGACGGCCGATACCCGGACGACGACGGCACCGTGGACGTGCACGCCGCCGCGATGGCCCACCTCCTCCACGCCAGCGCCGCCGCCGGCATCCGTACGGACGTGCCAGAGCTCTTCACGAACCTGCTGGAGCGCGCGTCCGCCGCCGGCCACGGCGCGGCCGGCGTCGCCAGCACCATCACGACCCTGTCGAAGGGGGCGGCGGCATGACCGAGCACGAAGCACCCCGCGTAACCGTCCTGGGCCTGGGCCGGATGGGCACGACCATCGCCGGCGCCGACCACCTGGCGGGCGCCATGATGGCCCTGCCCCACACCATCGGCGCACCCGAGGCCTTCTTCTTCAGCGGTTCCGAGTCGGCGTTCGAGGAGCACCGGACGGCACTTGAGGTGATGGCCAGCGGCCACTACCTGGGCGCCCGACCCCGCCGCCGAGACGCACAGCCTGGCCGTGCTCGGCACCGGCTACGCCGCCCTCACCGGATTCCTGCACGCCGCCGCCCTGCTGGAGACGTATGACACCGGCCCCGAGAGGTTCGCCCCGCTGGCGGCCGCCTGGCTGCGCGACATGGCGGCGTTCCTGCCGCACCTGGCGAAGGAGGCCGCACCCGGCTCCTACGCGGACGCCGCCTCCACCATCGACCTGAACCGCCACGCCGTGGACACCCTGGTCGCCGCCAGCGCCGAGCGCGGCGTCGACCCGCGCGTCCACCACCCGCTCAAGGCGCTGCTCGACCGGCGATCGGCGGACGGGTACGGCGACGACAGCTTCTCCAGCCTGTACGAACTCCTGAAACCCGCCCGTCCGCGCCCCCGAACCAGGGCGGAAGCTCCACCACCGCGTCGGCCCGCGGGCGATCAGGTCGACGGGACGATCATTCCGATGTGGAATGGCCGCGGGTATTGGACATCACACCGGCCACCCGGCAAGGGTGGCGATCAGCCGGAACGTGACGGCGTCCGAGAAAGGGCCAAGCTCCATGACGAACCAAGCCGCACAGGTCGAGGCCTGGCTGGACGAACGGGCCGGGGAAATGGCGGACCTGCTCGAACGGCTCGTGGCCGTCGACTCCGAGAACCCGCCCGGCCGCGAGCTGCGCCGCTGCGTCGGCGTCCTGCGTGAGGCGATGGACCGGCTCGGGCTGGCACCGGAGGTCATCGACGTCGCCGACCCGTCCGGCGGCCTGGACGACCCGTGCGTCGTCCGCGGCACCGCAGGCGACGGCGGCAAGCTCATCTATTTCCACGGGCACTTCGACGTGGTGCCGGCTCAGAGCCTGGAGCAGTTCACGGCCGTACGCCGCGACGGGAAGATCATCGGGCGGGGAACGGCGGACATGAAGGGCGGCATCGTCAGCATGCTCTACGGCGCCGCGGCCGCCAAGGAGCTGGGCCTGCTCGGCGACGGCCGGATCGTCGTCCACCTGGTGTGCGACGAGGAGACCGGCAGCGTCGCAGGCGCCGGGCACCTGCGCGCCGCGGGCCTGATCGACCCCGGCGCGCTGGCTATGATCACCGCCGAGCCGAGCGGCGGGAGCATCTGGCACGCCGCCCGCGGCGCCGTCTCCCTCCGCGTCGACATCCAGGGCCGTGAGGCCCATGTCGGACAGGCGGATCGTGGGGTGAACGCCTTCCAGCACATGCTGCACATCGCCCGCCCCGCCGAGCGGTACGCGGCCGACCTGGCCGGGCGGCACACCGCGTATCCCATGAACCCCGGCGACGCCCGCGGCAGCATGCTCGTGGTCGGTGGCCTGTCCGGTGGCGGCTCCAACTTCAACGTCGTGCCCGGCTCGGCTTTCTTCACCGTCGACGGACGCTACAACCCGGAGGAGGACCTGGAGGGCGAGCTCAAGCGCCTGACGGGCCTCATCGAGGGGGCAGCCCGCGAGATCGGCGCCGACGTGTCGATCCGCACCACCCAGCTCCAGCCCTCCGCCGCCACCGACCAGGACCATCCCGCGGCCCGCGCGCTCGCCCGCGTCGTCGGCGAGGTCGAAGGCACGCCCGCCCGGTTCGAGATGTGCGCGGGCATCCTGGAGATCCGCTGGTACGCGCAGCTCGGCATCCCCGCCTTCGGCTACGGCGCGGGCCGCCTGGACGTCTCCCACGGCCCCCACGAGTACGTCGACGAAGCCGCCATGCGCCGCTGCGCGGCCGTGTACGCCCGCTACGCAGGCGACCTCCTGACCTGACCAGGAAGTGTTTCAGTGCTGGGGTGGCACCGGAGGGGAGGGCCTGGTGTCCAAGCAGCAGCGTACGAAGTCCTGGACGACGGGATTGGCGTCGTCAGCGGGAGCCCAGGCGATGCCGACCCGCGTAGGACTGACGCCGGTCACCGGCCGGTAGGTGACGCCAGGGCGAGCGTAGAAACGAGCGGCGGACTCGGGAGCGAGCGCAATGCCGTAACCGTTGGCGATGGCGCTGAGCCATTCGTCCGGATGGTCGGTGACGGCGCCGACACGGGCGGGGCGGCCTTCCCGTTCGTCGATGCCCAGCCAGAAGTCGCGCCACCGTCCGGTTTCCTCGGGGGCGGCCACGAACGGCTCGTCCCACAGATCCCGGAAGGGGATCTCCTCGCGTACGGCGAAGGGGTGCGCGGTGGGCAACGCGATCAAGCGGGGCTCGGAGAACAACTCTTCCACACGAAAGCTCTCCTGGCCGGGGAACGGCAGTCGCACCAGGGCGGCATCGACGTCTCCGTCGGCTAATCCGGCCGTCGGGTTCGCCCAGGACGCCTGTCGCAGGTCGGCTCGCCAGCCCGGCCGCAGGCGGGCGAACTCGGCGATGATGTGCGGGGTGGCTTCGTTCGCGGCGCTGGCCAGGAAGCCGACCCGCAGCACGCGGGCGGCCTGGGCGGCCGTGCTCTTGGCCGCGCGCAGTGCCTGGTCCAGCCCGGCCAGCAGCGCGGGCACGTGCTCGGCCAGCGAACGGCCAGGTTCGGTGAGGGCCATGCCGTTCCGGGAGCGGGCGAACAACGACACTCCGAGCCGGGCCTCGAGTTGCTTGATCTGCTTGGTCAACGCCGGCTGGGAGACGAACAGTCGCTCCGCGGCACGGGTAAGGCTTCCTTCCTCCGCCACGACAGCGAAGTAGCGCAACAGCCGGGTATCGACATCCATGCCGACAGGTTATTGGGGCAGGTATGGGAGGCCAATTCGCCTTCACCAGGCCGGCGGCGCTCCACGCCCACGCCCCGGGAGAGAACCTGCGCGAAACGGCCTCTTCTCGATGCTCCAAGGACGAGTTGGGTGGCGTTGACGTCGCGGGCGAAGTCGAGCAGCGCCTGCGGGATGTCGTCGCCCACGACCTGGTGGTAGGTGCCGCCCATGCTCTCGACCTCGAACTGATCGAGAATCCCTGCGGCGGTCTTCCGCACTCGCTCACCGGTGGCTTTGACGATCTCGACGGGTTCCTTGCCGTCGACGTTCGCCGCCCACCCGGCCAGTACGGGATCGTGTAACCGGTGGTGTCCATTCCGTGGGCGGCGCCGATCATGAGCGCGACGGATTCGGCTTCGACCTCGCCGATCCCGCGATGATGGCGGGCGTCCTCCTGGTCGGGGTCGTGCATCAGCACATGCGCGAGCTCGTGCGCCAACGTTTTGACCTGGGCGGCGGGGTCCATGTTCTCCCGCACCGCGACCGTCTTCGCCTCGAAATCAGTCAGACCGTTCGCGCCGTGGATCATGCCCTCATGCGGCACGCATCACCGTGAACCCCGCCGCTCGCACCTGCTGCGCGAGCCCATCCCAGAGCCCGTCGGGCGCTTCGCCCTCCAACAGCACCGGCGACGGTGGTGCCGGGATCGGTTCCCCAGCGGTCTGCGAGACGTCCCGGACGTAGGCGGGGCGCACGCCGAGCATCCGCGAGCGCACCATCTCGCCCGGCTTCGGCTTCTCACTCCGATTCAGGCGATACCAGGATGCTGGGTCCGGGGGGCGCGGAATGGGGTCGTTTAGGTGGGCACCGGAGTCTCAAACGTGGGCACCATGCCGCCTACGGATCGCATCGCCCGGTACCGGCTCGGGGTGATCCCGACGCACTCTCGGAACGCCGACGACGCGCGGTTGCGAGAGCGCCGGCTGACTGGTCGGCCGGCCTGCTCGATCGTCAGGTCGGTCTCGCGCAGCAGGCGTGCCATCTCCTCGACCCGCGGCATCGTCAGATACGTCAACGGCTTCCCGTAGGCGTTCACGAACACCCGCGAGAGTTGCTTCGTGGACAGATGCACCATGCCCGCCGGCTCTGGCAGTCCCCAGCTCCGAGCGATGTCGCGTTGCAGCGCATCGCGAACCTGGCGTGCTTCGGCCCGCAGCGGCGTGAACCGGCGATACAACTGATCCAGCAGGAAGTCAGCGTCGGCGTAGATCGTCGTGACGGTGACGTGGCCTTCGGGCTCCGACCCGCAGAGCGCATTCGCGCCCAGCAGCACAACGTCACCGGGCTTGACGGGTCGCTCACCGAACTCCGAGTACAGGATCGCCGACCCCGTCCGGATCACGATGAGCTTCACACAGTCATACGAGAGCGGCCCGATCGGACGGTGGATCGTACGCGTGCGGGCGAGCAACGGCTGATATCCGATCAAGAGGCTCGCGACCTACCGTCGTATCAAACCGCAGGTCGGACGGTTCGGCCGAAGGTTCCGTCGGCCAGTGCGTCTCGATAATCTCTGGTCTGCACTTGGGACGAGCTCAGACCTTCGATCATCGCGGACCCCTTTCCCGTCTGGCGTGTAAGAACATCCAGATATAGGCCGCCACGGCGCTGGTCGCAACGATCGCTGCGACCAGCCACCCGGTGATACTCATGTGCTCACTCCGTCTCTGTATCAGTGATGTTCAGACTCCGGCGACAAGGAACGCAGCCGCGAGCCCGAGTGCGAGTACACCGACGGCGACGCCGATGATCGTGCCGATCTTTTTCTTGTTCATGGTGATGGGGTGCTCCTTCCAGGTAGAGCGGTATTTCATGGGCAATGCCTCTGCTCAGGCGTCTCGACGGGTTACCGCGAACGCGTAAGCGGCGACCGCGACGATCGACCAGATCAGCAGCGTGAGCGCGGCGATGCCGGGCGGCAGTTCGGTGACGTCGTAGCCGGGGGTTCCCACCAGGCTCAGTGCGGCTTGGTCGGGGAGGAAGCGGATGCCGTCGGGCCATTGCAGGATGCCGGTTGCGACGACGATGGGGATTCCGATCAGGATCCCGAGCGTCGCGATCGCGCTTCGGAGGATTCCCGCGAGTCCGAACGCGATCACCGACATGAACATGTACGCCGCGACCCACTGGACGGAGTCGATCAGCAGATCACCGAGAGCATTTCCGTCGGCGATGCCGATGACCAGTCGAGCCGGCACCGTCGCGATGATCGCGGCAATGATGGTCGCAGTGAGCATCGCGACGGACTTCGCGGCGACGAACATGTCTCGGCGGGGTGTGGCGGCGAGGCTCATGCGCATCTGCCCGGCGCTGTGCTCGGTCGCGGCCGCCCAGACCGGGATGACGAGGAACGCGTAGATCGGGGCGAGCATGATGATGCCGAACGACGACAGCGTGTTGGGCTCCTCCACGCCCTCGAGCTGCTCCACCGTCGTATAGAAGGGCACTCCTGCTGCATCGATGCCGGCGAGCATGAGATTCGCCGCGACTGTGATGGCGAGCATCAGGCGTGTGGCCGGATGCGAGGTGATCTTCGTGATCTCGGAGACGATCACATCGCGGTGTCGGATCACCGGGGGTTTCGTTTCGGTGGTTGTGCTCATCGTGCGTCCTTTCGTGTCATGGTGACCGCGGCAGCGCCGACGGAACATAGGGCCCAGCCGACCAGGACGAGCGCTCCGTGCCCGGCCCCTGCTGTCGTGGGCGGGCCTGATGCCTCCTGCAGGAGCAGATTCCGAGCGGCGCTGAACGGCACGAGGATCGCGTCCAACGTCGGAGAGATCATGGCGACGACCTGAGCGAACACGAGCATGATGGTCACGACCGAGAAGATGATGCCCACGAGCGTGCTGCGAGCGAGGATCGTGATCCCGAATCCGATGAGCGTGGTCGTGGCCATGAACAGCAGCAGGCGAGCACACGAGAGGAACACCGCCGACTGCCACAGCACGGTCGGGTCCCAGTCCTTGACGGAGATGTGGGCGAAGACGAATCCGACGGCGACGAAGACGGCCCAGAGACCGAGGGCGCAGAGAGTGGTCGCGAACACTTTCCCGGTCACGAAGCGCGCCCGGTTCGGTACGGCGACCATGCTGAGACCGAGCTGCCCAGCTCGGAACTCTGTTCCGGCGATCACCGCACCCAGTGCGGGCAGCAGCAGGCCGGCGTTCAGCGGAGCGACGTAGACCAGGTCCGTGATCTCGCGTCCGACGTCCACCAGCCGGTTCCCGGTGTCGTACTGCCCGTCGGGCAGGACGTGGGCGATCATCTCGGCGTGATCTCCGAGGCCCCTGATGTGCAGGAACAGGAAGATCATGCAGATGATGGCCGTGACGATCCATACGCTCGGAAGTGTGAGGAACTTGGTGAACTCGGCACGGACGATGCTCGGCATGCCGATCCGTGGTGCGTCCGTGCGAACTGGTGCGGTCGTGCTCATCGGGCGTCCTTTCGTTGCGGCGCCATCGCTCACCAGCTCTTCCCGGGCTCGCTGCCCGTCAGCGTGAAGAACGCATTCTCGAGCGACCCGTGCCCCTCGGTGATCTCGCCCAGGGTGCCGTCGGCGATGATGCGGCCTTTGTTGATCACGACGATGTCGTCGACGGTCTCGGCGGTCTCGCCCATGAGGTGGCTCGACAGCAGCACCGTGTTGCCCTGATCCGCGTACCGGCGCAGGAACGTGCGGACGGTGCGGATGCCCTCGGGGTCGAGACCGTTGACCGGTTCATCGAGCACGAGAATGCGCGGCTCGCCCAGTAGCGCGGCGGCCAGGCCGAGACGCTGCTTCATCCCGAGGGAGTACTTCCGCACCCGTACCTTGGCCGCGTCGGTCAGGCCGACCGTCTCCAGCACCTCGCCGATGCGCTGGAGGGGGATGCGGTTGGACTGCGCCATCCAGCGCAGATGATCCACCCCGCGTCGCTCCGGTACTGCGGATGCGCCGTCGAGCATCGCGCCGACCGTGCGAAGTGGCTGGCTCAGCGACGCGTAGGGCTTGCCGTCGATGAGCGCGGTGCCAGAGGTCGGGCGGTCAAGGCCGAGCAGTATCCGCAGGGTGCTGGACTTGCCGGCCCCGTTGGGACCGAGGAATCCGGTCACACGTCCTGGCTTGGCAGTGAAGCTCACCCCCTCGACCGCCGTCTTCTGGCCGTGCTTCTTGGAGACGTTGCTGATCTCGATCACGCGGTACTGCTCCTCACGATGGGCAAGGCAACTTTCTGTTACCTGTTCCACCGTGCCCGGAGCGCGATCGGCGTTGTGACCCCCAAAAGTGGACACTTCGCGGGCCTCGCAGGGTCAGCGAGGCTCGTGCAGCAGCCCTGCCTTATGCGCGAGGATCGCGAGCTGCGTGCGGTCGCTCACGTCGAGCTTCGTGAAGAGCCGCTTGAGGTAGGTCTTGACGGTCTCCACGCTCAGGTGCAACTCAGCGGCGATCTGCTGGTTCGAGGCGCCCTGCGCGATCAGCCGCACCAGTTGCAGCTCCCGCTCGCTCAGCCGGATGCTCGCGAAAGCGTGCGGCTTCGGCCGGGGCCGGCCGCTGAACTGCTCGACCAGCCGCGCCGTCACCTCCGGGGCGAGGGAGCTGTGCCCGGCGTGCACCGCCCGCACGGCGGCCAGCACCTCGGCCGAGGACGCGTTCTTCAGCAGGAACCCCGCCGCCCCCTCCCGCAAGGCCTCGGTGACGTACTCGTCCAGATCGAAGGTGGTGAGCATGATGATCCGTGTGGCCGAGTCGGTGACCCCTCGCACCACGTCCAGGCCGGACCCATCGGGCATCTGTACATCCACCAGCGCCACGTTCGGGCGCAGTGCGGAGATCAGGCGCAGTGCTTCTTCGCCGGTGCCTGCTTCGCCGATGACGCGGAATCTCTCGGTCCCGTCGAGCAGGCGACGGTAGACCTGGCGGAGATCCGCGTCGTCGTCGGCGAGGAACACGGTGATCGCGGCGGTCACGACGCGACCTCCGCTGGGATCTTCGCGAGGACTCGGGTGCCGCCTTCGAGTCGGTTGGTCACGGTCAGCGATCCGCCGATACCTTCGACTCGTTCGCGCATCCCGGTCAAACCGGTGCCCGGTGTATGGCCTGCCGAGAGGCCGGTCCCGTCATCGTCAATGCGCACGCTCACGGCCTGGTCCTCCTGCCAGACAGCGACTTCGCAGCGGTTCGCGTTCGCGTGCCGCACGACGTTGCTCAGCGCCTCCTGCACCACGCGGGAGACGACCAGGCTCACGTCGTCCATGGTGTCGGGCAGGTCGATGCGCGTCGTCACGTCGATGCCGCTGACCTGGGCTGCGGCCACCAGCTGCGGCAGCGGGGTCGCACGCCCGGAATCGGTCTGTCCGAGGCGGAGGGCGCGCACGAGCGCCTGCACCTCTTCCAGTGCGCCGCGCGCCCGGTGCTCGATCCCGGCCAGGCTCTCCCGTAGCTCGGATTCTCCGAGGCCGGGGAGGTTGCGGGAGACATCCGCCTCCGCACGGATGACGCTCAGCGCGTGGCCGACGACATCGTGCACCTCGCGGGCCATCGCTGTCTGCTGCCGTGCCTGCTCGGCCTCGGCATGCTGGCGGACGGCGTGCCGGGTCGCCTCCAGCCGCCGCGCCTCCGCGCGGCCCAGCAGCCAGGAGGCGCCGATCGCGATGCCCGCGTAGATGACACGCTCCTCGACGGCCGAGGAGCCCGCCGCGCCGTAGGTCCACAGGACGAGCATCATGACCAGGATCGCGGCGGAGCCGATGATCCGCGTCTGGACACCCCGACGCAGGGCGAGCGGGTAGAGGCACCAGGCCACGGCCAGCATCGGGTCGGTACTCACCTGGAGCATCGACCCCACACCTGTGGCGACCAGCGCGACAGTGGGCGCAATGGTCGGGAACTTCCATCGGAGCAGCACAGCGGCGGCCACCGCTGCGGCGAGCGTTACGCCAACGATCATGCTCGCACCGCTCGCTGTCGTGAGCAGGGGCTGAGCCCAGAAGATCGCAATGAGCACCGCGACGACGGCCGCATCGACCGTCCACGACAGCAGCGGAGTCTTCTCGGTTGCTCCGGTCTCAACACCGCTCATGCTCTCTATCCCACCATGGGGGCCAGAGCCTTGTCCGACGCGTCCGCTGTATCACCAGGCTCGGAGCAGCAGTCTGATTTCAAGTCGGCCGCGACTGGATCTCCAGTTCGGTGAGTGCGAGCATCGCTTGGAGCGGGAGGACGCCGTTGCCAAGGCGGTGCTCATCTGGTTCTGGGCGAGCCCGAGCACGAGGTCGGTGACCCATCCGGGTTCGAGGCCCATCAGCCATTCGATGAACGCGGGTGCGGGTCGTGGCCCGCTCTGATCGTTGAGGAGGGCTGGGCGGGTGCTTCTCGTCCGGTGATGTGTTCCCATCGGGTGATGGCGTCGGCGTAGCGTCGCCATCGGCGAACATGCTCTCGACCAGGCTGAACAGCGTCTCCGCGTCGTTCCGCCTGGCCGGTGAGCCAGCCGGCCCGTGCAGAACGAAGTCGATTGACGGGTGGCGCACAGGGCGTACGCCTCGGCGAACCATTCCCCGGCGGACTCACAGCGCGGACGTCGGTCGCCCTGATCGGCTGCCCGCGCAGATATCCGAGGTGGTCCAGGTCACACACCGATCCCTCACCGATCCAGATCGCACCAGCGAGGTGATGAGGTAGGTATCGCGCCTATTCTGCCGTGATCGTCACGCCGTGCAGACCTTTCACCCTCGGCCACGACTCCGCTGTGTGTGACGCGGCGTCGAACTTACAGGGCCCAATCAGTGAACGTTGCGCCAGGTGTCCGCTCATGCGAGGTGACCCAGTCCAGCGTCCCGGCTAGCTAACCCGACCAGCATCCGGCCGCGGAGGGCGTAGGCACACGACGCTCTCCGGCCCCACACGCATTCCCCCAGGTCAACCTCCAAATTCAGGCTAACGTGTGACTACCAACTGCGGAACCCGGGTCCCGGGCTTGTTCTCCCGCTTCGTCGTCTTCACGTACACGACTCCAGACCTTATGACCCAAGACCAGGCCAGCACAGCAAAGTCTAGAAATCGCGTCTCTAGGCGAATCCAGCCGTCGACCCACATTCCAAGCCACTGAGCTGCGCGTTCAGGTCGCTACGACCTCCAGGAACCCCGAATTACGCGGAACGCGGGTAAGAACTGCGTCACGAGTCCCAGACCGTGTTGATCTTGCAGTGCAGGCAGCCAGTTAGACTGAAGCTTCCAAAGGAATCAGCGGATGAGTCGGCCAGCAGATGAAAGTGCACTGCCGGTGCAAGCCGGGAGCGCAGATGGGCGGCGTCGCTGGTAGGGCTCAGGCCGCAACAGGAAGGGCTGTGTATGAACGACTGGCAGCACTACGTGGATCACGATCTGATCGGCTCCGGCAAAGTCAACCGGGCGGCAATCGTCGGGCTGGACGGCGGAATAGTGGCTGCGTCCGAAGGGTACACGCTCAGTCGCGAGGAGCAGCTAAGCCTCATCGAGGGTTTCAAGGATCTTGCTCGTGTCCAGGCCAACGGCATTAGGTTGGCCGGCCGGAAGTTCTTCGTCATCCAGGACGACCCCAGCTCCATCTATGCCAAGAAGCACGCCGACGGCGCGACCGTGGTGAAGACGTTTCGATGCATCATCGTCGCGGAGTATGACGCCCCGATCCAGATGACCGAATCAGTTGCAATCGTCGAGTCTTTTGCCGATGACCTGAGGAAAGCTGGGGACTGATCGCCAGAGCGGGACCGGTGCGGGAGGCCTTCGCGTACACCCACGTGGCCACACTCGTCGCGGGTGAGCGGCGCGTGCGGCCTGACCTTCCGCACGGATTCCCACGGGCGTCCGCACCCGAGATCGGGCGCGGTGCGCGAATGCGGTTCTCCACTCGGCACGGCGGTTGGCACGAAGCGAGCCACGCCAAGGGGAGATGGTGTCCAAGCGTGCCCAGAACCGTCAAAACCGGCACACCGCCCTGATCGACGCAGAGACCATGCCATGGCGGATCTACTGGCGAGCCGCCTGCTTCCTTGTGTCGGAACTGCACGCGCTGTTGCAGCGAGACCCACGCCGGGCGCGCGAACTGGGCGAAAGCCTGCCCAGCAGACGCGGACGTTCGCCGAGAAGTCGAACGACGAGGAGCTAAACGGTGGCACGCCATGACGTTCACATACGAGCCGCCCGAGAGCCTTCGCACCGACGAGCCCGCGCCCGCTCCCGCCGACGAGCAGCCGCAGCAGGCGCAACCGGTTGGGCCTGAGCCCACGCCAGCCGCCCGACCGCGCCGCACATGGCTGGACCTGCTGGAGAGGCGGATGCCCGCGCTCGGCGCGGAGCGTCTCCCGTCCACGGCCACCGTCCGCGCCTACCACCACGACGGCGGCTACGTGCCCAGCGCGAGGACGGGTTCATGTTCCCGGCGATGGAGAGCGACCATCCGGAGCTGGCCCCCGCGATGGAGCGGCTGAGAGCCGACCGGCTGACCGAAGAGCTGGAGGCGCACCTCGACTACGAGGAGGAACAACTCGTGCCGCTGCTCGGCTGAACCCTGGCCGAGAACACCGAACGCCTCCCCGCGCCCGCCGGGCCGGGGAGGCGTTGTCGTGTAACGGGCCCCCCTCGGGTCCGCGGAACCAGCCCCAAAGTAACGCTCTGCAATGTTTCTAGAGCGGTACGTAGT
>NZ_SMJZ01000103.1 GCF_004348345.1 Nonomuraea longispora
ACGACCCCCGTGCCCTCGTTCAGGCGCGACGGCGGGCCGTCCCCGTCCACGGGTCATGATCCGTCCCCCTCCGGGGACCCGGCGCGAACGAGGAGTGTCACGGCCGAGACCGGCCCCTCCGTGCGGCCGGGCACCGTGCCGGTCGTGGGCGCCTCCCCGTCCCCGGCCGTGACGCCCGTGGGCGTGCGGGAGCCGGGCACGACGGCGACCGGCGGCGTGCCGTTCATGCCCATGGGCGGGGCGGTCCCGCAGGACGCGCGGTCGGGCCGGCGCTCCCTCACGCCGAAGAGCGACGACGGCTTCTTCCGGCCCGAGATCGACTGCGGCCCTCCGGTGGTGGGGTGAGCTCATGAACCGGGACTCGGTGGCGGCGCAGGCGGAGTCGATCCGCGCGATGGGCCGGAACATGGCCTCGGCACCCATGCACGATCTGGAGGCCATGAGCCGGGCCATCGGGCAGGTCGAGCTGACGTCCGGCGCGTACGGCGCCTTCGGGCTGCTCGGCGGGTCGCTCGGGCAGGCGCTGGACGAGGTCAAGACGGCCGCGCTGAAGTACCTGTCGGACAAACGCGACCAGGTGGCCGACATCCACGACAGGGCGTACGGCACGGCCAACGGCTACGTGGACGGCGACGCGAGCGCCGCCGGGCTCGCCGCGGACATGCCGGCCGACCCGCGGACCCTGTCCCAGATCGACGACATCCCAGCGTGAAAGCGAGCCCCAGGTGCTTGAACAACCGTGGTCGGTGATCGAGGGCTCGGCCATGGCGACGACCGGCTCGATGCTCCTCGGCTGGAACCGCGCCCGCTACGCCACGCTGCTCCTTCCCCTCATGTACGGCGACACCGCCCAGCAACAGACGGCGGCCGACGGATGGGAGCGGCTGGCCTCGGCCCTGGAACGGCACCCCGGAACGGTGGACTCCTCCACGCGCGGCGTCGAGTGGTCCGCACCCAGCGCCGAGCTCTACAAGGACACCGTGCTGGCCTACTCCGACGACGCCGGGGAGAAGGTCGCCTCGCCGAGGGCGACGGCCGACACCCTGCGCGTCACCGCCAACGTGTACGACGCTCTGGGCAAGGCCGTCTTCGCCACCGGTGCGGGCATCCTCGCGGCGGGCGTGATGCACAAGGTCGCCGCGGTGAACCCCTTCACCAGGGCGGCCGCCGAGGTGGCCGCCACCGGGTTCGGCCGTAGGGCGGACCACCAGGCGGGGATGCTCGCCTCCAGGGCGAGAGAGTTCGTCGGGAGCGGCCAGGGCCTGCTCGGCAAGGCGGTGCAGAAGCTGGCGCAGATGTCGCCGGTCAAGAAGGCGCTGATCGGCGGCGCGGTCGCGGTGACCGCGGGGTCGATGGGCCAGTCGGCGGTCGCGGACCGGATCAGCGGCACCCAGCTGGAGAGCTCGCCGCAGCTGCCCGGTTCCGCCGCAAGCGCAGACCTGACCGGTCCCGCGGGGAGCGCGGATCCGGCCGGGTCCGCGGAGAACGCGTGATGACAGGGGAAGGATGACCGCGTGATGGCGGCGTTCGACGAGGAGGCCATCGACCGGCTGGTGGCCGAGGCACAGCGGCCCGCCGCCGAGCTGGACGAGCTTCACCGGCAGGTGCTCGACGTCACGGGCGTCGCCCGCGACCCCGGCAAGCTGGTGACGGTCGAGTGCTCGGCGCAGGGCGTCACGGCCCTCGACATCGACCCCCGCGCCATGCGGTGGGGCTCGCAGCGGCTGTCGGAGACGATCCTGACCCTGATCGCCGAGGCGCTGGCCGACATGCAGGCCAAGTCGGCCGAGCTGCTCCGCGACGTCCTGGGGGAGGGACCGCTCGACCTGGCCGCCGAGAACAACGCGGCCGACGTGCGCATGCGGGAGGCGCGGGAGGCGTACGAGGCCGCCATGGACCAGGCGACGGCCGAGCTGGCCCGCATCCAGCGCGACCTCGACCGCTGAGACCCGAAGCTCCGGAGCCCCCGGAGCCCCGGAGCCCGTCAGCCCAGGTAGGCGGTCTGGATGAGCCTCTCGCCCGACCGCCGGTCCACGTAGAGGCCGCGTCCCGCCGGGAGTTTGCGCGGCCGTACGTTGCCGAACAGCTGACCCTCGTCCCGCGGCCCTGACAGCAGCACGGCCGGCGAGTTCATCTCCTTCAGCCGCCGCACGACCGGGTCGAGCATGCTGCGCCCCGCCCCGCCCATGGATCGCGCCAGCACCAGGTGCAGGCCGATGTCCCTGGCCTGCGGCAGCAGGTCCCCGAGCACGGTGAGTGGGTTGGCGGAGGTGGCCACGAGGTCGTAGTCGTCGACGATCACGTACAGGTCCTGCCCGGTCCACCAGCTGCGCGTCCGCAGTTGTTCCGAGGTGAGGTCGGGCGGCGGCAGGCGCGTCTGCAGCACCTCCTGCACGCCCTGCAGCAGGGTGGCGGCGGCGGTGCTGGAGGCGGCGTAGCCGATGCGGTGTTCGGTGTCGGTGGCGTCGAGCAGCGTGCGGCGGTAGTCGATGACGACGAACCGCGCCTGCAGTGGCGTGTGCGTGTCCGCGATGCCGCCTGCTACCAGGCGCAGCAGGTTGGTCTTGCCGGTCTCGGTGTCGCCGAACACGACGAAGTGCGGGTCGGCGTCGAAGTCCAGCCACACCGGCGCCAGGGCGGCCTCGTCGATGCCGATCGGCACGCGGGCCGCCCCTCCTCCGGCCGGGTTCCCGGTGCCGCGCGGCAGCGTGTGCGCGGGCAGCAGGGCGGGCAGCAGGCGTACGGGCGGGGCCGGGTGGTCGTGCCAGGCCTCGGCCGCCGCCTCGACGAAGGCGGTCACGCCGTCGGACAGGTCGTCCACGCCGGAACGGCCGTCGATGCGCGGCAGCGCGGCGAGGAAGTGCAACGCCTCGCGGGTGAGCCCGCGTCCAGGAGCCCCTTCGGGCACGTTGGCCGCCGCCTTGCGGTTGATCTCGCTGTCGAACGTGTCGCCGAGCCTGAGCTCCAGCCTGGTGCCGAGCAGGTCTCGGATGGCCGAACGGAACTCCATCCACCGGTTGGCGGTGCCGACGACGTGGATGCCGAAGCCGAGCCCGCGGGTGACGAGGTCGCCGACGTCGGGTTCGAGCTGCTCGTACTCCTGGCGCACGATCGCCCAGCCGTCCACGACGAGGAACACGTCCCCCCAGCCGTCGCCCTCGTACGCGCCCGACGCGACCATCCTGCGGTAGGTGGCCATGGAGTCGATCCCGCGCTCCACGAACAGCCGCTCGCGGCGGTCGAGCAGCGTCTTCAGCTCGGCCACCGTCCTGCGCACCGCGTCGGCGTCGAGCCGGGTGGCGACGCCGCCGACGTGCGGCAGCCCGGACAACGACGACAGGGTGCCGCCGCCGAAGTCCAGGCAGTAGAACTGCACCTCCTTGGGGGTGTGCGTGAGCGCGAGCGAGGCGATCAGCGTGCGCAGCAGCGTGCTCTTGCCGGTCTGCGGCGCGCCGACGATGGCGACGTTGCCGGCCGCTCCCGACAGGTCCAGCCAGTACGGGTCCCGCCGCTGGTCGAACGGGCTGTCCACGATGCCGGCCACGGCGTGCAGCCGCCCCGGCCGCTCGCGCGCGACGCCCGCCGCGGTGAGGCCGTGCCCGGGGGTGGCCTCGATGGGCGGCAGCAGCCGGTCGAGCGAGGCGGGCTCCTTGAGCGGCGGCAGCCAGATCCGGTGCGCGGCGGGCCCCTGGCCGGTCAGCCGCCCGACCACGATGTCCAGCAGGCTGTCCTGCTTGGTCTGCTTGTCCCTCTCGTCCTCCTGCGGGGGCGTCTCCGTCACCGGCGGCAGGGGGACGCGCTCGGGGCCGTACCAGATGATCTTTCCTCGGTGGCCCGAGCGCGCCGGCGCCGCCCGGTGGCGCGCCGCGTCCGGCTGGTACGCCCCCGACACGTACGCGGCCTTGAACCGGGTCATGCCCGTGGTCTCGAACATCAGGTAGGCGTTGCCCGGCTCGGGCGGCAGCGAGTACGCGTCCGCCACCCCGAGCACGGCCCGGCTCTCGGCCGCCGAGAAGGTGCGCAGCCCGATCCGGTACGACAGGTGGGTGTCGAGCCCGCGCAGCCGCCCCGATTCGAGCCGCTGCGAGGCGAGCAGCAGGTGCACGCCGAGCGACCGGCCGAGCCGGCCGATCATCACGAACAGTTCGACGAACTCCGGTTTGGCCGTCAGCAGCTCGCTGAACTCGTCGAGCACGATGAACAGCGTCGGCAGCGGCCGCAGGTCGGCGCCCTGCTCGCGGGCCTGCTCGTAGTCGCGCAGGGAGGCGTAGTTGCCGGCCGCGCGCAGCAGCTCCTGGCGGCGCACCATCTCGCCGTGGAGCGCGTCGTGCATGCGGTCCACCAGCGGCAGCTCGTCCTCCAGGTTGGTGATGACGGCGGAGACGTGCGGCAGCGTGTCGAGGCCGAGGAACGTGGCGCCGCCCTTGAAGTCGACGAGCACGAAGTTCAGCGTCTCGGACGAGTGCGTGACCGCCAGCGCCAGCACCAGCGTGCGCAGCAGCTCCGACTTGCCGGAGCCGGTCGCTCCGACCACCAGCCCGTGCGGTCCCATGCCGCCCTGGGCGGCCTCCTTGATGTCCAGCTCGACCGGCCGCCCGTCGGCGCCGAGCCCGATCGGGACCCGCAGCCGGTTCCTGGCCGGGCGGGGCTGCCAGGTGGAGGCGGGCGACAGGTGCCGCGCATCGCCGATCCTGAGCAGGTCAGTGAGGGTCGTGTTCGTGGCGAACACGTCCTGCTGCTCCTCCTTGCCGCCGGTGCCCGACCGCATCGGCGCGAGCTGCCTGACCAGGGCGGCGAACGCGGGCCGCGCCATCCGGTCCGGCCGGCCGAGCCCCGACCTGAGCTCCTTGCCGAGTTCGTCCTCGACGACCCTGACCACTTCGTCGGGGCCGACCTCAAGGCGCAGGGTGAGCTGCGCGGGGGCCTGCGGGACCGTGCCGCCGAGCTCGATGACGGTGACGCCCTCGATGACGTCCAGGGCGAGCTGGCTGCCGGCGGGCACCGTGCCGCCGTCCACCACCACGACGTGGTACGGCAGCGCGTCCGGCGCGAGCCCCTTGCTGAACCGGGGGCGGTCCTTCAGCTCGAACCCCAGCAGGGCGTCCAGCTCGCCGAGGTCGCGTACGACCAGCCGCACCGGGCCCGCGCCGTCCTCCTCGGTCGGGTGCAGGGCGTGCGGCAGCCACTTCACCGGCTCCCATTCGGCGGCGCGTTCACCGCCCGCGCATACCGAGATCCGCAGTTCCTCCGGCGAATGCAGCGCGGCCGCCTGCGCCAGCGCGGCGCGGACGAGGTCGCGCGCGGCCCCGGGGTCCCCGGTGACGGAGATCCTGGCGAACGAGTGCAGCGCCAGCGCGACGGGCAGCCCCGGCACGGTGGCGTGCGTGCGGACGAAGCGCCGCAGCGCGCCCGCCGTCATCGGGTCGAGGTCCTCGATCGGCTTGGTCTCCGGCGGGATCATCGGCAGCGCCAGCCGCTGCGCGGAGGTGGCGATCCTGATCTGGGCGAAGTCGTCGTCGCGGGGCCGCCGCTCCCACAGCCGGCTGGTCATCACCAGTGACCAGAGCGCGGCGGGGTCGGGATGGTTCCACGTCATGGCCCGGTGCTGCTGCGCCGCGGCGCCGCGGACCCGCTTCCTGACCTGTTCGAGGTAGCGGTAGTAGTCGCGGCGCTGGCCGTTGAGCTGGGTCTTGCGCTCGCCGGCGTTGCGCATCATCTGGCCCACGGTCATGCCGATCATGGAGACCGCGAACAGGCCGCTGGACACCATCATGATCGGGTTGCCGGTGCCGCCGCCGGTGACCATCAGCGCCATCGCCCCGGCTCCGGCGATCATGGGCAGGTACGTCAGCAACTGGGTCAGCCCGCCGCCGGTCACGGTCTCGGGAATCTCCGGGGGCGACTCCAGCAGCACCTCGCCGCCGGGAGGCTCGGGCGGGGTACGCCGCTCGGGTCTGCGGACCACGATCAGGCTGCCACTCATCAGGGCCCATAAAAGCCGCCGACATAGCGTTATATGCGATATTTCAAAATTCCTGGATGTTTTTAGCGCGTCGCGCACGATGGGCAATCCATAAACTCGGCTGGGTGAGTGCCATCGGAACCGACCTGTGCCGGGTCACCGTCGTGACCCCGCGCGGATTCCTGGATGTCGGCCTGCCGCCCGACATGCCGCTCGGCAACCTGCTGCCCACCCTTCTGCGCATCGCGGGGGAGGGGCTCGCGGAGGCGGGCCTGGCCCACGGCGGCTGGGTGCTCCAGCGGCTCGGCGGCCCGCCGTTCGACCTCGACACCACACTGGCCGAGCTGGCCGTGCGCGACGGCGAACTGCTGCACCTGCGCCCACGCGGGCACGAGCTGCCGGAGATCGTCTTCGACGACGTGGCCGACGCCGTGGCGACCGGCGTGCTGGAGCGCACCGGCCGCTGGGAACCCGCCACCACCAGGTCGTACGGCCTGCGCGCCGCCGCCGCCCTGCTCGGCGTGGGCGCCGCCGCGCTGCTCGCCACCGGGCCGCCCTGGACGCCCGCGGCCCTGGTCGCGGGCGTCGTCGCGCTGGTCCTGCTGCTGGTCGCGGCGGCGCTGTCGCGGGCGCTCGGCGACGCGCGCTCGGGCGCGGTCATCGGGTACGCCGCCCTGCCGTACGGGTTCGTCGCCGGGCTGCTCGGGCCGGCCACGGACGGCGCCATCCTCCAGCCGGCCAACCTGCTGTCCGCCTGCGGCGTGGTGCTGATGCTGGCCACGGCGACCGGGTTCGCGGTCGCGGAGGGGCTGCCGGCGTTCCTCGGCGTGGCCGCCGCCGCGTTCTGCGGGCTGCTGGCGTCGGGGCTGGTCATGGGCTTCGACCTGGCCGCGGCCGGGGTGGCGGCGGTGCTGGCCGCCCTCGCGGTGGGGCTGACGACGGCGATCCCGTCCCTGTCGTTCCGGCTGGCGGGCATGCCGCTGCCCGCGCTGCCGACGACGGCCGATGAGCTGCGGCGCGAGGGCGGCGACCTCGACGGCGAGCTGGTGATCGACAAGACGGTGGTCGCCGACCGCTTCTGCGGCGGGCTGCTCGGCGGGGTGGCGCTCGTCGTGCTCGGCGCCCAGGTGCTGCTCGTCCTCGACGGCGCCTGGGCCGCGACCGCGATGAGCGCGGCGTTGTCGTTGTCGATGCTCATGCGGGCCCGCGTGTTCGAGGGCCGTGGCCAGCGCGTCTGGCTGCTGACCACGGCGCTGGCGGGGGTGGTGCTGGCCGCCGCCGGGGCCGCGCCCGGGGCGGCGGACGGGACGGTGCTCTACGGGATCGTCCCCGCGCTGGTGGTGCTCGCCCTGGGCGTGGCGGGCACGGCGCTGTGGCTCACGTCCGGGCGGCCGTCCCCGTTTTGGGGCCGGATGGGCGACATCGCGGACATCCTGCTGATGATCGCGCTCATCCCGCTGGCGCTGGCCGTACTGGACCTGTACCAGACCATCCGCGGCCTGGTCGGTTAGCTCCTGTCCCTGACGACGTCGTCCAGGCTCATGTCGCCGCCGGGTGCCCTGACCCGCCAGTCGAAGGACCGGGCGGCGTCCGGCAGCGGGGTGCCCGGCTCGGGCTCGGCGAACGTGCCCGCCCTCGCTGTGCCGGCCGCCTCGGTGAAGTCGACCGCCGCGCCGCCGTCCGGCCGCATGAACGCGAGCTGCACGGCGGCCGAGCCGCCGATCCCCGCCGCGACGCCGCCCAGCACGTCCTTGAAGCCGAGCGAGCCGAGAAAACGCCCCAGCCGCTCGGTCGACGCGGCCAGCGCCGCGCTCGCCTGCGCGCCCGTCCTGCGCATCGCGATCCTCGCCGCCACCCTGGTCTGCGGGGCCAGCGCGAGCACCCGCAGCGCGGCCAGCCGCAGGTACGTCTCCTGCGCGATCTTGAGGGCCGCTCCCCAGTAGACGAGGAAACCGTCGCCGATGCCGTCGACGTGCCCCGCCGCCCACTGCACGTTGGTGCGCAGGACGTCGAGGTGCGTCCGCAGCACGGCGACCGCGTCGGCGAACGCCTTCTGGTCCTCGGCGATCCACCTCTGCCCCGACGCGCTGATCAGGCCGGTGAGCACGTTGTTGGCGCCCTTGTCGAGCCGTCCGCCCACGCCCGCCTGGAGGTTCGCGGCGGCCGTCCAGATGGCGGCCACGTTCGCCACGGCCGGGGCGGTGGCCAGCAGGCCGACGAGCACGGACGGCTCCAGCCGCCCCGCCTTGCGCAGGATGTCCCGCACGGCTCCCGGGTCGGGCGGGATCTTCGGCAGAGGGCGCAGTGGTGAGCCGTCCCTTGCCCGGCCGGCGACCCTGCGGGTCACGGCCGCCCTGCCCGCCGTACGGCGAGGTCCTCGGCCGCGCGCCAGTTGTGCTCGGCGAAGCGCAGGTGCTCGCCCTCCCACGTCCTGATGACGCCGAGCGCCGCGTCGGTGTCACGGACGAACGCGTCGATGAGCGACCGATAGAGCGCGCCCGCCGTCCACTCGCCCAGCGGCCCCCACCCGGGGAAGTCGAGCGACCTGTTCTCCTCGAGGATCCGGCGGATCTCCGCGAAGAGCGGCAGCAGGTCCTCCCTGAGGTCGCGGCGGACCTCGCCGATCGCGTCGGGGGTGATGTAGCGGGTGTCCTGATTCACGATCATCATTGTGCGACGCCGCCGGGGGAGTGGCCGGGAACGTCATTTACTGGCCCACCATTGTTCGCCTATGCGATACCGTGCGGCTTCGCGGCTTTTATTCCGATAAATTGGGTTTAGTAAGTACTAGTAAGAAGCAAGGGGCGTTAGTGCACAGCCAGCGCGACCTTTACCAGGCGTACCGTCTCACCATCCAGCGCATCGGGCTGGCTCTGCTGCGCGCTCAGCCCAACCAGCCCGAATGGCCGCTGCGCCGGCAGAACATCGGGTTCCTGGCCGGGATCATGGTGGCGGTCCTGCTGTGCGTCGGCTTCGCCGTGTTCGGCCTGTTGCGCCCCGGCGGCACGAAGTCGATCGAGGAGCCCGGCACGCTCGTCATCGAACGCGAGACGGGCGCCGGCTACGTCTACAGCCACGACCAGCGCAGGCTCATCCCCGTCGCCAACTACGCCTCCGCCCGTCTCGTGCTCGCCTCGGGGCAGATCAAGGAGCGGGTCGTGGCGCGGGAGGCCCTGGCCGGGTACGAGCGCGGAGCGCCCATCGGCATCCCCGGCGCCCCCGACTCGCTGCCCGCCCCCGAGAATCTGGCCAAGGGCCCCTGGGCGGTCTGCGTGCAGGAACGCGCCGAGCCGACCGGGCGCAAGCCGTACGTGACGCTGGTCGCCGGTCGCGAGGTCGGCGGCGCGCAGGTCGCGGACGGCGACGCGATCCTCGTCGACGTGGGCGGCCGGCAGTGGGCCATCTGGCGCGGCACCCGCATGCGCGTGGCGGGCGGCATCGCCCGCGGGCTCACCCCCACCGCGCCCGCCCCGGTGCCGGTCGCCTGGCTCAACGCGCTGCCGGAGGGGCCCGACCTGGCCGCGCCCGGCATCAGCGGCCGCGGCAGGCCGGTCACCGGGCCCGGGGGCAAGGCCGCCGCCGTGGGCCAGGTGTTCCGCGCGGACGGCGTGGCCGGCGGCGAGCCCCGCTGGTACGTCATGCTGGGCGACGGGCTCGCCCCCGTCACCCAGGGCCAGGCCACGCTGCTGCTCAGCGACCCCGAGAGCAGGAAGGCCTACGGCGGCGGCGCGGTGAAGGAGATCGCCATCGACGCGGCCACCGCCAACGCCGCCCCCCGCTCGCGGACCACGCTTCCCGCCGACGGCCTGCCGCCTGTCATGCCGCGCATGACCGCCTACGACCCGGCCCGCCCGCTGTGTGCCGTCTACACCGACACGAGCACCGGATCCACCCGCGCCCGCCTCACCACCGGCGCCACGCTGCCCCAGGCGCACGGCGACGCCACCGACCTCGTACGCCTGCCGCCGGGCAAGGCCGTGCTGGCCGGCGTCCTGCCCGGCGACGGCCAGCTCAAGGCGGTCCAGTCCTACTACCTGGTCACCGCCGACGGACGGCGCTACGCCGTGCCGGGCGCCGACGTGCTCGGCAAGCTCGGCTACGACGCGAGCCAGGTCACGCCCGTGCCGGCGAACGTGCTCCAGCTCATCCCCGAGGGCCCCGTGCTCGACCCCGCGCGGGCGGCCGAACCCGCGTCCGAGCAGGATCAGTAACCGCGGTAGCCGCCGCCGGTCTTCATGCCGACCACGCCGGGCACGTTCGAGACCGAGCCGTAGCGGTCGATGGCGTAGCGCACGCCCGCGATGATGTTGTCGACCGGGTCGTAGACGTTGCCGTGTCCCGGCAGCTTGTGGGCGTCGAACGTCGGGTCGATGGTCTGCATCAGCCCTTTGGAGGGCGTGCCCCTCGCCGCGTTGGAGTCCCAGTTGTTGATGGCGTGCGGGTTGCCGCCCGACTCGTGCTTGATGATCATCCAGATGTCGTTCGCGTTCATCTTCTCCAGGGGGTAGCCGTGCGCCCTGAGAACGGCGATCGCCTGGTTGATCCAGCCGGCGACCTGGCCCTGAGGGGCCGGCCCGCCTCCGGCCGGCGGCGGGCCGCTGGAGCCGTACCCGCCGAAGCCTCCCGAACCGCCGCCCGACGCGCCTGACGGCGTCGACGCTGCCAGCGCGGTCGTGCCTGACTCCGCCTCCGCCGGCGACCAGTCGAGCCTCCTGCCCGGGGCGGGCGCGAAGGACTGCGCGTCCGGCTCGGGCAGTTCCTTGGCGACGTCCGGGATCGTGCCGAGCGCGCTCCGGAGCTTGCCCGCCAGGTCGTCGAGCGTCTTGCCGGTGTCGGTGACCAGCTTCTGCAGCGCCGCGCGGGCCTCGCCGAGCGCCGGCCGCATGCTCTCGGCGACCTGCTCCTCGGTGGGCGGGGGAGTGCGCCCGCGCACTTCACGGGCGGCGGAGGCGTAGCCCTGGCAGGTCTCGAGCGCCAGCGTCTCCGCCGAGCTCAGCGTGCTCGCGGCGGTGTCGAGGTGGCCCGCGCAGTCCCGCAACGCCTGCTGGTACCGCTCGCCGCACCCTGCGAGCCGGCCCATGTAACCGGTGAACGCGTCGGCGCCGGCCCCCTGCCATGCCTGGTCCACGTCGGAGACCGCATTGCGCAGCGCGCCGGTGTGCTCCCCGGCAGTGCCCGCGGCGGCGTGCCAGGTCCTGGCCGCCGCGGTGATCGTCTCCGGCGCCCCGATCACCTTGGCCGCGAGATCGGCCAGTTCGCCGCCGCCCGGCGCGGCCCTGACGTCGTCGAGAGCGCTCACCGCCGGACCGCGGCGCCGTCGGCGGCGACGACCGTGCGCTCGACGGCGTCGAGGGTGCGCTCCACCGCCTCCAGGCGGCCGCCCAGGGTCTTGGCCGCCTGCTCGGCGGCCCGTAGCAGGTCGCCCGCGGCCGTCGCCATCGCCGCCGACCCGGACACGTTCCCGAAGGCGGTCACGTCCGGCGCCTGGCCCGCCGAGCCCGCGAAGGCCCCGGACGCCGACCTGGCCGCGGTCGCGCACGTCTCCAGCGCGCCGCGGTGGAAGGTGAGTCCCACGCTCACGTCCCCCTTTCTCTGCTCAGCGCCGGAAGAGCTCCAGCAGCTCCTCCGCCCGGCGGGTGCGGGCGATCCACACCTCACGCCCGCGGCGCTCCCGGGTGATCAGCCTCCCGGCGCGCAGCCGGTCGCAATGGTACGTGAGGCCGCTCGGGGCGATCTTCATGTCCGCGGCCAGCATGGACATGGTCATGGGCTGGTCGAGGGCGCAGAGCAGGTCCGCCCTGATCGGGCCGACGAGCGCGGACAACTCGTCCACCGAGGGCCTGACCGGTTTGCGCCACAACGATTCGGCGCCCCGTACCGGATAGGCGATCCACACCGCCTCCGGGTCGTCCAGGCTGACGATCACGGAGTCCTTGCCGGCCAGCGTCGGCACCAGAACGATCCTGCGGTCGCCCAGGTCGTACCCGCCGGCCTCGGGGTCGGAGATGAGCAGGCCGCGCTCGGTGCTGACGATGCGGTCACTGAGCGTCCCGAACAGCAGCTCTGGGCGGCCGCGCACGGTCGCCACGCCCACGCGCTCGATCTCCCTTTCCAGCAGCGGGCGGGCCCGCTTCCACAAGGGTTCCGTGGTGTTCCAGACCTCGGCCAGGGCGCTGGCGTAGCCGCGCAGCCAGTGGCGCGGCCGCTCGGCGGCCGCGCGCCAGTGCGCCGGCGGCGCCCCCGGCCCGAACGTCTGCTCCAAGTCCTTGATCAGGGCATCCGGCGCGGTGTCCTGGAGCGCGCTGATCTGACTCTGCACGGTGACGTCCACGTCGATCGGGGATCTCGCCACGAGACTGTCGGGCGCGACCGTGCGACCGGGCACGGCCAGCGGTCGCACGGCCTCGTGCCCGTGCGGGCCGACGCGCGCGCTGACCGCCCTCCGCCAGAGCTCGGGCAGGCCGCGGCGACGGCCCGCGAGGGCGTCGGCGATCATGGCGAGCACGGTCAGGTGGGGCGAGATGGAGATGGAGACCTGCGGCGTGGAGGCGAAACGCAGTTCGCTCCACGCCTCGGTGCTCTTTGCGCGAGCCCCCACGGGCCGGACTGTAGGCAGCGCTGTCATCACTGGAGCAGTGCTTCGCGAAGCTCTAGGTGATGCGGACACTCCGGACGGTTGCGCAGTGGTCCGTCTGCATTGAGGTCAGCTGCATGACATGTCCTCTGTGTGGTGTCGTATCGCGATTGAGTTCGTCAACTTACGCACCACCGCTAACTTCTCACTTAAAAAGTGCCGTACGACCCCATCCGACCAGCGGCGAACAACCTGAGCCGGCCTCCTTGACCGCGGCCCCGTCAGCGCGGAGCCGTGCGGATCGCCTCGCGGCGGAAGTCGCGGGGCGAGACGCCGTACTCGCGGCGGAAGGCCCGGCTGAAGTCGGCGGCGTGCGAGAAACCCCACTTGGCCGCGATGCTGTGGATCGGCACCGCGCGCAGGGCGGGGTCGGCCAGGTCGCGCCGGGCGCGGTCGAGCCGCTGCGCCCTGATGTAGCCGCCGACCGTGATGCCCTGATCCTGGAAGAGCCGGTGCAGGTAGCTGGCGGAGATGTGGTGCTGCACCGCCAGCGAGCGAGGGCTCAGTCCGGGGTCGCGCAGATGCTCCTGCACGAACGCCTGCACGCGCAGGAGGAGCGCGTCACGGTTGGACGCCGGGAGGGCGGGGCTGGTCTCGATGGCATGCGCGAACAGCGCGGAGACCAGGTCGAGCACCACCATGCCCAGCCGCGGGCCGTCGGCCGGCCGGTAGGAGTCCGGGTTCTCCGCCAGCCCGGTGACGACGCTCGCCAGCAGGGCGCCGATCCCGCGGGTGGCCGGCATGATGCTGCCCAGCATCGCCTCCACCTGATGCGCGGGCAGGGAGACCAGCGACCGGGGGACGTCGACCAGGGCGGCCTCGAACATCAGCCCCCGCTCCGGCGCGCGGAAACGCGCGGCCAGCACATGCGTCATGTCGTGGACCAGCAGGTCGCCGACGCCCGGCGTCGCGTGGCCCTCCGCCCAGATGACCTGCAGCGAGCCGGCCAGCGGGACCAGCAGTTGGCAGGTCCCCTCCAGCCCGGGGTCCACGGGATGCTCGGCCGCCCGCCACAGGCGCAGCGGCTCGAAACTCCTCCTCGACACGGTCACGGCCCCGAACTGCGCGGTGGTGTCGCGTACCTTGAGAACCGGCGCGGCAGGCTGCGGCAGGCCGTCGTCGAGGCGGTCCTCGTCGTATGGCTTGGCCAACGGCATACCGGCAACCCTATGTCGACAGGGCCTGTCGCGAGCCGGCCCGCGCGCGAGTGGCCGCCGGCGCGGATTCCGCACCGGGCGGGGAGGGCATCTTTGCACCGAGGCCCAAAGATCGACGCCCGCGAGTTGCATTTCCCACCCGAGCGCGGATGGGCGGCGCTGGCCTGTACGACCGCTCGATGGGAGGCTTCCCCGCAGCCGCCCCGGTCCTCCTGCGAACGGATGGCCGGGGCGGAACCTCCGCAACGTAGTGAAAGGAGTGCTGCAGATGACGTACGACGCCGGCCGCGTCGCGGCCAAGAGGATCAACGACCACGTGGAGGTGGTCCACGTCGACCACCCCGGCACGGTGCTGGAAGTGCCCCGCCGCGACTGGGAGGCCTTCACCGCGGCCGTCAAGTCGGGTGCGTTCGACCTCGAGATCCTGGAGCGAGCGCGGGAAGAGAACGTGGCCTGACGCGGCACCACCGGCGCCCGCCCGCCCGCCGCCGGCGAGCGGGCGCCTGGTCGGCTTCGCCCTCGGCAGGACACTCAGGGCAGGCGCAGTTCGGCGAAGACGCCGCGGTGGTCGGTGTTCGGCACGTCGAAGATCTCCACGCGGCGCACGCTCACCCGCCGGTCGGCCAGGATGTGGTCGATCGAGATGATGGGCGGGAACTTCCTGAGGCTCGGCCAGGTCGGCACCAGTCCCTTGCCCACCTGGTCGGCGGCGTCCACGTAGCCGCGGCCGAGCAGGTCGCGCATGGCGCGGTGGTCGAGACTGGCGTTGAAGTCGCCCGCCAGCACCCGGATCGTCGACGAGGTGGTGGCCGGAGGGAAGGCGCGCAGCGCGGCGTTCCACTCCTCGGTCTTACGGCCGAGCGGCGGGTTGGGATGCACTGTCACGAACTCGACCGTGCCCCCACCCGGCAGCGTCACGGCGGCTGCCGGCATGTTGTGCCCGATCGGCGTGAACAGCCCCGTCAGCTCCTTCACCGGATGCTTGGAGAAGATGCCGCTGCCGGTGGCGCCGAAGGAGGGCTGCAGCACCCGGTGCGGCAGGAGCCGCCCCAGCCCGGCCGCGTCCAGCCGCTCCACCGCGGCGTGACTGAGCTCCAGGGCGCTGAACACCTCCACATCGTGCTCGCGCACCAGGTCGACCACCGTCTCGGCGTCGGCCCTGGTGAACAGGTTGATCGCCAGCACCCGCAACGGGGCGCCCCGCGCCGTCGGCTGCTCCGCGGCCACCGTGCGCGGCGCCACGACGGCGACCATCACCGCGCACACCACGGCCGCGGCGAGCGCGGCCGGGCGGTTGCGCCTGAGCAGCGACAACACCGCGGTCAGCGCCGCGATCCCCGCCCCGATGGGTGTCACGGTCATCAGCTGGGTGAGGAACGACCCCTGCTCCAGGCCGCCCACGCGGATGACGGCCCAGACGGCCAGCAGCGTGACGACCGTCCAGGACAACCACCGCCTGCGGCGTCTCCTCCGAACCGGCGCCGGCTCCCCCGTCGTGATCTGCCCCGCGCCGACCGCCGTGCTCACTTCGCCGTCCTGGTTCCGAGCCGCTCCACAGGATGAACTTTAAACTGTTGTGGAACGATACGGCGCGACGCGCGCGGCCCTCCCGATCGGCCGACGCTCAGGTCAGCGTCCCAGGCGGCACCACACTGGCGCCGTGCCTGCCGGTGTGTCGCGCCGCGTCGAGCCCGTCACCGTACGATGCTCGACCCGTTCACGCGGTGACCATGTCGGCGATGATCCGCCGTGGCGTCGCCCTCCGGTTCGAGGGCGGCCATCTCGTCGTACAGGCGGTCCAGGCAGGCCGCGGGTGAGCAGCCGCTCGCGAGCAGCGCTTTGAGCCGGTTCGTGCCGAGGGCCCGGGTGACGCCTCCCGTGACGAGGGCCACGCGGTCGCCGGAGCGCAGGGGCAGCGTCCCGATCTCCGGGGCGAGCGCCGACGGCAGTCCGAGCCCGCGCGTCATGGTGCCGCTGTCGCGCACGTGCGCCGTCGTGATCGGCCGCGGCTCCGAACCCTTCGCGCAGTGCCAGATGGCGCCGTCGCCGACGTGGGCGTAACGCAGGCGGGGGTGCTCGTCCTGGTCGAGCACGACGAGGTCCAGCGAGCTGACCACACCGTCCCCGTCACCGCCACGCCCGGACGGGCCTGACCCTGCCGGCGTCCCCACGCTGTCCGTCCCCGCCGCACCCGGCTCCACGCCACCCGACCGGGCCGCAGGCGTCTCGGGATCGGGGTGCGGGGCCGGTGCGCACCGGGCCGCGGCGCGCACCGCGCGGTGCGCCGCCTCGGTGCAATCGCCGAGGTCCACCTCCCGCGCCCCCGCGTGCTGCGGGTGGGCGGCCACCACCGCGGCCAGGGCCAGGGCGGCAGCGGTGTGCGCGAGGTCCGCGTCTCCCGTTTCACCCGCGCCGCCCCCGCTGCTCGTGCTCCGCGTGCTGTCCGGGCCGGGGACAGGGGTGCCGTGGGCCGCCGCGATGAGGCGTTCCTGGATGACGTACGCGTCCGAGGGCCGTCCGCGCGTGCCGTCGTACGTGCCGCCCGCCGCCACCAGCCGCGGTCGTGCCGCCGGCAGACGGGTCTTCCAGGTCTCCCTGCGGTCGCGGACCGTCATGACAGACAGGCAGCCCACCAGGATGGGGATCACCACGAAGGACATCAGGTTCCCTTTCTTCCGTGTTCCCAGCGGCCCGGGCATCAGTACACGCGTGTACAAGAAGACACGACCGACGGCTGTTCGGACGTCGTGGCGGATGACGGCCGATCAGCCGTCATGCCGCAGGAGGGGCGGCGGATCAGGGTCAGGGAGGGCGGTGATCGACCGCCGCTGAGCCGGCCCGAGGAAACGACCATGCCACCCATCCCCCCACCCGCCGCCACGGCCGGCGCGATCTTCCCGTACGCCCCTGCGGCGTGCGTTAATCTGAGACCCGTCCTGTGCTCTCACTGCGAGCGGGCGGCGCATGTCTCACCGCGGTTCCACGAGGTACGACTCGGCGGCCAGGCAACTGGAGCAGGCGGCCTCGCGCATCGGGTCCGGCTCCCGGGCCGTGATCGGCCTGGTGGCGATCGTCGCTGCGGTGCTGGGCGCCGTGCCTCCCGTCATGTTGTCGTGGCTGGTGCCCGCGCTGACGATCCACCTGCTCTGGACCGTTCTCTTCCTGCGGGTGGCCCGGCTGCGCAGGCCGCTGCCCTCCTGGCTGGCGGCCGGTGATGTCGCGATCACCGTCCTGTTCTGCCTGGCACAGCGTCACCTCGTGGCGGTGGACGCGCTCGCCGCGAACGCGAGCTGGGTCTCCGGGCTGGTCACCATGAGCGTGGTCGTCGCCGGCATCGCCTGGCGGCCCTCGATCGCCGTGCCCGCGGGGCTGGTCGTGGCGGCGGCGTACCTGATGGGGGCCCGGTTCGCGGCGCCGCAGCAGGACGTCGTGAGCACGCTCGCGATCCACCTCGTACAGATCCTGTCCATCGCGGTGCTGATGACGATGCTGCGCCGATCGGCCGCCTCGGCCGACACGTCCATGCGCGACAGCGCCCGCGCCGAGGTCGCGCTCATGGTCGAGCGGCTGCGCCGCGAGGACGAGCTGCGCCAGGTCGGCAGCGTCCACGAGACGTCGTTGCACACGCTGACCATGGTCGGCCTCGGCACGTACGACGGGCCGTCGGACACGTTGCGCCGCCAGGCGGTAACCGACCTGGCGGCCCTGGAACGGCTGCGCGACAAGCCGCACGCCGGCGCCGCGGCCATCGCTCTCGACGCCCTGCTCGACGAGTTGGCCGGCCGTGCCACGAGCCTGGAGGTGCGCAGAAGCCTGACGCCGGAGACGGTGCCGGGGGACGTCGCGGAGCGCTTCGCCCGCGCCGTCAACGAGGCGCTGGCGAACATCGCCCGGCACGCCGGCGTGCGCGAGGCCGAGTTGGTCTCCAGCAGCCGCGACGGCGAGATCCGGGTGGAGGTCGCCGACGCGGGCGCGGGCTTCGACGTCGAACGGGTGCCGTCCGACCGGTTCGGCGTGCGCGGCTCGATCCTCGGCACGATGCGCTCCCTGCCGAACGCCGGCGCCGACATCCGCTCGGGGAGCGACGGCACCCGGGTAAGCCTGTGGTGGCGGCCATGACCGGTGACATCGAGGAGGTGGCGCACCGCTACACGCTCTACACCGCCATCGGCGCCGTCGTGATCACCACGGTCTGGCACACCGGCTACGACCTCACCGTCACCGTCACGGGCTGGGACTCCTTCCGCTGGCCTCTGATCGCGGCGGCGGCCTGGATCGCCTACACCGTGATCGGCGTCGTCGCCGCGCTGTCGTTGTTACGCACGTACACCGGGCCGGCCAGGGCGCGTGAGCTGGCCGTCGCCGTGCTCGTCCTCGACGTCGCGGTGATCGTGGCCTGCCGGCCGGAGGACCTGATCGGCCCCATCGACTGGGGGTGGGGGTCGGTGGGGTGGCTCGGCGTCATGCTGCTGTGGAACCGGCCGCGCTGGCGGGCCGAGGCCATCGCGTTTTTGTCGGCCAACGCCGGCATCATGCTGGTGGCGATGATCGCCACGGGCACGGTCGACCGCGTCTCCCTGGCCAAATACCTGATGGTCATCGTCAGCAGTGTCGCGCTCCAGCTCGGCTACATGCTCGGCTGCCACACCCTGCGCGTACGCGCCGAGGACGCCGCGCTGCTGGCCCGCAGGCTGGCCTCCGACGACGCCTGGCGCCTGTCCGCCCAGCGCATCCACGCCGACCGGCTGCGCCGCTACGAAGCCATCCGGGAGGTGGCGGAGTCGATGCTCAAGGAACTGGCCGACGGCGCCGACCCCGGCGATCCCCGCGTGCGCGACGACTGCACGTCGGGCGCCATGCGGCTGCGGCGGCTCGTCACCGAGCGCGAGGAGGTGCCGGACGAGCTGGTGTCCGCGCTGCGCGAGCACATCGACGCGGCCGAGCGCCGGCAGGTCCTGGTGACGGCGCCGCCGTTCGGCGAGCGCATGCCCGCGCTGCCCGACGGCGTGCGCGAGGACCTGCTCAAAGCGCCCGTCGCGGCCCTGGACCGCGCGCGGACGAGGGCCAGGGTGACCGTGTCCGCGATGTCGGCCATGGTGAGCGTGGCGGTCGTCGCCGACAACGACGACCTGCCGGCCAGCCCCGATCCGGTGCACGAACCGAGCGGGGTCGTCGTCACCTATCAGCGGCAGGGAGGGGAGCTATGGGTCAACAGCATCTGGCAGCCCACATGACCGGGCACATGACCGGGCACATGACCGGGCACATGACAGGACCCGTGACGGTGGCGCTGGTGGAGGACCACCAGGTCGTGGTGGACGGCGTGCGCTCGTGGTTCGGCTCGCACGGCCAGGTGGAGCTGGTCGCGCAGGGGCCCACCATCGAGTCGGTCCGCGGCACGCCCGCCGACGTGCTGCTGCTCGACCTCAACCTCAACGGCACGATGGTCATCGACCGGGTGGCCGAGCTGTGCGCGGGCGGGCAGCGGGTCATCGTCTTCTCCGAGCACGAGGAGCCGGAGACGGTGCGCGCGGTGCTCGACGCGGGCGCTTCGGCCTTCATCGGCAAAGGGCGGGCGACCCGCGGGTCGTGCCTGGAGACGATCCTGGAGGTGGCCGCCGACCGGCCGAGCGTGACACCGCCGATGGCTCAGGCCATCGCCACGGACGAGGGGCCGCACCGGCCGCAGCTGTCGGACAAGGAACGCGCGGCGCTGCTGTTCTGGTTCCAGTCGATGTCGAAGGCATCCGTGGCGGCGCGGATGGGGATCAAGGAACGGACCGTGCGGCAGTACATCGACCGGGCCAGGGTCAAGTACGCGGCGGCCGGCCGGCCCGCGCCCACCAAGGAGAAGCTGCTCATCTGCGCCATCCAGGACGGTCTGCTGCAGCCGGACGAGGTGACCGTCTACACGTCGCTGGCCGCTCGCACACCATCCGATCGGGGATAACGCCTGGCCTCGGTCCTCCTGGCAGGAGGGGGCCGGCAGGGCCGAGGACCAGGTCAAGGCCTGCGCTCAGCGCCGCCCGCGGACGAGCACGGCGGGATCGAAGCCGACCGGGAACGGTGTCGTCAGGTGCGCGACATCCCCGCCTTGTAGGCGGCCGGCGGATCCTACGTGTCGCCGTTGAGCTCGTAGACGCAGAGCGTCGGTTCATCTGCGAACTCGATGCGCCAGTAAGTGGGGATGCCCGCCTTCGCATAGACCAGGCTTTTCAGGCCCATCCCGGCAAGTCCCCGGAAACGGCGAAAAGCTGACACCTCCAGTTTGTACGACCTTCCCCGGTCAGATGCCGACCCGGCGGGTCGAGGCGCGTACGGCCAGCTCTATCGGGTGCAGGCGTTCCGTGCCCGCCGGGGCGGCCCCCGCCAGCAGCTCGAACAGCAACTCGGCGCAGCTCTCTCCGGCCTCACGCGGACGCAGGTCGATCGCGGTGATCGGCGGGTCGGCCAGCCGGGTGGCGGCGCTGTCGACGCACGAGGCGAGCAGCACGTCGCCGCCGGACTCGCGCAGCAGGGGCGCCACCTCGGTCGCCGCGCCCGCGGGCGCGCACACGAGGGCGTCGAGCGGCGAGGAGCGGAGCAGGTCGCGGGCGGCGGCGCGCACCTCGTCGCCCGTCGCGTCGAAGGACACCCGCCGTACGAGCGGCGCCACCCCCTGGCCGGCGCACCAGCCGAGATAGCCCCGGTGCAGGCTGGCCGCCCAGTCGCTCTCGTCGCCCGCCACGATGAGCGCGGGCCGCGCCGCCCCGGACGACCGCAGATGGCCGAGCAGCCGGGTGAGCATCTCGGCGTGCTCGGACCACACGACGCCGTCGGCCTGCCGGTCTCCGGGGAACCGTTCGCAGGAGACCGTCGGCAGGCCCGTCCCCATCAGGCTCTCCACCACCGGGTCGCCCCCGAGCGGGTCGCCGAGCACCAGGCCGTCGACCCGTGGCGGACGCGGGCGCCGCTGGCCCGAGGTGATGAGGGTGACGTCGTAGTCATGCCGCGCGGCCCGCTCGACCGCGCCGAACACGAACGACATGTAGTAGGACGAGCGGGTGAGCACCTCGGGCACGTGCAGGCCGATGGTGCCGGTGCTGGCCCTGCGCAGGTGGCGGGCCGAGCCGTTGGGCACGTAGCCCAGCCGCTCGGCGACCTGGGCGACCGCGGCGCGCGTCGCCTCGGACACCCGCCCGGAGCCGCGCAGCGCGTCGGAGGCCGTCGTCTTGGACACCCCCGCCTCCCTGGCGACGGTGAGGATGGTGACCGGCTCGTCTGTCTGCACGCCCCGCATCGTAGCCCGACCGGTAAACGATGTGTTTCTCCTGGGCTCCGGGTCTTGTCCCGCTCCCGCATTCCGCATTAGGTTGGCGCGAAACCTTTGCCGGAACGTTCCGGCATCTGAAAGGGGCGGAGCGTTGCACCTGACCACCGGCAAGCGTCCCCATCCTCTCGATCCCCTCGCCGCGCAGGAGATCGACGAGGTCAGGCGGATCCTGATCGAGCAGGGCCTGCTGACCGAGTCGGTGCGCGTGGCCTACCTCGGCCTGGAGGAGCCGCCGAAGGACGAGGTGCTCGCCGGCGGGGAGAGCACGACGTCCGGCCGCCGCGCCCGGGTGCTCCTCATCGACCTGGCCACCGAGGCCTCCTCCGACGTGATCGTGTCGATCGGCGACGGGGCAGCGGGCGCGCGGGTGGAGTCGCGTACGCCGACCGACCCGGCCGAAAGCGGCCAGGTGCCGATGCTGGACGAGGAGCACGCGCTGGTCAGGCGGGTGCTCAGGGAGGACGCCGGGTGGGCCGAGGCGCTCGCGCGGCGCGGGATCACCGACCCGGCGGGCGTCTACCTGGCCGCGCTCAGCGCGGGCCACTACGGACTGCCCGCCGAGCGTGGCCGCCGGGTCGCCCGGGTGCTGGCGCACGTGATGCCCACGCCGCAGAGCCTGCCGTGGGCGCACCCGGTGGACGGTCTGGTCGCGTACGTCGACCTGGTCAAGGGCGAGATCCTGGAGATCGTCGACACCGGGCCGCAGCCCGTGCCCGCCGAGCCCGGCGACTACACCCAGGGGCCGCACCGCACCACGCAGAAGCCGATCCGCATCACCCAGCCGGAAGGCCCAAGCTTCACCGTGGACGGCCCGCTCGTCACCTGGGAGAAGTGGAGCCTGCGGCTCGGATACGACATGCGCGAGGGCCTCACCCTGCACCAGATCGGCTTCGAGGACGGCGACCGCGTCCGGCCGGTCGTCTACCGGGCGTCGGTGGCCGAGATGCTGGTGCCGTACGGTGACCCGAGCCCCGTGCGCTTCTGGCAGAACTACTTCGACACCGGCGAATACCAGCTCGGCAAGCTGGCCAACTCCCTGGAGCTCGGCTGCGACTGCCTCGGCGAGATCACCTACTTCGACGCCGTCGTCACGGACGGCGCCTGCGTGCCCAAGGTGATCACGAACGCGATCTGCATGCACGAGGAGGACTACGGCGTGCTGTGGAAGCACACCGACCCCGCCAACGGCTCCAGGGAGACCCGCAGGCAGCGCCGCCTGGTCATCTCGTTCTTCGTCACCGTGGGCAACTACGACTACGGCTTCTACTGGTACCTCTACCTCGACGGCACCATCGAGCTGGAGGTCAAGGCCACCGGCATCGTCTTCACCGCCGTGTACGACGACCGGGCCGCCCCGTACGCGTCGGAGGTCGCGCCCGGCCTCGCGGCCCCCTACCACCAGCACCTGTTCAGCGCGCGGCTGGACATGACGGTGGACGGCGTGGCCAACGCGGTGGAGGAGGTCGAGGTGGTCCGCCACCCGATGGGCCCCGCCAACCCGTACGGCAACGCCATCGGCAGGGCCGCCACCCGCCTGCGCACGGAACGCGAGGCCCGGCGCGACGCCGACCTCGCCGCCGAGCGCACCTGGCACGTCGTCAACCCGTCGGTCCGCAACCGCCTGGGCCGCCCGGTCGGCTACGCCCTGCACCCCGAGGGCAAGCCCACCCTCCTCGCCGCCGAGGGCTCCTCGATCCGCCGCCGCGCGGAGTTCGCCACGCGGCACCTGTGGGTCACCCGCTACCACCCAGCGGAGCGTTATCCCGCCGGGGATCTGGTCAACCAGCATCCCGGCGGCGCGGGACTGCCCGCCTACACCAGGGCCGACCGCGACATCGACGGGCAGGACATCGTGCTGTGGCACACGTTCGGCCTGACGCATTTCCCCCGCGTGGAGGACTGGCCGATCATGCCGGTCGACACGTGCGGGTTCGTACTGAAGCCGGTCGGGTTCTTCGACCGCAACCCCACGCTCGACGTCCCGCCGAGCGCCGCCGAACGTTCCTGCCACTAGAGGAGTAGAGGCCCATGCGTCCCATACGCCTGGCCTGCGGTGTCGCGGCCGCCCTGCTGGCCACGGCCTGCGCCGCCACCGGAACGACCACCCAGCCCTCCACCGGCCCCCAGGCGGAGGCCGCGCCCGGCTACCTCGCCGTGGCCGACGACGCGCTGCCCCCGGGCGGCACGCTCAATGCGCAGGTCCACATCGACAGCGGCGCGGCCACCGGCTACGACCCGCAGCTCGCCGACGTGGCCACCACCTGGCAGCTGCTCTCGCTGTCCTACGAGACCCTCGTCACCGTGGGCCCCGACTTCGGCATCGAGCCGCTGCTGGCCGAGAAGTGGGAGACGCCCTCACCCACCGAGTACGTCTTCCACCTGCGCGAGGACGTCTCGTTCAGCAACGGCAGGAAGATGACGGCCGACGACGTGGTGGGCAGCTTCGAGCGGCTGCTCGCGTCCGAGTCGGTGTGGCGCGGCCAGCTCGGCCCGGTCAGGTCGGTCACCAAGGACGGCGACCACACGGTGAAGGTCACGCTGAAGGAGCCGTACACGCCGTTCCTGGCGGCCCTGGCCAACGTGCCCGCCGCCGTCCTGCCGATGAAAGAGATCAACGACAGGTCGGTCGATCCGGCCACCACACTGCTCGGCACCGGGCCGTACGTGGTGGAGGACCACCGCCAGGACGTGTCGTGGACGTTCAAGCGCAACGAGAAGTACTGGGCGAAGGGCAAGCCCGCGGCCGACACCCTCAACATCACCATCGCCCCTGAGGAGGCCGCACGCATCGCCGCCCTGCAGAACGGCAGCGCCGCCCTGGCCACGCTGGGCAACGTCGACTCGGCCGGCATGCTGGCGGGCGCCCGTGACGTGCAGGTCGTGACCCAGGCCACCACGGACCTCTACTACCTGATGCTCAACACGAAAGCGCCCAACTCGAAGTTCGCCGACCCCAAGGTGCGCCAGGCGATCACCATCGCGCTCGACCAGCAGCAGATCGCCGACATCGCGCTCGGAGGCAAGGGCAAGCCGAGCGCCGTCACCCCGGCGGGCCTGCCGGGCGCCTGCGACCCCGCCGCGCTGCCGTCCGCCTCCAAGAACGCCGACGAGGCCAAGAAGCTGCTGGCCGAGGCGGGCGCCGAGAACCTGACGTTCACGCTCAGCATCTACTCCACCCAGCCGGCACCCGCCGTCGCCCAGGTGATCCAGCAGAACCTCCAGCAGGCCGGCATCACCGTCAAGATCGAGCAGATGGACGAGGCGAGCTGGTCGGGCAAGGTGTACGGCAAGGCGCCCGCCGACTTCGACGCCGCCCTGTCGTGGTTCGCCGGCTACGCCGACCCCGGCATGGTCACCAAGTGGTGGAACCCGGAGGAGGCCGGCTTCAACGTCGGCTTCATGACGCCCGACAAGGAGCTGAACGCCCTCATCGACGCGGCCGGCAAGGAGCCCGCAGGCGCCGCGCGCGAGAAGGCGCTGGCCGCCGTGTGCGCCAGGGCCGACACGGACGCGCAGATGATCCCGCTGGTCACCCGCCCCGCAACGGTCGCCTACAGATCCGACGCGCTCAGCCCCAGCCTCTACTCCACCGAGGGCTACGGCAACGTGCTGCGCCTGGTCGCCGACGCCCGCGTGAAGAAGACCCGGTAACCATGCGGCTGCTGATGTGGTGGTCCGGCCGGGCGCTCAGCTCGGCCGCGACGCTGCTGGGCGTCTCCGTGCTGATCTTCGCCGCCGTACGCCTGATGCCCGGCGGCTTCGCGGAAACCGTGCTCGGCCCGTTCGCCACCCCCGAGCAGAAGGCGGAGCTGGCCACCCGCTACGGGCTGGACCAGCCGGTGTTCATGCAATACGGCCACTGGCTGGCCGCCGTCGCGGGCGGCGACTTCGGCATCTCCATGATCAGCCGCCAGCCCGTCGGCGCGGAGCTGCTGGCCCGCCTACCGGTGACCGCCGAGCTGTCCCTGCTGGCCGTGGCCGGCAGTGTGCTGGCCGGGGTGCCGCTCGGCGTGCTCACCGCCGTACGCGCGCGGCCGGGCGGCGGCGGGGCGGCCGGCCGGCTGCTCAGCGGGCTCGGTGTCAGCGTGCCGGAGTTCGTGCTGGGCAGCCTCGTCGTCTTCGTCTTCTCCCGGTACGCGCTCGGCCTGGAGATCGGCGCGTGGGTGCCGTTCACCGAGGACCCCGCCCGTAACCTGGCCACGATGGTGTTGCCGGCCGCCGTCCTGTCGGTGTTCGCCGTCTCCGTCACGGCCAGGACCACCCGCGACGCCGTCATGGGCGTGCTGGTCGAGCCGTACGTCACGGCGGCCGTCGGGCGCGGCGAGTCGCCGTGGTTCATCGTCAGGCACCACATCCTGCGCAACGCCGCCGCGCCGGTGGTCACGCTGCTCGGCACGATCGTCGCGTACCTGCTGGGCGGGGCGCTGATCGTGGAGCACGTGTTCAACCTGCCGGGCGTCGGCTCGTACATCGTGCAGGCCGTCGGCCGCCGCGACTACGCGGTGGTGCAGGCGGGCGTGCTGCTGGCGGCCGGCGTGTTCATCCTGATGAACGTGGTCATCGACCTGCTCGTCGGGGTGCTCGATCCCCGGCTCGGCGTCACGGCGGGGAGGCGCTCATGAAGAGACCGGACCGGCTGTCCATCGGCGGGCTGGCCTGCCTGCTCGTGCTCGTGGTGTTCGCGCTGGGCTCGCTCGCCGGGGCCGGGGGAGACCCGGACGCGATCGTCGGCCCGCGGCTCCAGCCGCCGGGACCCGGTTGGTGGCTGGGCACCGACAACCTGGGCCGCTCGATGGTGCCGCGCGTCATGGAGGGCGTGGGCACGACGCTGCTGCTGTCGTCGCTGGCCGTGCTGGTGACGGCGGCGGTCAGCGCGACGTTCGGCATCATCGCCGGATACCGTGGCGGCTACCTGAACGAGCTGGTGATGCGCCTGGTGGAAGTGCTCTACTCCTTCCCCGCCATCGTCCTGGCCATCCTGGTCGCCGCCGTGCTCGGCCCCGGCCAGGTCGCGGCGTCGGCCAGCATCGTGCTGGTGACGATCCCGCTCATGACGCGGTTGGTGCGGGCCGCCGCCGTGGCCGTGTCGCAGCGCGACTACGTCACCTCCGCCGTCATCAGCGGCGCCCGGCTGCCCCGCGTGCTCGGCCGCCACGTGCTGCCGAACGTGGCCGGCACGATCGCCGTGCAGGGCACGTACGCGCTGTCGGTCGGCATCGCGGTCGAGGGCGGGCTGAGCTTCCTCGGCTTCGGCGTGCAGCCGCCGCAGGCCTCGCTCGGCGTGCTCATCCAGCAGGGCGGCACGTACATGATCGCCGCGCCCTGGCTGATCCTCGGGCCCGGCGTCGTGCTGGTGGCGGCCATCCTGTCGATCAACGTGGTGGGCGACGGGCTGCGCGACCAGCTCGAACCCCGGGAGACGAGGTCACTGACTTGAGCCTGCTCTCAGTACGCAACCTGGTGATCGACTACGCGGAGACCCGCGCGCTCGACGGCGCCGACCTGGACGTCGCGCCGGGGGAGAAGGTCGGGCTCGTAGGCGAGAGCGGTTCGGGCAAGTCCACGCTGGGCTCCGCCGTCGGGCGGCTGCTGCCGCGTACGGCGCGGCGTACCGGCGGGGAGGTGCTGGTCGCCGGGGAGCCGGTGTTCGACCTGCCGCCGGCCGGGCTGCGCCGGCTGCGCAGGAGACAGCTGGGGTTCGTCTTCCAGGACCCGATCGGCTCGCTCGACCCCACCATGCGCGTCGGCGCCCAGCTCCGGCTCGTGCTCGGTCGCGGCGCCGACGTGAGCATGCACCTGGAACGGGTCAGGCTCGACGACCCCCGCGTGGCGCGCGCGTACCCGCACCAGCTGTCGGGCGGCATGGCGCAGCGGGTGGCGGTGGCCATGGCCATGGCCACCTCGCCCGAGCTGCTCGTCGCCGACGAGCCGACCGCCGCGCTGGACAGCCAGGTGCGCGAGGAGGTGCTGAACGTGGTGTTCTCGCTGGCCGCCGACGCGGGGACGAGCCTGCTGTGGCTCAGCCACGACCTGCCCGCCGTGGCCCGCCGCTGCGACCGGATCGCGGTCATGTACGGCGGCCGCGTCGTCGAGCACGGCCCGGCCCGCGAGGTGCTCGGCAAGCCCGCCCACCCGTACACGGCGGCGCTGGCCGGGTCGGCCCCCGCGGCGGCGGCCCATGGCGCACGCCTGGAGCCGGTGCCGGGACGGCCGCCCGTGCTCACCGGGCCGTCGCCGGGTTGCGCGTTCGCCCCGCGCTGCGCGCTCGCCGTCGACCGCTGTCACCACGAGCGCCCCGGTCCGGTCCGGGTGCGCCACCAGGACGTCCTGTGCCACCGGGCCGGCGAGGTGACGGCATGACCGGCACGCGGGCGATCCTCGAACTCGACGACGTGACGGTCACCTTCACGGCCGGGCCGCCGCTGCGGCGCATCCGGCTGAACGCCATGATGCACGTCTCCCTGTCCGTGGCCAGGGGGGAGACCCTCGGCCTGGTGGGGGAGTCCGGTTCGGGCAAGACGACCACCAGCCGCGTGGCGCTGGGCCTGCACCGGCCCACCGGCGGCGCCGTCAGGTTCGACGGCCGCCCCTTCCCCAGGCGGCGGCGCGAACTGGCGGGCCGGATGCAGGCCGTGCTCCAGCATCCGCACTGGTCGCTCAACCCGAGGATGCGCGTCGGCCAGAGCGTCGCCGAGCCGCTGGCGGTGCTCGGCCGCCCCGTGGGCGATCTCGTCACCGAGATGCTCGGCCACGTCGGCCTGGAGGAGTCGTTCGCCACCCGCTATCCGCACGAGCTCTCCGGCGGCCAGCGGCAGCGGGTCTCCATCGCCCGCGCACTGGTCACCAGGCCCGACTTCATCGTCTTCGACGAGGCGGTCAGCGCCCTGGACGTCTCCGTACAGGTGCAGATTCTCAACCTCATCCGCGATCTCCAGGAGGAGTACGGCTTCAGCGCCCTGTTCATCTCCCACGACCTCGGCGCGGTCCGCTACGTCGCCGACCGGATCGCGGTGATGCGCGCGGGCGAGGTCGTTGAGACGGCCGACACCGCCACCTTCTACACCGCTCCCGCCCACGAATACTCCCGCCAGCTCTTGGAGGCCCTGTGACCGACGAGCCACGGCTCGCCCAGCCGTCCGCGTTCGCCGCGGGGGTGCCGCGCAACGCGGACCTGCCGCTGACCCCGCAGCCCAGCCCCGGGCGCGGATCCGTGACCTTCGACCTGCCGGGCGTGCACGTCGGCACCGCCGAGTACGGCGAGGGCCCCACCGGCTGCACGGTGATCCACGTCCCGGCGGGCGCGCGCACCGCGGTGGACGCCCGCGGAGGCGCGGTCGGGATGAGCGGCGGCTACGACTTCAACCACGCCGTCTGCCTGGCGGGCGGCTCGGTCTACGGGCTGGCCGCCGCGACGGGGGTGAGCGACGAGCTGCTCGCCCGCAGGGAGAACCGGACCAGGTGGGACGACCTGCAGCTCGTGTCCGGCGCGGTCATCTACGACTTCTCCTGCCGTGACAGCGCCGTCTACCCGGACGCCGAGCTGGGCAGGGCCGCGCTGCGCGGGGCGCGGGAGGGCCTGTTCCCGGTGGGCCGGTGCGGCGCGGGCCGCACGGCCAGCGCGGGCAAGGTGGAGTTCGGCCGGGCCGAGTTCGCCGGGCAGGGGGCCGCGTTCGGCGCGTTCGGGGAGGCCAAGGTGCTGGTCGCGACCGTGGTCAATGCCGTGGGCGCGGTGGTGGATCGGGACGGCACGATCGTACGCGGCAACTACCACGTCGGCGAGGGCGTCCGGCGCCACCCGCGCGACGACTACGCCGAGACGATCGGCGACCCCGCTCCCGCCGTCATGGGCAACACCACGCTGACCGTGATGGTGACGAACGTCCGGTTGACGGACGTCGAGCTGCTCCAGGTGGGCAGGCAGGTGCACAGCTCCATGCACCGCGGCATCCAGCCGTTCCACACCCTGACGGACGGCGACGTGTTGTTCGCGATGACGACCGACGAGGTGGATCTGGCGGGAGTCAAGCCGACGGGGCTCGGGACGCTGGCGTCCGAGGTCGCGTGGGACGCGGTCCTGAGCGCGGTGGAGTAGGCATGCACACCTTCCCCCGGTACGCCGCCGCCGACCCGGCGCAGGTGACCACCCTGATCAGGGAGAACCCGTTCGCCTTGGTCGTGAGCACGGTCGACGGCGTGCCCGTGGCCACGCACGTGCCGGTCATCCTCGAAGGGACCGCCGTCGCCGGCGGCACGCTGCTCGGCCACATGGCCCGCGCCAACCCGCACTGGCGCTCGTTCGAGGGCTCGCCCGACGTTCTGGTGATCTTCCCAGGACCGCACGGGTACGTCTCGCCCACCGTCTACGCCACCGACCCGGCCGTGCCGACCTGGGACTACGCGGCCGTGCACGTGACCGGCCGGGTGGAGCTCCTGGGCGACCCGCTCGACACGCTCGACGTGGTGGAGCGCACGGTCACGGCCGCGGAGTCGCTGCGGGAGCCGGCCTGGGAGCCCACCGCCGCCTCCCGTGACCGGTTCCGCGCGCTGCTGCCCGGGGTGGTGGCCTTCCGGGTGCGCGTACGTACGCAGCAGAGCATCTTCAAGCTGAGCCAGGATCTCGACGCGGAGTGTTACTCCCGGGTCCGCGACGCGGCAGCCGCGGAGAACCCGGGCCTCGCCGAGCAGATGCGCAGGGCCGGGTG
>NZ_SMJZ01000104.1 GCF_004348345.1 Nonomuraea longispora
GGGCGGGTCGCGGCCGCGGTGCGGGCGAAGCTGGCGGGCAGGTAGTCCTGTAGGTCTGGCAGGTCCGGAGTGGGGGTTTCTGAGGTTCGCACTCCGGTGCTCAGGGCCGCATTCGGTGCTGGGCGGGGTTCGGCCGTTCGACCCGGCGTACGGCGCCTTCAGCAGCCTTGAGCCGCCCTCTGTGGCCGTCTGGCGCGGTTGCCGGGGCCGGGGCCTCCTCCTCGGCTGGGCGGAGGCCTCAGCCCAGCGCAGCGACGACCTGAGAGCCGCGCCCGCCCAGCCTCGCGCACCCGCCGCAAGCCCGCACAAGCTCGCGCACTCGCCGCAAACCTGTGTGTCCGTACGAGCCTGGTCCGGTCAGCCGCGGCCGTTGCCGCGCAACCCGCCGGCTCGCCCGTCGTCGCCGCGCCCTTCCCAGGCGGGTCTGTCGCCGCCGCCCGGCCAGTCGTCGCCGCCTCGGTCGAAGAGGTCGTCGAACGGTCCTCTGTTGCCTCGCCGGTCGTCGCGCTTCTTCTCGGGCTTGGGCGCGCAGTTGTCGGTGCACCCGACAAATCGGGATTTGTCGACCGCCGAGAAGTTCCGCGGCTCGACCCCCTTCAGGGCCGAAAGCATGGAGTCCTTCCAGATGCGCCCGGAGATGGACGACCCGTACACGTACGAATAGTACGTACCCCCGATGGTGATGCCGATCAGTTTGTGCGCCGAGGTGCCGCGCGGGTCGCCGAGGCTGACCGCGGAGGCCAGGTTGGGCGTGTAACCGGCGAACCACGCCGACATGTAGTTGTCGGTCGTGCCGGTCTTGCCGGCCGCGTCCCTGCCGATGCCGCCCACGCCACTCATCGTGCCCTTGGTGAAGACGCCTTCGAGGATGCCGTTGACCGCGTCGGCGACGTCCTCGTCGAGGGCCTGGTTGCACTTCGGTTTGTACTGCTTCGCCACGCCGCTGCGGTCTTTGATCTCGGTGATGGCCAGCGGCTTGCAGTATTTCCCGCGCGCCGCGAACACCGCGTACGAGTTGGCGATCGTCACCGGGTCGACCTCGTTGACCCCCAGGGTGAACGTCTCGACCTCGGACAGTTTCCCGCCGTCGGCCCGCTTGACCCCGAGGCGCTTGGCCATCTTGACGACCTTGCAGAGGCCCACCTCCTGCGAGAGCTTGACGAAGAAGGTGTTGACCGACCCCCACGTGCCGGTCTGCAGGGTCTTGAAACCACCGCCGCCCTCGCTGGAGTTGCGCACGGTGTGGCTCGGGTCGCCGACGTTCTTGCCGTCGCAGTTCTTGAACGAGCTGTAGCCGCTGGCCTTGTAGCCGGAGGGCGAGGGGAAGCCGTCGCCGTACTTCATGCCCTCTTCCAGGGCGGCGGCCAGCGTGTAGACCTTGGCCGTCGAGCCCTGCTGGAAGCCGCGCCCGCCACCGTGTGCCGCGTCGGCCACGATGTTGTAGCTCATCTCGTTCTTCTTCTTGCTCCCGCCGAACGTGCGGGAGGCGGCCATGGCCTTGATCTCGCCGGTGCCGGGCACGACCATGGCCTGCGAGGCCACCGGCTTGTCCTTGGAGCTGACGTACTTCTTGATGGCCTTCTCGGCGGCCGCCTGCATCTTGGGGTCGAGCGTGGTCTTGATCTGCATGCCGCCGCGCTGGAGCAGCTTGCGGCGCTCGTCCTGGTCCTTGCCGAAGTCTTCGTTGTTGAGGATCTCGTACTGGACGTAGAGGCAGAAGTACGGATATTTGCTGGACTCGCAGCCGCCGGACATCTTGACGTCCTTGTAGCCCAGCTTCTTCTCCTTGGCCTCGGCCGCCTCCTTCGGCGTGATCTTGCCGATCGCGGCCATCCGGTCGAGCACCACGTTGCGCCGTTCGAGCAGCCGCTTGCGGGAGTCGGAGCCGACGTTGGGGTCGGTGCGCGCCGGATTCTGCACGGCGCCGGCCAGCGTGGCGGCCTCGGCGAGGTCGAGGTCGGACGCGGGCTTGTCGAAGAAGCGCTTGGCCGCGGCCTGGACGCCGTGGGCGCCCGCGCCGAAGTAGGCGATGTTCAGGTATTTCTCGAGGATCTGGTCCTTGGTGTACTTCTTCTCGATCGCCATGGCGTAGCGCAGCTCGGTCAGCTTGCGCGAGAGGGTGGGCGCGATCGCCGCCTGGTATTCCTCCGGCGTCTCCGCCTTGCTGACGAGCACCTGCTTGACGTACTGCTGGGTGATGGAGGAGCCACCCTGGGTCACGCCGCCGCTGGTGAAATTCTTCAGCAGCGCTCTCGTCGTTCCTTCCACATCGATCGGTCCGTGCTGGTAGAAACGGAAGTCCTCGATCGAGATGAGCGCCGTACGCATGATCGGCGCGACCTTGTCGAGGGGCACGGACTGGCGGTTTTCGAAGTAGAACTGGGCGATCTTCTTGCCGTTGGCATCGAGCAGCTCGGTGCGCTCGGGCAGAGGAGGCTCATCGAGGTTCTCGGGCTTGAGGTTGAGCCCTTCGACAGCGCTCTTCGTGGACATGCCGGCTCCGCCGACCGCCGGCAGGGCCACGGCGGCCGCGAGCACCCCGGCCGCTGATCCGGCGATGATCAGTCGCAGAACGTTGAGAACGGGGTTGGAGCGATCTTTGCCGCGAGCTTGCACGCTACCCAGCGTACGTCGAAACGGTGACCGAACCGGTGTCGCGACACCATTTCGCCTTGACTGATGGGGGTGACTAGTCATTCCCGGTCAAGACTGCCCTGAGAAATTGGTCCTCTGGGGTCTGTCGGCCCGAACGTCTCGTTGCGTACGTTCTCCCTGCGGCAACTGAATACGGAGGCTCGGCGCCCGCGCCCGTCGGCCCCAAATGACGACTGACCACCTAAGGGGAGTGGGGTCGAAAATGTGGATCACGGATTGGACCTCCCGTGCCGCCTGTAAGGGTGCGGATCCGGATGCCCTGTTCGTGCAGGGCGCCGCGCAGAACAGGGCGAAGCTCATCTGCCGGGGTTGCCCGGTCCGCACGGAGTGCCTCGCCGATGCGCTGGACAACCGCATCGAGTTCGGGGTGTGGGGCGGCATGACAGAACGGGAACGGCGTGCACTGCTTCGACGGCGTCCTGACGTCGACTCGTGGCGCGACTTGCTCGAGTCGGCCAAGGAAGAGTACGAACGAACCAACGAGCTGATCGCGGGCTGATCAGGCCCACGAGCGAGTACGGCCGGCGCCGTCCGCCGGCCGTACTTTCTCTTTGTCAGGCGGTCGCCAGCAGGTCACCGATCTGCCGCAGACCTGTGAGATCGTGAACATCCTCGGACATGGCGCGGACCTGCACCACGGGCACCGTGGGGTGGGCCGAGGAGAAGTGCTCCTGCTCGCGGCTTTCGCGGGCGGTGAGCTGCATCCGCCCGGCGTGCAGCCGCAGCACGGCGGCGGTCAGCTCGTGCTCGCCCCTCGACTCCAGATCCTCCGCGGCCGCCGCGCTGCGGGCGGCCGAGAGGGCTGGGGCGGGCGACACGTGCACGCGGTTGACGACGAGGCCGGCCAGGGGCATGCGCTCCTCGGCCAGGCGCTCGACGAAGTAGGACGCCTCGCGCATCGCGTCACGCTCGGGGGCGGCCACCACGAGGAAGGCCGTGCCTGGGGCCTGCAGCAGCTGGTACGTCATCTCGGCCCGCTGCCTGAACCCGCCGAACACGGCGTCGAGCGCGGACACGAACGTCTGCAGATCCTTGATCACCTGGGCGCCGAGCAGCTTGGTCATCGCGCCCGCCATCAACCCGAACCCGGCGTTGAGCAGGCGGAACGCGCTGCGCCCTCCGGCCTTGGCCGGGGCCGTCAGCAGCCTGATGAACCTGCCGTCGAGGAAGCGCCCAAGCCGCTCGGGAGCGTCGAGGAAGTCGAGGGCGTTCCGCGAGGGCGGCGTGTCGACGATGATCAGGTCCCACTCGTCGGAGCGGCGCAGCTGGCCCAGCTTCTCCATGGCCATGTATTCCTGGGTGCCGGAGAAGCTGGACGAAAGGGACTGGTAGAAGGGGTTCGACAGGATCTGCCTGGCCCGCTCGGGGTCGGCGTGCGCCTCGATGATCTCGTCGAAGGTGCGCTTCATGTCGAGCATCATGGCGTACAACTGCCCGCCGCCCTCAGGGGAGCTGACCAGGCGCGGCGTGTTGTCGAGCTCGGTCAGGCCCATCGACTGGGCGAGGCGCCTCGCGGGGTCGACGGTCAGCACGACCACGCACCTGCCGCGCTCGGCGGCTCGCAACCCGAGCGCCGCCGCGGTCGTGGTCTTGCCCACGCCTCCGGCGCCGCAGCAGACGATGATGCGGGTGCCCTGGTCGTCGAGGATCGCGTCGACGTCGAGGGTGGCGGGCTTCTTCACGCTGCTCCCTGGGTGCGCATGGTCTCCGCGAGCTCGTACAGGCCTGCCAGGTCGACGCCGTCGGCCAGCAACGGCAGCTCGTAGCTCTTCAGGCCCGCCCCGGCCAGCGTCTCGCGCTCGGCTCTCTCCAGCTCGGTACGGTGGGCGTGCTCGACGACCTCCTCGGCGAGCGCCTCGGCCATCGCCGTGGCCTCGGCGCCGTCGGCCACGCCCGCGGCCTTGAGCCCGAGCACGAGCTCCCCGGCGTCGAAACGGCCCTTGACAGCCGTGTCAAGAGCGGCCTGGGGCAGCAGCGACTCGCGGACCATGTTGACGAAGATGCCGCCGGCGGGAAGGCCGGCGGCGCGCAGCTCGGCGATGCCGTCGAGTGTCTCCTGGACCGGCATCTCCTCCAGCAGCGTGACGAAGTGCACGGCGGTCTCGGGTGACTTCACCACGTTGTTGACCAGCTCGGAGTGGTTCTTGATGGGCCCGACCTTGGCCAGGCCCGCCACCTCGTGGGTGACGTTGAGGAAGCGTGCGATGCGGCCGGTCGGCGGGGCGTCCAGGACGACGGCGTCGTAGATGCGGCGGCCGTTCCTGCCCCGCCGGCGTACGGCCTCGGTGGTCTTGCCCGTGACGAGCACGTCGCGGAAACCCGGTGCCACGGTGGTGGCGAAGTCGACGATGCCCATCTTGGTCAGCGCCCGGCCCGCGCTGCGCATCCCGTAGAACATCTCCATGTATTCGAGCATGGCCGCTTCGGGGTCGATGGCCAGGGCGAACACGTCGCCGCCCGAGGGCGCCACCGCGATCTTGCGCTCTTCGTACGGCAGCGGCGGCAGATCGAAGATCTGCGCGATGCCCTGGCGGCCCTCCACCTCCACGAGCAGCACCTTTCGGCCGCCGGAGGCGAGTGCGAGGGCGAGCGAGGCGGCCACGGTCGTTTTGCCGGTGCCGCCCTTGCCGGTGACCACGTGCAGCCGCACGCCGGCCCAGTCCGTGTCCGGAGAGTCCACGATTCGAGGCTACCGAACGGTCACTTGTCGAAAGCCGACGACCACCCTTTGAGATTGCTCACACTGGCGCCGCGCCGGTGGAAGCTGATGACGATGGTTCTTGTGAGACGCTGACAGCCATGAAGAAATGGGAATATCTCACGGCCCCGGTGTTGATCCACAACACCAAGATGATCCTCGACAACTTCGGCGCCGACGGCTGGGAGCTGGTCCAGATCCTTCAGGGGGCCACGCCCGAGCAGCTCGTCGCCTACTTCAAGCGGGAGAAGCAGTGACCCCTGAACAGAAGATCGAAGAGCTGGGCCTGACGCTGCCGCCGCCCGTCGCCCCCGTGGCCTCCTACGTGGCGACCGTTCGGACCGGCGACCTGGTCTACACCTCGGGCCAGGTGCCGATGGTGGAGGGCAAGCTGCACCAGACCGGCAAGCTCGGCGTCGACCTCGGCGTCGAGGAGGGGCAGGCGCAGGCCCGCGTCTGCGCGCTCAACGCCGTCGCGGCGCTCAAGGCCGAGCTGGGCGAGCTGTCCAGGGTGCGGCGGATCGTCAAGGCCGTGGTATTCGTGGCCAGCGCGCCCGACTTCACCGCGCAGCCGCAGGTGGCCAACGGCGCGAGCGACCTGCTCGCCGAGGTCTTCGGGGAGCAGGGCAAGCACGCCCGCAGCGCGGTGGGCGTGGCGGCGCTGCCGCTGGACGCTCCCGTGGAGGTGGAGCTGATCGCCGAAGTGGCCTGAAACCGGATATGTCACCATGACCGAGTGATGTTCTAAGGAGGTCAGGTGACCGGAATTCCGCTTCCAGCCGAGCTCGCCGCGCGGGCGCGGGACGTCCTCGCCGGACGGGTCGAGCCGGTGCCCGCGCGGGACGCCGCCACCGTGGTGTTGCTGCGTGAGGGCCCGGAGGTCTATCTGCTCCGGCGCAAGTCCACGATGGCCTTCGCAGCGGGCGCGTACGTCTTCCCCGGCGGCTCCGTGGACGAGCGCGACGCCGACCAGACGGTCGCCTGGGCCGGGCCCTCGCCGGCGGAGTGGGGCGCGGTGTTCAACGCGAGCGAGCGGTTGGCGCGGGCGCTGGTGTGCGCGGCCGTACGCGAGACGTTCGAGGAGTCGGGCGTGCTGCTGGCGGGGCCGGGGCCCGGCTCCGTGGTCGCCGACACGACCGGCGACGACTGGGAGGCCGATCGGCTCGCCCTGATCGACAAGGGCCTGGCCTTCGCCGACTTCCTCGCCAGGCGCGGCCTGGTGCTCCGCTCCGACCTGCTCAAACCGTGGGCGCACTGGATCACGCCGGAGATCGAGCACAAACGCTTCGACACACGCTTCTTCGCCGCCCTGCTCCCCGAGGGCCAGCGCACCCGTGACGTGGGCGGGGAGGCCGACCAGGTCGTGTGGCAGCGTCCGGCCGAGGCGGTCGAGCGGGCGCGCAGGGGGGAGATCTTCCTCATGCCGCCCACGCACCGTACCCTCACCGAGCTGTCGGCCTGCGGCAGCGTGGGCGACGTCCTGGCGACGTCCAGGGAGATCGTGCGCATCATGCCCGAGGCGGTCGAGATCGAGGGCGAGATGCGCCTGGTGGTGGCTCCGTGAGCGGCCTGCACATCCCGATCGGCACACCCGACGGATCCCGTACGGACCATGCGGAGAACCTGCTCGCCCCCAACCCCTCCGCCATGACGCTCGACGGCACCAACACGTGGGTGATCGGCGTGGGCGATGAGGTGGTGGTCGTCGATCCGGGGCCCGAGGACGAGTCACACCTGCAGCGCGTACGCCACCATCTCGGCGAGCGCCGCGTCACCGAGATCCTGCTCACCCACGGCCATTTCGACCACAGCGGCGGAGCCAGGCGCTTCGCCCGGATGGTGAACGCGCCCGTGCGCGCCCTCGACCCGCGCCACCGGCTGGGCGACGAGGGCCTCGCCGACGGCGACGTGGTGACCGTGGCGGGGCTGGAGATCCATGTGTACGGCACGCCCGGCCACTCGTTCGACTCGCTGTGTTTCTGGCTGCCGGCCGACAGGGCGATGCTGACCGGCGACACGGTGCTCGGCAGGGGCACCACGATCGTCGCCCGCGACGGCGGACTGGCCGACTATCTCCGCAGCCTCGACCGGCTGCGGGCGGCTGCGGAGAGCCTGGAGGCGCGGGCGCTGCTGCCCGGCCACGGGCCGGTGCTGCCCGACCCGATCGGCGCGCTCGACGGCTATATCGCGCACCGGCGCGAGCGCCTCGACCAGGTCAGGGCGGCGCGCGAGCAGGGCGCGCGCACGGCACGCGAGATCGTCAAGATCGTGTACGCGGACGTCGACCGGTCGCTCTGGCCGGTGGCGGAGATGTCGGTGCTGGCCCAGCTGGACTATCTCGACCGGTTGTAGAGCCGGTCGAGGTCGAGGATGACCACGGCCTTGGCCTCGATGCGCAGCCAGCCGCGCTGCGCGAAGTCGGCCAGCGCCTTGTTGACCGTCTCGCGGGAGGCGCCGACGAGCTGGGCCAGCTCTTCCTGGGTCAGGTCGTGGTGCACCCTGACGCCGTCGTCGGTCTTGATGCCGAACCGCTCGGCCAGATCGAGCAGCTGCTTGGCGACCCGTCCCGGCACGTCGGTGAACACCAGGTCGGCCAGCACGTCGTTGGTGCGGCGCAGCCGCTGGGCGAGCGCGCGCAGCAGGTGCAGGGCGACCTCGGGCCGGCCGGTGAGCCAGGGCCGCAGGTCGTCGTGGCCGAGCCCGGCCAGGCGGACCTCGGTCAGCGCGGTCGCCGTGGCGGTGCGCGGCCTCGGGTCGAACAGCGACAGCTCACCGAACATCTCGCTCGGACCCAGCACGCTGAGCAGGTTCTCCCGGCCGTCCGGGGACGTGCGGGACAGTTTGATCTTGCCGTCCAGCACGACGTAGAGCCGGTCGCCCGTCTCGTTCTCGTGGAAGAGCGTCTGCCCTTTGGGCAACTGGACCTCCGTGATGCTGGTGCGCAGCGCCGCGGCGCTCTCGCGGTCCAGCGCGGCGAACAGGGGGGCCTTGCCCAGCACATCTTCGGTGTTCACACTGCCTCCTCTGCTGCCATTGTGACGCACCCCACTTCGGGCGGCACACACAGGTTATGGGAATGCCGGGGTGTTCCGGGCTTGCCCGCGCTGATCGGGTTTGCCGGAATCCGGGAGGAAAGTTACCCGACGCGCCAGTGGGGGTTCGACAGCAGGCCGTCAACTGGCCGCGTGCCGCGGTCGCGGGTCCAACCGTTCCCCGGAGCTTCTATTCTTGCGACATGGCCACGAACGCGGCGGGGCGCAAGCCGGAGACCCAGCTCGCACGAGTGCGGCGGGCGCGCAAGATGAACCGCATCCTCGCGGAGACCTATCCCGACGCCCATTGCGAGCTCGACTTCACCAACCCACTGGAGCTGCTGGTCGCGACCATCCTGTCCGCGCAGTGCACGGACAAGCGAGTCAACATGGTGACCCCCGTCCTGTTCGCGAAGTATCCGACCGTGGAGGACTACGCCGCCGCCGACCGTTCCGAGATGGAAGAGATCATCCGCTCGACCGGCTTCTTCCGCGCCAAGACCAACAGCATCATCGGCATGGCCCAGGCGATCTGCGAGCGCCACGGCGGCGAGGTGCCCGGCCGGCTGGAAGACCTCGTCAAGCTTCCCGGCGTGGGCCGCAAGACGGCCAACGTGGTGCTGGGCAACGCGTTCGGCGTGCCGGGGCTCACCGTCGACACCCACTTCCAGCGACTGGTGCGCCGCTTCGGCTGGACCGACGAGACCGACCCCGTCAAGATCGAGCGCATCGTGGGCGAGCTGCTGCCCAAGCGCGAATGGACGATCTTCTCGCACCGGGTGATCTGGCACGGCCGCCGCATCTGCCACGCCCGGCGCCCCGCGTGCGGAGTCTGCCCGCTGGCCGCGCTCTGCCCCTCGTACGGCACCGGCCCGACAGCCGCCGCCGAGGCGGCGAAACTGGTCAGGAACGGCCCCTTCTCCTGACCCTGGGGAAGTGATCGAGGCCCCGGCGTGTTGGAGGACCGTGTGACACAAGTGCCCGACTGGCTCGACACACTGGCGGCGCGGGCTCAGCGGACCCGGGTGCCCAGCAGCCTGCGGCCACCCGTGAAAGGCGGGCGGCAGGCGGCGGTGCTCATGTTGTTCGGCGAAGGCCCGCTCGGGCCCGACGTGCTGCTCATCCAGCGCAGCGACAACGGGCGCAGGCACCCGGGCCAGCCCGCGTTCCCCGGCGGCGGCGTCGACCCCGAGGACGCCGGGCCGGTCGAGGCGGCGCTGCGCGAGGCCGAGGAGGAGACCGGCGTCGACCCCGCCGGCATCCACGTGCTCGGCACGATGCCCGAGCTCTACCTGAGCTTCAGCGACAACCGGGTCACGCCCGTGATCGCCTGGTGGCACCGGCCGTCCGCGGTGCACGCCGCCTCACCCGACGAGGTCGCGTCCGTCGAGCGGGTGCCGATCGCCGAGCTGGTCGACCCCGGCAACCGCGTCACGCTGCGCCACCCGCGTGGCCTGGTCGGGCCGGCGTTCCGGGTGCGGGGGATGCTCGTGTGGGGGTTCACCGCGATGGTGCTCGACTCCGTGCTGCGCGAGGCGGGGCTCGACCGGCCGTGGGACACCGCGCGGGTGGAGGACCTGCCGGTGGCGGCGCGCGATTAGCTTCCCTTCAGCGCCGTACGCAGGGCCACGCCGAGTGAGGCCCAGCCGGCCACGTCGGCGTCGCTGTCGGTGGTCAGCGTGCGCAGCGTCTCCAGGCCGGCGTGGTCCGGCGGATCGCCGAGCACGTGCTGCAGCGCGTACGCGGCCCCGTACCTCACTCTGGCGTCTCCATGGCCGGCCAGGTCGATCACGGACGGCAGCGAGCGCGGGTCGGCCAGGTGGCCGAAGGCGATCAGCACCGAATAGAGCACCATCGCGTCGTCCTCGCTGGCGGCCAGATAGCGCAGCACCGGCAGCGTCCGGTCCACGAACGGCCGCAGCATGCCCATGATGTCCACGCCCAGCAGCCGCTCGGCGACCGTGTCGCCGGCACACAACCGGCGGGCCTCGATGAACGACTCCAGGTCGCTCCGCTGGCGCAGCATGGAGATCACGTGCCAGCGCAGGGGGCCGTCCGGATCGGTGTCGTGCAGGGCTGCCTCGATGAGATCGCGCACTGTTACCTCGGCCGGCGGCATAGGGCCCAAGATAGTCCGCAGGGTGACACCGTCCTGGCGGAACACGTGCACATTTGACCGTCTCGCTGGCTACCTTTGAAGCGTGCGCGGTGATCTGCTTGACCTCATACTGATCGGCCTCGTGATCGCCTTCGGCATCTCGGGATACCGGCAGGGGTTCATCATCGGAGCGATGAGCTTCGTGGGGTTCGTGGGCGGGGCCGTGCTCGGCGTCTTCATCGCGCCGCCCATCTCCAAGGCCGTCGTCGACGGCGACACGCCTCAGGCGCTGCTCGCCATCGTGATCGTCTTCCTCGCCGCCACCATCGGCCAGTTCGCCTCGTCGACGCTCGGCGCCGTCGTGCGCAGCCACGTCACGTGGGAGCCCGCCAGGGTGGCCGACGCCGTCGGCGGCACGTTCGCCAGCGCGTTGTCCGTGCTGGTCATCGCCTGGCTGATCGGGTCGCTGATCGTCTCCACCGCGTTCACCCCGCTGGTCGACCAGGTGAAGAACTCCGCACTGCTGACCACGGTCGACGACGCCATCCCGCAGGCCGCGCGCAACTGGCAGGCGCCGTTCAAGAAGTTCATCGACCGTTCGGAGTTCCCGCCCGTCTTCGACGCCATCGGCGCCGGCACGATCATCGACGTGCCGCCGCCCGACCAGAGCGTGCTGAAGGGCGCCGAAGGCCTCGAAAGGGCGCGCAGGTCGATCGTCAAGGTGCAGGGCAACGCGCAGAGCTGCAACAAGCACATCGAGGGCACCGGCTTCGTCTACGCGCCCGGTCGCATCATGACCAACGCCCACGTGGTCGCCGGCGTGACGCGCGACCTACAGATCATCGACTCGACCAACAGGCGGCACAGGGCCACGGTCGTGCGCTACAACCCGCGGCGTGACATCGCCATCCTCTACGTCCCCGGGCTCGACCTGCCGCAGCTCGCCTTCGACGGCGACGGCGGGCGCGGCGACGACGCGATCGTGGCCGGATTCCCCAAGGGCCAGGGCTTCACCGCCGTGTCGGCCAGGATCGGCGGCCAGCTCGACGCCGAGGGCCCCGACATCTACCGCGAGAGGACGGTCACGCGCAAGGTCTACGCGATCCGCGGCCAGGTGCTGCCGGGCAACTCCGGCGGGCCGCTGCTCACGCCCGAGGGTCGCGTCTACGGCGTGATCTTCGCCGCCGCGATCAACGAGGAGGAGACGGGCTACGTGCTGACGGCCGAAGAGGTCGCTCCCGACGCCGCCAGGGGCCGCAACGACACCGTGCCCGCCAGCACGCGGGAGTGCGACTGACCGGTCAGCCCGGCAGCCTGGCCAGGATCAGGGCGATGGCCTCACCGGGGTCGCTGTCCTGGCGCAGGCTGGAGGCGGCCTTGCCGACCGCGTCATAGGCGCCGCCGTACGACTGCGCCTTGGCGGCGCCGCGGCCGAGCAGCGTCACCGCGCCCCGCCCGTTGCCGCGCTGCAGATGTGTGAGCCCGACGCAGATCTGCGCGAGCCCCTGCCACAGGTCGCGTTCGTCCTCCGGCGCGCACTTCCAGCGGCCCTCGAACACCTCGTGGGCGTTGAACGGCAGGCCGTCGCGCAGGAACCGGCGGCCGTCCTCCAGAGCCTGCTCGGTGGTGGGCGCGTAGTCGTCGGGCACTCTCGGCATGCCGGCCGAACCGTAGGGGAGCGGCCTGCCGTACGCGTCGCGCGGTCTTGCGCTGCGCGGCCGGCCCTCGGGGTCGCGGTCTCTCATCGGTCGGGCTCCGGGTCTGCCAGCCAGCCGAGCAGCTCCTGGTTGAACACGTCGGGAATCTCCTCGTGGGGGAAGTGCCCCGCTCCTTCGAGCAGCCGCCACCGGTAGGGGGCCGCCACGTGACGGCTCGAACCCTGCGCCGTGCGCGGGAGCACCCGCGGGTCGAGCGCTCCGTGCACCTGCAACGTGGGCGCCTCGATCTCGGTGCGCATGACCCTGACGTAGCGCCGGCCGTCGGGGCGGAGCTGGGAGCGGCCGAACCAGCGGTGATATTCCAGCGCGCAGTGCGCCACGGTCGGGATGCGGAACGCCTCCCGGTAGGTGCGCGCCGTATCCTTCTCCGGCCAGCCGGGACGCGACCAAAGGTCGAGGAAACGGCCGACACGCCTCCCGTCGCGGCGGGTGAGCAGGTGCTCGGGCAGCAGCGGGAGCTGGAAGCCGAGTGCCTGGATGCTCGCCTTGAGCTGGCCGAACGGGTCGGTCACCAGGGCGCTGCGCAGCCGCAGCGGATGCGGGGCCGACACGGTGACGAGCCTGCGCACGCACTTCGGCTCCAGCACGGCCATCGTCCAGGCCAGCAGCCCGCCCCAGTCGTGCCCCACGACGATCGCCCCGGTCTCGCCGAGCGCCCTGATCAGCCCCGTCGCGTCGGCCGCCAGCGTCGGCAGGTCGTAGCCGCGCGGCGGTTTGTCGCTGCCGCCGTAGCCGCGCAGATCGACCGCGACCGCCCGGTATCCGTCGGCGGGCAGCGCCTCCAGTTGGTTGCGCCACGTCCACCAGAACTGCGGGAACCCGTGCAGCAACATCACCAGAGGCCCCTGCCCCGCCTCCACGACGTGGAAGCGGGTGCCGCCCGCGTGCACCGAGCGGTGCGTCCAGGGCCCCTCGATCTGTACGATCGACTCGTCAGGCGCCATCACGGGTCACCGGCTCGCGATCAGTCTTGAGCGCGGGCAGCGTCTGGTCCTCCGGGGTGGCGATCTCCTTCAGTCCCTTGATGGACCTGGTGGTGCGCCGCATCCCGGCCAGCCCCTTGAGCCGACGGATCCCGAGGAACACCAGCAGACCCGCGACCAGCAGGTAGAACACGGTCACGATGAGGAACGCCGCCCACTGCGGCAACCACTGCGCCAGCACGTACGCGATCGTGAACGAGGCGAGGATCAGGCACAGGTGAGCCATGAAGGCGGCGGCGGCGAACAGGCCGCCCGCCGTGCCGACCCGCTTGGCGTCGAACCTGAACTCCGCCTTGGCCAGCTGGATCTCCGAGCGGACGAGCTTGGAGATGTGATCGCTCGCCGTGGCGATCAGCGAGCCCAGGGATTCTTCCTCGGGAGTCTGCGGCATGAACGTCTCCTATCGAGGCCTGGTGGCCGTGTCAACATCGTCCAGCGATGCGCTGGGGGGCGAGCCTCGCCTGCACTCCCAGAACTACCCGATCAGCCAAGATAACGCTTGTGCCGCCTGGGCGTACGCAGGGGGCGCATGCTTCCGCGATGGAAACATGCGCCCCCTGCCGTTACTCCGTCAGTCCTCCGACTTCGCGGAGGGGAGCTTCTCCTGGATCAGGTTCATCACCGTGCTGTCGGCCAGCGTGGTGACGTCGCCGATGCTGCGGTTCTCGGCCACGTCGCGCAGGAGACGGCGCATGATCTTGCCGGACCGGGTCTTGGGCAGCTCGGGTACGACCAGGATCTGACGCGGCTTGGCGATCGGGCCGAGCGTCTTGGCCACGTGGTTGCGCAGGTCGGCCGCGATGTCGGCGTTCTCCTCCGCGGCGCCGCGCAGGATCACGAACGACACGATGGCCTGGCCGGTCACCGGGTCGGTCGCGCCCACCACGGCCGCCTCGGCCACCTTCGGATGGCTGACCAGGGCGCTCTCCACCTCCGTGGTGGAGATGTTGTGGCCGGAGATCAGCATGACGTCGTCCACGCGGCCGAGCAGCCACAGGTCGCCGTCCTCGTCCTTCTTGGCGCCGTCGCCGGGGAAGTACATTCCCTCGAAACGGCTCCAGTAGGTGTCGATGTAGCGCTGGTCGTCGCCCCAGATCGTCCGCAGCATCGCCGGCCACGGCTCGCGTACGACGAGGAAGCCGCCGCCTCCGTTGGGGACGCTGTTGCCCTGGTCGTCGACCACGTCGGCGACCACGCCGGGCAGCGGGCGCATCGCGGCACCCGGCTTGGCCGAGGTCACACCGGGCAGCGGGCTGATCATGATGGCGCCGGTCTCCGTCTGCCACCAGGTGTCGACGACGGGGCAGCGGCTGTGGCCGATGTTCTCGCGGTACCAGACGTACGCCTCGGGGTTGATCGGCTCACCGACGGAGCCCAGGACGCGCAGGCTGGACATGTCGTACTTGGCGGGGATGTCGTCGCCCCACTTCATGAACGTCCTGATCGCCGTGGGCGCCGTGTAGAGGAGCGTGACCTTGTACTTCTGCACGATCTCCCAGAACCGGCCGCGGTGCGGGGTGTCGGGCGTGCCCTCGTAGATGACGCTGGTGGCGCCGTTGGCGAGGGGGCCGTACACGATGTAGCTGTGGCCGGTCACCCAACCGATGTCGGCCGTGCACCAGTAGATGTCGGTCTCGGGCTTGAGGTCGAAGACCGCGTGGTGTGTCCAGGCGGTCTGGGTCAGATAGCCGCCCGAGGTGTGCAGAATGCCCTTGGGCTTACCCGTGGTGCCGCTGGTGTAGAGGATGTACAGCGGGTCTTCGGCGCCGTGGGGCTCGGCGGTGTGCTGGTCGCTCTGGCGGTCGACCACGTCGTGCCACCACAGGTCCTTGTCGGTGACGGCGACGTCCTGACCGGTGCGGCGTACGACGAGGACGTTCTCGACCTGCGGGCACTGGGCGACGGCCTCGTCCACGATCGGCTTGAGCGCGCTCGGCTTGCCGCGGCGGTAGCCGCCGTCGGCGGTGATGACCAGCTTGGCGTCGGCGTCGTCGATGCGACTTTTGAGCGCGCTGGCCGAGAACCCGCCGAACACGACCGAGTGCACGGCCCCGATGCGGGCGCAGGCCAGCATCGCGATCGGCAGCTCGGGGATCATCGGCATGTAGACGGCCACCCGGTCGCCCTTGCGCACCCCGAGCTCGTGCAGGGCGTTGGCCGCCTTGCTGACCTCGGCCTTCAGGTCGTTGTAGGTGAGGGTGCGGGTGTCGCCCTCGGGCTCGCCCTCCCAGTAGTAGGCGATCCTGTCGCCGCGTCCCTCTTCGACGTGCCGGTCGACGCAGTTGTAGGCGACGTTGAGCTCGCCGCCGACGAACCACTTGGCGAACGGCGCGTTCCATTCGAGCGTCTTGTCCCACCTCTTGGCCCAGGCCAGCCGCTCGGCTATGCCCTCCCAGAAGGCGAGGCGGTCGGCGGCGGCCTCGTCATATGCGGCGGCGGTCACGTTCGCGGCCGCCCCCAGGTCAGCCGGAGGGGCGAACCGGCGGTTCTCCTGCAGCAGGTTGGACAGCGCCTGGGTTTCGTTACCAGGGGTCTCCGGGGCCACCTCGTGCTCCTTCTATGGCCAGATTGGATAGGTCGTGTCCCACTTCACCAGCTCGCGACCTCCGTACACAAGAGGTCTAGACAGGTCTGTACCGTACGGCTCCGAGGACACTTCTCCTTATCAACATGCATGACAAACGCTATTGAAACGTTGTCATCCTGAAATCCGAAGAATACGCGCTCGCGAGATTGCTGAGCTGCGATGGGGGTGGTTTGGGGGTTTATGGGCCCCCTGGCGCCGTGTTTTCTCTCCGTACGGTCGCCATGCCGTCCGGCAGCGCGCACGCTGGGTCACCACGCCGGGTGCGTTACCCGCAGGTAGGGTCGGGTTCCGTGAGTGACCCCTTGACCGTCATCGCGCGGTTCCCCGGCGTCTCCGAGGCGGTCGACGAGGCCCGCGACGCCGTCGACCGGCTCTACCGCCACCGCGTCCTGCGCCGGGCCAGTCCCGCCGTGTCCGCGGAGTCGTCGCTGCGCGGGGCGCGCGCGTCGGCCGCTCTCGAAGGCGTGGACGTGTCCCTCGACGCCCTGCGCCGTGACGAGGTGCGCGACCCCGCGGTCCAAGGGGCGTTGCGCGCCTCCGCGGAACTGGGGCGCATGGGCCCGACCTGGCGCAAGGCGCCCCGGCAGGTGCTGGCGCGGCTGCACACCGTGGCGGCCGCCGGCCTCGCGTCCGAAGCCGCTCTCGGCCGGCCGCGTACGTTCGACACCGTCCCCGACCCGTTGGGCCTCGGCGAGGCGCCCGGCGCGGGGGAGACGGCCCGCCGCATGGAGGCCCTGCTCGGCCTGCTGCAACGGCCGTCGGACGCGCCGGCGATCGTGCTGGCCGCCGTGGTCCACGCGGAGCTGGCCGTGTTGCGGCCCTTCGGCACGGCCGACGGGGTCGTGGCACGTGCGGCCGAACGGCTGACGCTGGTCGAGTACGGGCTCGACCCCAAGTCCTTGGTGGCCGTCGAGGTGGGGTGGCTGGAACTGCCGTACGGCGAGGGGCTGCGGGCGTACCTGAGCGGCACGCCGGAGGGCGTGAGCCAGTGGGTACAACACTGTGCCTCCGCGGTAACCCTCGGGGCGCGTGAGACGACGGCCATCTGCGAGGCCATGCGGAGGGGCTGAGGGTTGCGCGTGCGGGTGGTTGTGAGGTCACCGACATAGCTGACGGCGTCTCCGTCAAGAGACGCCGCCGCCGGTGCATCACACCGGGTTACCAAGCGTGCACCTGTATCCGTCGGAGCGGGTCAAGCCCGTCACGACGCGCCTCCCGCGGCTGCTCGCACGTGGGTGCCCGGCTGATGCACCCGGACAAGTGGTCCGTACACCCTTTCTACGACGGATGCGCCCTGATGGGAACCCCTCCGGCCAAGACCTTTACCCGGCGATGGGCGTGGCCCGGGTGTCGCGCGCCGGTCCGGTTACCGAGTCGTGATGATCACGCAGAGTGATTGTCTTTATGTGATCGTTATGTCGCAGCGAAGAAACTTGGCGAAAATGCAGGATTGCTCCTCGACGAAACTCGAGTCGATCGGGCAGCATACGGTGGTATCGCCAGAAACTGGGGAGACCGTGCACGCGATGGGTTTGCGAGCGTCTTGCCAGGTGCTGGTGAAGTGATGAAAGCTTTCTTCTGAAACGGGACCGGCTCTACCCCCCCGGAGCCGGACCGATCAGGCGACCCCCGCTCTCCCCCCCGGCGGGGGTCGCCCCTTTTCCCGCCACGCCCGGCCAGGACCCGCGCCGCCGGGACCCCGCACCAAGCCGCCGTCCCGCGCCACCACGCCGAGACCTGCGCCGTACTCCCGCCATCACCGGGTGCTTCGCCATCACTGGGCGCTCCGCCATCGACCCGTGCCAGACGCGAAGCCCGCGATGTTCGCCGTCCACAGCCTTCCTGGCTCCCGACGCCCTCATCCACAGAATCCCGTTCGCCCCGCCGCCGCCCGCGCCGCCTCCAGCAAGGTGGGCATCCAACCCACGCAGGAGGCCCAGATGCACCGTCCCCTGGTCATCACCGAAGACCACGCTCTGCTCGACGACCTGGTCCGCATCGCGGCCGCGGCCGGCGCCCAGCTCGACGTGGCCCATGTCCCCGCGCACGCCCGCCCTTACTGGAACCTCGCTCCGCTGATCGTGGTGGGCGCCGACCAGGCGGACGCGGTGGCCGCGGCCTCACCCCCGGCCCGAGACCAGATCCTGCTCGTGACACGAGATCCGGACGACCCCGATACCTGGCGCAAATGCGTCACCGTGGGCGCCCAGTCCGTCGTGACCCTGCCGGGCGACGAGCGGCACCTGGTGGAGCGGCTGGCCGACGCCATGGAGCCCGACCCCCGTTCCGGTGCGTTGATCTGCGTGCTCGGCGGGCGCGGCGGAGCGGGCGCCAGCGTGTTGTCGGCCTGCCTGGCCCTGCGCGCCTCGGGCGACCACCTCCGCACACTGCTGGTCGACGCCGACCCGCTGGGTGGCGGCATCGACGCGCTGCTCGGCCACGAAGAAGCACCGGGCGCACGCTGGGGAGACCTGGTGGCCAGGGAGGGCCGCATCAGCTCCAGCGCGCTGCAGGCCGCGCTGCCGTCGTTCGGCGACCTGGCGGTCCTCTCCTTCCACAGGGGCGAGGTGGGGGCGATCCCGGCTCAGGCCATGCGCTCGGTGCTCGAGGCGGGCAGGCGCGGCTTCGACCTGATCGTCGCCGACCTTCCCCGTCACCTCGACCCCGCCGCGATCGAAGCCCTCACCAGGGCGAAGACCACCCTGGTCGTGGCAACGGCCGACGTGCGCGGCATCCTGTCGGCGGGTCAGGTGCTGGGCGAGGCCCGCAAGCACACCTCCGATCTGCGCGCGGTCCTCCGCCCGGGAGTTCTGGACGACGACATCGCCACCGGCTCGCTCGGCATCCCCGCCGCCGGCACCCTGCCCGACCAGCCCCGCCTCACCGCCACGCTCAACCGGGGGGAGCTGCCCAGGCTGGGGCCCCGCACCGTGCTCGGCGCCCTGTGCTCCTCGCTGCTCCGCGATCTCGTTCCGGCAGCATGACGTCCGCGGTCTCGCCCGAGCTGGTGGAGGCGGTGCGCGTACGCCTGGCCCGCACGGGGGCCGAGCCCAGCGCCGCCCAGGTGGCGGTGGCGCTCCGTGCGGAGAAGTCCGTCTACGGCGACGCGGAGATCCTCGCGGTGGCCAGAGCGCTCTGCGCCGACCTGATAGGCGCGGGCCCGCTGGAGCCGCTCCTGGCACGCCCCGAGGTGACCGACGTCCTGGTCAACGGCCCACGGGAGGTGTGGATCGACGAGGGAGGCGGCCTGCGCCGCACGTCGGTCGCGTTCGCAGACGACGGGGCCGTACGCCGGTTGGCCCAGCGCCTCGCGGCCGCCGCCGGCAGGCGCCTCGACGACGCGTGCCCCCACGTCGACGCCCGGCTCGCGGGCGGCGTACGCCTCCACGCGGTGCTGCCTCCCGTGGCGTCCGGCGGCACCTGCATCTCCCTACGCCTGCCGCCCCGGCGCACGTTCACCCTGTCCGACCTCGTCGCAGCCGGCACCATCACCCCACCCGCCATCCCGGTGTTGTCCGCCATGGTGACCGCCAGGCTCGCCTTCCTCGTGACCGGCGGCACCGGCACAGGAAAAACCACCCTGCTCAGCGGCCTGCTCTCCTTGGCCGACCCTGGGGAGCGCCTGCTGCTGGTGGAGGACTCGGCCGAGCTGCGTCCGGTCCACCCGCACGTTGTCCGCCTGGAGACCCGCCCGGCCAACCTGGAGGGCGCGGGCGGCGTGGGCCTGCGCGACCTCGTGCGTCAGGCGCTGCGGATGCGCCCCGACCGTTTGGTGGTCGGTGAAGTACGAGGAGCGGAGGTCGTGGATCTGCTGGCGGCCTTGAACACGGGGCACGAAGGCGGCTGCGGCACCCTGCACGCCAACACCGCGGCCGACGTGCCGCCCCGGATCGAGGCGCTGGGGTGCGCGGCGGGCCTGAGCAGGGAGGCCGTGCACAGTCAGCTGGCCGCCGCGCTCGACGCGGTCATACACCTGACCCGCGACCGCCCCGACGGGCGCCGGCGCATCGCCGAGATCTGCCTGCTCACCAGGACCCCGACCGGCCTCGTCGAGTCGATCCCCGCCCTGGCCTTCGACGCCGACGGCCACACCCACGTCGGCCCCGGCCACGAGGCCCTGGCCCGGAGGGCTCTGACATGAGCAGCGCGCTGATCGCCGCCGCTGTGTGCACGGCGTGCGCCGTGTGGATGTGGACCGGCCCGGACCTCGCCACGACCCGCCTGAGCAGGCTGACCGGGGGCCCGGTCGGGCCGCGGTGGCGCTCGCTCGGCCGGCTGCTGCCCCGTACTCACCCGGCCCGGCGCGCCGACGCCTGGCGCAGCGCGTCCATCGAGCTGTGCCAGGCCCTGTCGGCCGAGCTGTCCGCCGGCCGCACCCCCGGAGAGGCCCTGACCAGGGCCCTGGCATCGGTCGACTTCCCCGACCCAGAGACCCTGCGCCCGGTCGTGGCCGCGGCGCGAGACGGCGGCGACGTCCCCGCGGCACTGATCGCCGCGGCCCCGCCGCAAGGAGGCGAGGGCCTGCGCCGGCTTGCCGCCTGCTGGGAGGTCGGCGTCACCGTGGGCGCCGGCCTGTCCGCCCTGGTCGATCGGGTGGCGAGCACGTTACGCGCGGCACAGGCCCACCGTCAGGACGTCGCCGCGCAACTGGCCGGGCCTCGCACGACGGCGAAGATGCTGGCCGCGCTCCCGGCCCTCGGCCTCCTCATGGCGGCGGCCCTCGGCATGCGCCCCCTCACCTTCCTGCTCGGCAGCCTGCCGGGCCTGATGTGCCTGGTGGCGGGGGTAGCCCTCGACGCGTGCGGCCTGTGGTGGACCAACCGCATGGCCGCCCGGGCACAGAGCTGAGCCCCGCTGCGCTCTCGGGCAGGCCCCGGGCTGAGTCCTGACGTCATCCTCGCTCGTACACGACCGAACGGATCTCACCGATGTTTCCGCTGCTGTCCGCCCTGTCCGCCGGCCTGGCCGCGTGGTTGTGGCTCTCCCCGATGACCCCGGCCGGGCGCCTGGCCCGGCTACGCCCTCCCGACGAGCTTCCCTGCAGCCAGGCCGAAGACGCGCCGGCCTGGCTCGACCCCTCCCACGAGCCCCCGAAACGGATGACCCGCAGGACCGCCGTCACCGCCACCTGCGCGGGGTTGATGGCCACCCTCCTGTTCGGGGTCGGAGCCACTGGAATCGTCGCTGGCGTGCTGACCGTCGCCGCGGTCGCGGTGTTCCTGCACAGGCAAGAGCCGCAGCAGGCGCGGCAAGACCGCGAGCGAATGGCCGCCGACCTGCCTTTCGCCGCCGACCTGATGACCGCGTGCCTGCTCGCCGGCCGCCCGGTGAGCGCGGCCACCGAGATCGCAGGCCGTACGATCGGCGGCCCGCTCGGCCGGAGGCTGGGCTGGGTGAGCAGCCGGCTGCGCCTGGGCGCCGACCCGGAAACCACGTGGGCGGCCCTCGCCGGAGACCACGCGATGGGCGGGCTCTGCCGGGCGATGGGCCGGGCGGCTCAAAGCGGCGCGCCGGTGGCCGATGTCCTGACCCGCCTGGCCGACGACGCCCGGGAGGCCGCCAGGGCCGGATCCGTCGCCTCGGCCAGGCAGGTCGGCGTCAAGGCCGTGGCGCCGCTGGGGTTGTGCTTCCTGCCGGCGTTCGTCCTGCTCGGCATCATCCCGGTGGTCGTCGGCTTGGCGTCCACCATCGTCCTTCCATGACATACATCTCCCGTCATGTCCGAGCCGCCGCCACGTTCGCCATACCTGATGCACCGCGTCTGTCCACGAAGCTCCGTCCTGCCTTCCGCGACCTTCGCCTCACGCCGAATCCTGGTAAGACAGACCCACCAGGTCCACGCGATGACCCCGGCCGACATCGTGAATCCGGGAAGATTTTCCGTCGCGGTGTCGATGTCGCGGCTGCCCGATTGTCCTTTAGACGACCGTTCCGACGACGAGGAGGGTTCCGGTGAAATACATGCTGCTGATCAACCACGGCGACATGCCGTGGGACCAACTGACGGAGGACGAGCAGAAGGAGGTCGCCGCCGACTACGAGGCGGTCAGCCGGACGCCCGGGGTGACCCCAGGGGAGTGGCTGGAAGAGCCCGCTCTGGCAACCACCGTGCGGGTCGAGGGCGGCAGGACGTTGACGACGGACGGCCCGTTCGTGGAGATGAAGGAGTCGCTTGGCGGCTACCTGTTCTACGAGGCCGACGACCTCGATGCGGCGATCGCGCTGGCCGCGCGGATCCCGGCGGCACGGCTGGGCGGCGCGGTGGAGGTGCGCCCGCTGAAGTGACCGACGTGCTCGAACGAGTCTTTCGCGAGCAGTGGGGGCGCGTTCTCGCCCGGATGATCGGCCTCCTCGGCGACTTCGACCTCGCCGAGGAGGCCGCGCAGGAGGCGTTCGCCATCGCCGCCGCACGGTGGCCGCGTGATGGCGTCCCGGCCAACCCGGGCGCCTGGCTGGTGACGACCGCGCGCAACCGGGCGCTCAACCGCATCCGCCGCAACCGGACACTGGCCGACAGAACCCGCCTGCTCGCGGCCGAGCCGGCACGAGACGACCAAGGGGAGCAGGTGGCCGACGACGGGTTCGTGGACGAGCGGCTCAAGCTCATTTTCACGTGCTGCCATCCCGCGCTGTCCATGGCGGCGCAGGTGGCTCTGATCCTGCGGACGCTCGGCGGCCTGCGCACCGATGAGATCGCCCGCGCGTTGCTGGTGCCCAAGGCGACGATGGCGCAGCGATTGGTACGGGCGAAACGGAAGATCAAGGCTTCCGGCATCCCGTTCCGTGTTCCCGCCGATCACCTGTTGCCTGAGCGGCTGGCGACCGTGCTCGCGGTCATCTACCTGATCTTCAACGAGGGTTACAGCGGCCGCGGCGACCTCGCCGGCGAGGCCATCTGGCTCGGTCGCGCGCTGGTCGAGCTGTTGCCCGGCGAACCGGAAGCGCATGGACTGCTGGCAGTCATGTTGTTGCACGACTCCCGCCGCAGGGCGCGCTTCTCGGGTGGCGACCTCGTACTCCTCGCCGAACAGGACCGCTCCCTCTGGGACCGCGCCCAGATCGACGAGGGGCGGGGTCTGCTCGCGCGTGCGCTGACACTCCACGGCCGCGGCCCGTACGTGATCCAGGCGGCGATCGCGTCGCTGCACACCGAGCAACCCACCGACTGGCCACAGATCGCCGCGTTGTACGGCGAACTCGCTCGGCTCACCGCCTCCCCGGTCGTCGAACTGAACCGCGCCATCGCCATCGCCGAGACCCATGGCCCCGAAGCAGGACTGGCACTCATCGACCGAATCGCCCTCGAGGATTTCCACTACCTGCACGCCGCGCGGGGCGAACTTCTCCGGCGCGCCGGCCACATCCTGGAAGCCCGCACCGCCTACGAACGCGCACTCACGCTTGCCCACAACTGCGCCGAACGACGTCTCCTCCAACGACGGCTCGCCGAGCTCACCTGACCGGGCGATGAGGCGAACCAAAGGCGCTCATGGTGGGCTCCGCCCGTCCCACCGGGTGAGCCGGACGCGACGACGGCTCGCCGCGCCGGTGGTTCTGTGCCGTGGGAGAAGGTACGGGCGCGTGTCGACCAGGGTCGCTCGCCCGGTGGCGGGCGCGTGCCGCGTCACACCGCCCCGTACGCCCTCCGACGTGCGACTTGGGGGTTCGTGTTCCCGGCCAGAGGCGGGTGCTCACTCCGGCTGGACGAGCCGGTCGCGTAGTGCGGCGACGTCGTCTTCACCGAGGCCGGCCGCCCGAAGGCGAGCCTCGACGTCGACGTCTTCCAGCACGCTGATCATGGCGTCTCGGGCGGTGGTGTTCTTCCTGGCCAGAATGTTCCGTATGACCTCCGTCTGGTCGTCGATCCCCACAGCGGCGAACAACGCGGGCAAACGGGCCGTACTGAGCTCATAGTCTGCGGCGATGTCGTCCGAGCCGGCTCCTGCGAGCGCCAGCAGCAGCATGACGACGAGGCCCGTACGATCCCTGCCGAGCCCGCAATGGACCAGCACCCCTCAAGGCTGCGCACGCGCGACGGCGGTGACGGCGGCGGTGCCGCGCCTTCCGGTCGAGGAACGGCCGGTAGTAGAGCGGCGTCCCGTCCAGCTCGTTCTCCCGCAGACAGGTACAGAACGCCGTGTCGGCCACGTCGTCCAGCGGCACGTGCACGGTGGTCACGCATGCGGGCCGGTTCGGCGGGCCTGCCTGAAGCTCGTCGTCGTTCCGCAGGTCGACCACGGTCCGGACGCCATACTGCACGAGCGCCGACCAGCCGGCCGCCGTCAGTCTCTCGGGGTTGTCCGAACGAACGATCGCGCCCGGCCGGATCACGCCGCCACCGGCCACCGGGATGCCGCCGAGATCGCGAACGTTGAAACATCCCTCCCAGTCGAGGTGCCGCTGGGTGGTCCTGCGCTCGTCGCCGGAAACCACCACGTTTCGGGTGCGCGCCTGCAATCGCTCATGTCGTCTGAGACGCGTTCAACACGGGCGTCGTTCATCAACGAGGTCGGGCATCTCCCACCTACCGCGCCCTACGCAGAACCAGTTGTCCACAGGTCAACCTCAAAGCGGCCCTTATCCACAGAACCGCGCTCGGTCCACTGACCGCAGAGCCCTTTCGGCGACCCTTGGACTCCCGCCGGACAAGACCCCGGCTCCGACACCTGGAGGCCCGATGCAAGGTTCCACCCTCAGCCCGGCCACGACCGCGCCACGCCCCCACACGCCGCCGGGAGCCCACCCGGCCTGCAGCACCCCGGCCACCGACACACCTCTGACCAGCCACACCGCCGTCCCCACGCCGACCAGCCCACCAACGCCGACCGCTCCAACGCCGACCGCTCCGACGCCGACCGCTCCGACGCCGACCGCTCCGACGCCGACCGCAGGCACGAAGGTGGACACCTCACCGGTGCCCGCAGGTATGGACCCGAACACCCCGCCGACGCCCGTCAACGCCCCTTCGGACACCCAGCCGAGGCCCGCCGACACCGCACCGGGTGACTCGCCGGCCACCTCCGGCGGGGAAGGCGCCGGAGCGGGCTCGTGGTGGCGATCCAACCGATGGCTTCACTACGCACTGGCCAACCGCGAACGAGGAATGTCCACGGCCGAATACGCGGTGGGCACCATTGCGGCCTGCGCCTTCGCCGCGCTCCTGTTCAAGGTCGTGAGCAGTCCTGAAGTGCAGGAGATGTTGTCCTCCCTCATCGACCGGGCACTCAAGACGACCGGCAAATGAGCCGCCGCCTCGGGCGGATCACTGTGGGCGGGAGACGGTCGGCATCGCGGGGCTCGGTGACGGCCGAGACCGCCGCGATGTTGCCCGCTCTCATGGTCGTCCTGGCTGCCGCGCTGTGGGCCGTCCAAGCCGTCGGCGTCCAGCTCGAATGCGTGGACGCTGCACGCGCGGCCGCCAGGGCGGCGGCCAGGGGCGAACCATTGAGCCAGGTCCGCGACCGCGCCCGGTCGGCCACCCATGCCGACGCGCGGATCACGGTGTCCCGTGACGTCGATCTGACCAAGGTGCAGATCACCGTCGAGGTGCGCCCGGCGTGGGGCGGGTCGCTGCCCGCCGTCCAGGTGTCCGCCACGGCCACGGCCGACACCGAACCACGCCTGTCAGTCCCCTGAGCAGAGCCATGCCGGCATGAGACCGGCCATCGCCGAGGAGGAGAAGTTGAAGCGCGACAAGGAACGCGGCTCCGCCACGCTGTGGGGTGTCGCCCTCATGGGTCTCCTGATGGCCGTCGCCACGGCGCTGGCCGCTGTGGGCTCCGTACGCGTGGCCGGCCACCGGGTCGGCGGCGCCGCCGACCTCAGCGCGCTGGCGGCGGCCGAGATGGCGTTGACCGACCCGGAGGGCGCCTGCTTGCGGGCGTCGGCCATCGCTGCACGGAACGGTGCGAAACTGACCCGCTGCGAGATCCGGGACGAGGTCGCCGACGTCTGGACCACGATGTCGATCTCCCTGCCGATCGCCGGCACCCGCACCCTGACCGGGAGATCCCGTGCGGGCCCCGCGACGGTGGCCCCCGGCTGGCTCTCCGACGTAACTGATGGGGATGACCTGCCCTGACTTAGATGATGAGTCCTGATTCTTGCTATTTGCACAAATGTGCGTGAGTGAACAAATGGGTGAGCGTTGTCGAAAGTGGTGAGTGTGGCTTACAGGGTGCAATGTCGCGATCCCGTTACGACTTCTTAGACGCAGTGTCCAAGAGTTGAGCATTTCCCGTAAGGTCCCGCTTACCCTCGGTTCATGCCATATGCGGCAGGGCGTCTGTGACAGCTCTGACGAAGTCGCTAGGGTGCGGTCCGGGGGCGGTCGGTGACCGTATCGGCCGGGCGGACTGCACTTCCGGTCGTCGCGTGAACGCCCCCAAGGGCGGTCGGGCGACGCGAGGCTCTCGATGGAGGGAAGCGTCGTGACGGTAGTCGGCAAAGTGGTGGCCGCGGGAGCGATCGTGGTGTTGTCCGTCGCGCTGGGCGGGTCCGCGCGGGCCGCCTCCGCGGCCTGGCAGGCCGACACGTCCGGGCAGATCACCTCGCCCGCCGACGGTCAGGTGGTCTCCGGCTCGACGGTCACTGTTTCCGCCAGTACGGGAATGATCCAGCTCAGCATGGGCCTGTACGTCGAAGGCCCGTCCACCCCCAGCCAGAAGGTCGCCGGAGGCGGTGCCAACCAGACGCTCTCCGGCACGTTCGACGCCGGGGCCGCCCCCAATGGCCCCTTCACGGTGACCCTCAAGGGAGAACTCACCGGGAGGGTGTACGCCACCAGCACCTTCAAGCTGCGCAGGCCCGCCCAGACTCCCGGCAACCCGAACGTGGCCCGGCAGGGCACCGACAAGGTCCTCGTCACCTGGCCCAAGGGGGCCGAGCCCGATCTGCAGTCCTACGAGGTCTCCAACACGCTGACGGGCATCGTCGGGAGGCTGCCCGCCGACGGTGCCTGCGAGGGCACCTCCTGCAGGGCGGCGCTCGCGGTGCCCGCCAAGGCGGAAGGGCAGCGGGTGGGGTTCACCGTCAAGGCTTTCAGGGGTGATGGAGAAGGGGGCTCGATCGGGTCGGATCCGTCGGGCGCCGCCTACCTCGCCATCCCCGCCAAGCCCACCGCCAAGCCGAAGAAGACCACCACGAAGACGCCGAAGAACCGAGATGCCAAGAACGTCGACGCGCTGCCGACCCTGCCCGCCAAGAGACAGGCACTGCCGGCGGACCAGCCGTCCCGTAAGCCCACAACCACCAAGCTGCCCGACATTCCCGACACCGACGTTGACGGAAACCTGCCCATCCCGACAGCCGACGACGATTCGGGCGGTCTCGTCCCGTCCGGAGGTAGGGACGGCACGGACACCGAGCCCGTGACCGCCGGCGACGTGAGAGCCCAGTCAAGCGCGTCGCCGCTGGGGAACATCGGACAGTACGGCTTCTATGTGGCTGTCGGTCTCCTTCTGCTGCTGCTCGGCGCGCACGCGGGCGCGTGGGCGCGGCGGCGAGCCCTTGCGGGGGCAGGGGCGGCGTCCGGTGCCACGTCGGTGCCTGCCGGGGCGGCCACACGTGCTGGCCAAGCCTCGGCCGCAGGCGGTGTGCATGGCTCACATGGCGCGCATGGCTCGTACGTCGCGCACGGCCCGCAGGGCTCACTGGGCGATGACACCGTCCCGCCGTCTGCCGCGGTGCCGCTCCGGCGGCGGCCCACGGTGATCCTGGCCGTGGCGAAGACGCGCGTACCCGAGAAATCCCGAACAGAGCAGCCCAAGGAACACCAGCAGCCGTCGAAGGACGCGCTCGGGGAAAAGCCCGCCGCGTTCCCCACTTCTGAGCCGGCGCGCAAGGAGATCTCGGTCCAGATCGAGGTGGACGACGATTGGGGCGTTCGCGACACGGATGGCGCCCGGCAGGGGCCCAAGCGGATCGCGCTGCCCAGTTCGGCCGTGACGGACGTTGCCGAGGGCTCGGCCTCCATCAACCCGCCCGCCGTCCGTATCGAAGAACACTGGGACGACTACCTTCCCCCGTCGCCCAGAGCCATGGAGGACAGCGGGTTCTGGGAACGCCCCCAGTCGGGATCAGCGGATTTCTGGGCCGCCGACGACGATGAGAACGAACGTGTTTTCGCTGGTCGCAGACACAGAGGTGGCGACAGTTAACGCCAATTGAGTCGTGTGGCGTAACTGGGGGACGCGCGTCAGGGGTGTGCTCGGCTCTGTCGGCCTGCGGGTGCCGCTGTCAGTAACACCGGGTAACCGCAGATCCGATTCACAGGTCGGCAACCACCCCAGATGCACCCACAGGCCGTACCACGATCGGGCTTCCGCGAGCCGTGTGGTTGTGAGAGCGCGATGAGGGGTCGCCGTGAAGGAGTCTCTGCACCGACCGGTCTATTCGGACAGCAGGGTGTCGAGGAGGCGGATCGCGCCTCGTTTGTCCAAGGGTTCGTTGCCGTTGCCGCACTTCGGCGACTGGATGCAGGAGGGGCAGCCACGTTCACATTCGCAGGAGGTGATGGCTTCGCGTGTCGCCGTCAGCCAGTCCGTCGCCCGGGCGTAGCCGCGTTCCGCGAAGCCCGCTCCGCCCTCGTGGCCGTCGTACACGAAGACCGTGAGCAGGCCCGTGTCGGCGTGAAGTTCGGTGGAGACGCCGCCGATGTCCCAGCGGTCGCAGGTGGCGAACAGGGGCAGCAGCCCGATCGAGGCGTGCTCGGCGGCGTGGGCGGCTCCGCCGAGGTCGATGCCGGCCTCGGCGAGCGGGGCGAGCGCGGACGCGGGGAGCGTCCACCAGACCGCACGGGTGCGAAGGGTGCGAGGTGGCAGGTCGAGGGGCTCGTCGCCGAGCATCTCGCCCGACTGGAGGCGTCTTTTGAGGTACGAGACGACCTGCCGGGTCACCTCCACCTCGCCGAAGTGCAGCGTGCCCGGGCCGAGAGGGTGGGAGCGTCGGGTGCCGAGGATGGAGATGTCGGTGATGTCCCGGGCGAACGTGGTGTAGTCGGGGCTCGCGCTGGAGACGAGGGCGACCCCGGCCTCCAGGTCGAGGAGTTCCACGATGAAGGTCTCGCCCTGGTGGAGGTAGACCGCGCCGGTGTGCACCGCGGTGTGGGCGGACGGCTCGTCCACACTGCCCAGGAGGCGGCCGGTCGACGACTCCACGACCTGGATGGGGGCACCTCCACCGCCGCGGATGTCGGCGAGGTCGGTGGCGCGTTCACGCCGGGTCCAGAACCATCCAGCCGGGCGCTTCCTGAGCAGATTCCGGGCGACCAGGTCGTCGAGGACGGCCGAGGTGGTGTCGCCGAAGACGGCCAGATCGTCCTCGGAAAGCGGGATCTCGGCGGCCGCGGCGCAGAGGTGAGGGCCCAGCACGTACGGATTGTCCGGATCGAGGACGATCGCCTCCACGGGCCGGCCGAACAGCGCATCGGGGTGGTGCACCAGGTAGGTGTCCAGAGGATCGTCCCTGGCGATCAGTACGACGAGCGCGTCCCTGCCGTCCCGGCCCGCCCGGCCCGCCTGCTGCCAGAGCGAGGCCCGGGTGCCCGGCCAGCCGGCGATCAGCACGGCGTCGAGCCCGGAGACGTCCACGCCTAGTTCGAGGGCGTTCGTGGTGGCCAGGCCCATGATCGTGCCCGCACGGAGCGCCTTTTCGAGCAACCGGCGGTCCTCGGCCAGATAGCCGGCCCGGTAGGCGGCGATCTTGTCCGGGAGGTCGGCCCAGTCGGAGGGGTCCGGGATCGACCAGTTGAGTGAACCCTCCTCCGCCCCGCCGTTGTCCCCAGGCTGCTCGGAGGCGGCGAGCCTCGGCGGCCGGCCGGCCGGCCGGGCTGCTTTCTGGGCGGTGGGGTCGCCGGCGCTCCCCGGCTCGTCCGCGGCGGAGATTCGGTGATCGGGTCCGCTGGATGTGCTCTGTCCGGGGTTGCTGTCTCTGATACACATCTGACGC
>NZ_SMJZ01000105.1 GCF_004348345.1 Nonomuraea longispora
CCCCATGTCCGCCATCGGCGGCTGACCCGCACAGCGGCCCCCGGGACCACCAGCCGCTTTCTCTTTCCTCCGCCACCCGATCGGGCATCCCGCCGCCGAGCCAGGACGCGTCACGGGTTCGCGCGTGGGTCACCGTGTCACGGGATCGTGCGGCCAGATGTGGGCGCGTCGCCCGGAGCGCGGGCCGTCCCGTCACGGGGAAGGAACCTGTCGTGACCGTGCGGGCGCGGATGTGGTGAGGTGGGTGAGGGCGCGACGGTTCGGAGCTGGGGTGAGGGTGTGGAGTTCGACGCGGTGATTCTGGCCGGGGGAACGGCGCGCAGGCTGGGCGGGGCGGACAAGCCCGGCCTGACCGTGGGCGGGCGGACCCTGGTCGAGCACGTGGTCGCGGCCGTCGCGGGCGCCGGGAAGGCGATCGTGGCAGGCCCGGAACGCCCGATCCCCGGTGTGGTGTTCGTCAGGGAGGATCCCCCGCGCGGCGGCCCCGTGCCCGCGCTCGCCGCCGGCCTGAGCGAGGTGAGAGCCCCGTGGGTGGTGCTGCTCGCCGGTGATCTGCCGTTCATGACGGCGGCCCATGTGAGCGCCATGCTGCGGGCCGCCGAGCGGGCGGGCGGGGTCGTGCTGGTGGACGACGGCGGGCGCGAGCAGTGGCTGGCCGGCGTGTGGCCGGCCGCCGAGCTGAAGGCGGCGCTCGCCGGCTATGGGGGACGCTCGCTCAAGGGCCTGCTCGGCCCGCTCGTCGCCGTGCGCCTGGCGCTGCGCGGGCGGCCCTGGTTCGACTGCGACACAATGGACGATCTGGAGGAGGCTCGTATGAACGTGCTCAACGAATGGACCGCGCTGGCCTGCAAGGAACTCGGGATCGACCCGGCCACCGTGGACCGCGACCTGATTCTCGACCTGACCAAGGAGGTCGCTCACGGCGTCGCCAGGCCGGCCGCGCCCCTGACCGCCTATCTGCTCGGGCTCGCCCAGGGCGCTGGCACCGCACCCGAGGACGCTGTGGCCAAACTGACCACAATGGCGAAAAACTGGTCGAAGGCGACCACTGAGACGTTGACGGACGACTGACACTCGAACGAACTGTTGACGTCAATCTCCTGCCCGGCCTGAAAGGTAGCTGTGAAATCTGTGGCAGGAGGGGTGTAAACGATTTCGGGAAAGCAGTCCTACCCGACTCGCCAGGCGGCGTCGCACTGATCAAAAACTTTCGGAAAGGGGCGACGCCGGGTGGTTACGGGGGCAAACCACCCGGCGTCGCTTCATCGGCGTTCCGACGGGGGCCCGGAACGCCGGCACCAGCACTCCGACGGGGGACCGGAGCGCTTGGCTAAAGCGTACACCTACAACCCATGGGATGCGTCAAGACTTAGTCACGACCCGATCTCGCGTCGATGCAGCGGTATCTCGGTTTGGTTAGCTTCCGGCGACTGAAAGGTAGGAGGCGGGGCAGCCTGGCCCCTCTCATTGGCCCCGATTACGGCTATGTATGGCAAAAAGATGGCCCCGGCGATGAACAGCAGCCGGTACGGCCACGGCACCGGCACCACGACCGCCAGGATCAGGCAGATCGTCCGGATGCCCATCTTGATGAGGTAGCTGATCTCACGTTTGCGGATGTCCGCGGTCAGCGACGGTCTGGCGTCGGTGACCGCGTGGACGTCCGGCTTCTTGCGCCACCCCTTCATACCTTCCACGGTAGACCTCGGATGAGCAGGGCGCGACGGCGCCCCCGGACGTGGACGCAGGTCATGCGATCATGGCCTTCGAGTAAGGAGGACGGGGAGATGACGGACCGTACGTACCGGGTCACCGAGATCGTCGGCACTTCGGGGGAGAGCGTCGACCAGGCGATCCGCAACGGCCTCAGGAGGGCCTCGCAGACGCTGCGCCACCTCGACTGGTTCGAGGTGACCGAGATCCGCGGCCACCTCGAGGCGGGCGAGGTGGCGCACTTCCAGGTCGGCATGAAGGTGGGCTTCCGCCTGGAAGACGCCTGAGCGCCGGACGCCACCCGCTAGATTGGCTCGCGTGAACGGTGAGTTCCGCATCCTGCTCGTGTGCACGGCGAACATCTGCCGTTCCGCGATGGCGGAGGTGATCGCCAGGGCGATGCTCGCCGGCACGGGCCTGCCCGCCGCCACGGGGAGCGCGGGGGTGCGCGCGCTGACCGGCTGTCCGATGGCGCCGCACGCGCTCGCCACGCTCGCCCGGCTGGGTCTCGACGGCCGGGCGCACCGGGCCAGGCCGCTCGCCCTCGACCTGGTCAGGTCCGCCGACCTGCTGCTGACGATGGAGGCCGGGCACGCAGCCGTCGCGGTGGGGCTCGACCCCGCCGCCGCGCGCAAGACGTTCACGCTGCCCGAGTTCGCCGCGCTCGCGACGGGCACGGGCCAGCGCCGCTACCGGTCCGACACCGCGGAGCGCGCGCGGGCGATCGTGGAGTCGGCCGCCGGGCGGCGCGGCCGGCAGCCGGGCCCCGACGTGCGCGATCCCTACGGAGGCCCGCCCGAGGGCTACGACACGTGCGCGAAGACGCTCGGCGAGTCGCTCAGCCACGCCCTGGGCGCCCTGCTGGGCCCGCGCTGAGCCACCCGCCCGCCGCGGCCCGCCCCGGACGGGCGGCCCGGACGGGCGGCCCGGACCGGCACGGGCGCCGACGGGCGCGTCCGTGTGGATCAGCTTGCCTGGCTCACCGTGGACATGTTGAAGTCGGGCACCCGCACCGGCGGCATGACCGTGCGCCGGAAGTAGTCGCCCCACTCCCTCGGCAGCGTGCGTTCGCTCGCGCCCACCTCCGCCAGCCGCCCCAGCAGGTCGACCGGGCTCTCGTTGAAGCGGAAGTTGTTCACCTCGCCCACGATCTCGCCGTGCTCGACGAGGTAGACGCCGTCTCTGGTGAGCCCGGTCAGCAGCAGCGTCTGCGGGTCGACCTCGCGGATGTACCACAGGCACGTGACCAGCAGCCCCCGCCCGGTGGAGGCGATCATCTCGTCCAGCGGCCTGCCGTCGCCGGGGCCCGACATGATGAGGTTGTCGATGCCCGGCGTCACCGGGAGCCCGCTCAGCTCCGCCGAGTAGCGGGTCTGCAGCAGCGCGTTCAGGCGGCCGTCGGTGATCCAGCCGGTCGGCCCCAGCGGCAGCCCGTTGTCGAAGACCGAGCTGTCCCTGTCGGAGGCGTGGGCCATCATGAACGGCGCGCACTCGATGCCCGCCGCCTCCGGGTCGCTCGACAGGGAGACGGGCAGCGTGGCCAGCTGCTCGCCCACCCGGGCGCCCCCGCCGGGCCTGGCGAACACCGAACGCCCGTCGAGCGCGTCGCGGGCGCCCGACGACCAGTACATGTAGATCATGAGATCCGCCACCGCGCTCGGCGGCAGCAGCGTATCGTAGCGGCCCGCGGGCAGGTCGACCCGCGTCTTGGCCCACTCCAGCCGCCGGGCCAGGGCGGACCCGAGCGTCGCCACGTCGACGTCGGTGAAGTCGGGCGTGGACACGCCGGTCCACGTCGAGCGCTTCATGTCGGCCGACTTGGCGTTGAGCTCCAGCCGCCCGCTCGGCTGGTCGTGCCGCAGCCGCAGGCCCGTGGACGAGCCGAGGAACGTCGTGTTCATCGAGTGTTCCGCGAACCCGTACAGTCTGCCTCCGCCCGCCTCCGCGGCGGCGAACGCGTCGCCGAGCGCGGGCGCCAGCTCCCCGAACACCCCGATGTCGGTCGGGCGTACCGGCTCGCCCCAGCCGGGTGACGAGGGGACGCCCGCCACGAGGTCGCGGGCGTCGTCGGCGGGCCGGGCGGCGCGCGCCGCCGCGTCGGCGGCGGCCACCACGTCGGCGAGCTGGTCCTCGCGTACGGCCGACCGCGACACCACCCCGACGCCCTGCCCCGCGATCGAGATCACGGTCAGCCGCGACGAGCGGGCGACGCCGTTCGTGGTCAGCGTGTTGCCCGCAAACCGCAGGTTGGCCGTGGATCCTTCGTCCACCAGCACCACGCAGCCGTCGTTGCGGGAGAGCTCCAGGGCCCTGTCCACCATGTCCTGAGGGGAGACGGGGCTCCCCACGGACCCGCGCCCGCCGGTCCGGTCGCCGCGCTCGTTCACTTGCCGCCCTCCTGCACCGTGTTGAGGATCCGTACGCCACGGAAGAGCGCCGACGGGCAGCCGTGGCTGACCGGCGCGACCTGCCCCGGCTGGCCCTTGCCGCAGTTGAACGCGCCGCCCAGCACATAGGTCTGCGGCCCGCCCACGGCCTCCATCGACTGCCAGAAGTCGGTCGTCGTCGCCTGGTAGGCGAAGTCCCTGACCTGCCCTGCCAGCTTCCCGTTCGAGATCCTGTACGCCCGCTGCCCCGTGAACTGGAAGTTGTAGCGCTGCATGTCGATCGACCAGCTCTTGTCGCCGACGATGTAGAGGCCCCGCTCGACGCCCGCGATGAGCTCGTCGGTCGAGGGCCCGCCGGGGGCCGGCACCAGCGACACGTTGGCCATGCGCTGGATCGGCATGTGGCCGGGCGAGTCGGCGAACGCGCAGCCGTTGGACCGCCCGAACCCCTTCATCCGCGCCATCCGCCGGTCGAGCTGGTAGCCGACCAGGATGCCGTCCCGCACGATGTCGAAGCTCTGCCCCTGCACGCCCTCGTCGTCGTAGCCGATCGTGGCCAGGCCGTGCGTGACCGTGCGGTCGCCGGTGACGTTCATCAGCGGTGAGCCGTAGACCAGCTCGCCCACCTGGTCGAACGTGGCGAAGCTGGTGCCGGCGTAGGCCGCCTCGTAGCCGAGCGCCCGGTCGAGCTCGGTGGCGTGGCCGATCGACTCGTGGATGGTCAGCCACAGGTTGGACGGGTCGATCACCAGGTCGTAATCTTCGGCCTCGACCGAGGGCGCGGCCAGCTTCTGGGCGAGCAGCTCGGGCAGCCGGTCCAGCTCACCCTGCCAGTCCCAGTGGGCGCCCGTCACATATTCGTAGCCCCTGCCCGCCGGCGGTGCGAGGGTCGACATGTCGTCGAACCCCTTCTCGGCGGCCTTCATCGCGTTGAGTCTGGGGTGGATCCGCACCCGCTGCTGCGTGGTGACCGTGCCCGCCGTGTCGGCGTAGAACTTCTGCTCCTTGACCTGCAGCAGCCGCGCCGAGACGTGGTCGGCCCCCTTGAGCAGCCCGGCCGACCAGTCGGCCAGCAGGCCCACCTTGTCGGCCGAGGCCACCTCGAACGGGTCGACGTCGTACGCCGAGACCCACGCCGTGTCGGCGTGCACCGGCTCCGGCGCCAGCTCGATGGGCTCCCTGTTGATGGGGGCACTCACCTCCGCCACCCGGACCGCCTGCTCGGCCACCACCGCGGCGGCCTCAGGGGTCAGGTGGATGCCGGCGGCGAACCCCCACGTGCCGCCCTTGACGACGCGTACGGCGTAGCCGAGGTCGTCGGCGTCCATGGCGCCTTCGAGCCGGGCGTCGTAGAGGCTCAGGGTCTCGGCCCTGACGCGTTCGAGCCGGAAGTCGGCGTGCTCGGCGCCGAGGTCGCGAGCGCGTTGCAGAGCGGCGTCCGCGAGCTGCCGCAACGGCAGCTGCAGGAAGTCGGAATCGATCTGGCGCATGTCCACGATCCTAACCCTGCGATCTTGTGTCTCCCGGACAAGCGCATACCGGCCGGTAGGAGATAGCGTCAGGTGTCATGGCACGCTCTGTACTCGTCACCGGGGGCAACCGCGGCATAGGCCTCGCGATCGCCCGTGAACTCTCCGCGGCGGGCGACGCCGTCGCGGTCACCTACCGATCGGGGGAGCCGCCCGAGGGCCTGTTCGGCGTGCGCTGCGACGTCACCAGCATGGCCGACGTCGAGGCCGCCTTCGACAAGGCGGAGGCCGAGCACGGCCCGGTCGAGGTCGTCGTCTCCAACGCGGGCATCACCAAGGACACCCTGCTGGCGATGATGAAGGAGGACGCCTTCACCGACGTCATCGACGCCAACCTCACCGGCGCCTACCGCGTCGCCAAGCGGGCCATCCGGCCCATGATGCGGCTCAAGCGCGGCAGGATCGTCCTCATCTCCTCGGTCATCGGCATGACCGGCCAGGCCGGGCAGGCCAACTACGCCGCCTCCAAGGCCGGCCTCATCGGCTTCGCCCGTTCCATGGCCCGCGAATACGGCTCGCGCAACATCACGGTCAACGTCGTCTCGCCCGGCTTCGTCGCCACCGACATGACGGCCGACCTCGACCAGGAGCAGATCGTGACGCGCATCCCGCTCGGGCGCCAGGCCGCTCCTGAGGAGATCGCGCGCGTCGTGCGCTTCGTCGCCAGCGACGACGCCTCCTACATCACCGGGGCCGTGATCCCCGTCGACGGCGGACTTGGAATGGGGCACTGACATGGGCATTCTCGAAGGCAAGCGCATCCTCGTGACGGGCGTGCTCACCGATGCCTCGATCGCGTTCAACGTGGCCAGGCTGGCCCAGGAGGAAGGCGCCACAGTGGTGCTCACCGGGTTCGGCCGGCTGAGCCTGGTCGAGCGCATCGCCAAGCGCCTGCCGTCGCCGGCCCCCGTGCTGGAGCTCGACGTCCAGGACACCGAGCACCTCGACACGCTCGCGGCCCGGGTGGGAGAGCACGTCGACGGTCTCGACGGCGTGATCCACTCGATCGCCTTCGCCCCGCAGAGCGCCATGGGCGGCAACTTCCTCAACACCTCGTGGGACGACGTCGCGACTGCTGTCCAGGTGTCGACGTACTCGTACAAGTCGCTGGCGGTCGCCTGCCTGCCGCTCATGAAGGAGGGCGGCTCCCTCGTCGGCCTCGACTTCGACGCCTCCAAGGCGTGGCCGGTCTACGACTGGATGGGCGTGGCCAAGGCGGGCCTGGAGTCCTGCAACCGCTACCTCGCCCGCGACCTGGGCAAGCACAACATCCGCGTCAACCTGGTGGCGGCCGGCCCGCTGCGTACGATGGCGGCCAGGTCGATCCCGGGCTTCAAGGAGTTCGAGGACAGCTGGCCGGAGAAGGCCCCGCTGGGCTGGGACCTGTCCGACACGGGTCCCGCGGCCAGGGCCTGCGTGGCCCTCATGTCCGACTGGTTCCCGGCGACCACGGGCGAGATCGTTCACGTGGACGGCGGCGTCCACGCCATCGGCGGCTAGCCACCGCCTCTCACGAGAGCGGCCAGGGCACCGCCCCGCACGAGAGTCGCCCTCGCCACGGCCGGACGCCGACCGAGCGGTGGTCAGGCCAGGCGGTGGCGGCCGTTGGCGGCGCGGGCCGGCTCGAAGGGGATCGACTCGGCGGGCTCGGTGCGGCTGCGGCGCTGCTGGACGATGCGGGCGGCGAGTACGGCCGATCCCAGCAGGGCGATGGTCAGCGCCGTGCCGAGCACGTCGGAGGCGGGCGGGCTGGGCCGTACGACCCGCTGCTGCTGCATCGGCACGGACAGCTCGTGCGCGAACGGGTTGGGCCACAGCAGGTCGACCCGCGGCTCCTCCGGGTCGGCTCGTTTCTTGTCGGCCAGCCGCCGGCGGGTGTCCATGAGCTGCGGCCGGCTCTCGGGCCTGTGCGTCTTGGACGTGCCCGGCACCACCGAGGAGTCCTTCTGGCCGGCGCGCGGCCGCGCCGGGCGCCTGGCGGGGGACGTGGGCTGCGGCGAAAGCGTGCTGTAGACCTCGCCGTCGGCGCAGGCCGGCCCCTGCGGGCACACGCCCTCGGAAGAGTCCCGCTCCTCCTCGCTCCTGGGCGAGGGCGACGGAGAGGGCTCGACCGTCCTGGTGTTCTTGGGCCTGCCGTTCGGTACGGCTCTGCCCACCCTGCCGAGCACCTCGTCGGTGGTCTTGTCGAGGCCGTCGGTCACCTTGCCGGTGGCCCCGCCCGTCAGCGTGTCGACCGTGCCGGTCACCGCGCCCACGACATCGCACAGCGTGTTGGTCACCCCTGAGAGGACGCCGCCGCCCCGCGTGCAGTCCTGCGTGGTGGCCGCCGCCGCGGCCGGTGCCGCCACCGGAACGGCCCCAAGCGCCACCGCGAGAACTCCCGCCGAGATCGCGGTCCTGCTCCCCATCCGTCCCCTCCTGCGTTGCCTCAGTGGGAAATCCTGATGGACATCACCGGTGGGACGCAGGCGTTTGGAGGGTAAAGTTGCGATTCGGTATCGACTAGTGATACACGAGAGAGTCTCTCGTTCCCGGTCAGTCGAGTGACGACACGTCATCGAGGGCCTCTCGGATCTCTATGGGCAGCACCACGTCTTCGGCGGGCAGGATGCCCTTGAGCTGCGCGTGCGTACGCGCTCCGACGATGGCCGAGGCGACGCCCGTCTGGTCGCGCACCCATGACAGCGCCACAGCCAGGGGCGAGACGCCCAGCCCGTCGGCGGCGGTCATGACCGATTCGACCACGCGCCGGCTGCGCTCGTCGAGGTAGGGACGGACGAAGTCGGCGAAGTGGGGGGTGGCGGCGCGAGAGTCGCCGGGGACACCGGTGCGGTATTTCCCCGTCAGCACCCCCCGCCCCAGCGGGGACCAGGCCAGCACGCCCACGCCGAGGCTGGTGGCGGCGGGCAGCAGCTCGCGCTCGGGCTGGCGGGCCAGCAGGGAGTATTCGGCCTGCGCGGAGGTGATCGGGACGCGGCCGGGGACCGTCTTCTGGGTGACCGCGGCGGCGGCCAGTTGCCAGCCGGCGTAGTCGCAGACGCCGGCGTAGACGGCGCGGCCGGAGGAGACGATCGCGTCGAGCGCGGCCAGCGTCTCCTCCAGCGGCACCTCCGCGTCGTAGGTGTGCAGCTGCCACAGGTCGACGTAGTCGAGCCCGAGCCGGTTGAGCGAGTCGTCGACGGCGGCGATCAGGTGGCGCCTGGAGGCGTCACGGGGGCGCCGGCCCGTGGGGGTGACCACGGCCTTCGTGGAGATCACCAGCTCGGAGCGCGGCACGGAGTCGCGCAGCATGCGCCCCAGCAGCCGTTCGGAGTCACCGCCGGTGTAGACGTCGGCCGTGTCGACGAGGTTGCCGCCCGCGTCGAGGAACGTGCGGAGCTGGGCGGCCGCCTCGTCCGTGTCGGTGTCGCGCCCCCAGGTCATCGTGCCGAGCCCCAGCCTGGACACCGACAGCCCGCTGTGGCCGACATAGCGCTGCTCCATGATCCCGCCAGATTACCAACAACGAACCCGCTCAGCAGGCTGCCGCTCCGCTGTTGTCAGAGGTCAGGGCCGTAGGGCGCCCCGCTGCGCGGAAACCTGGCCGGCCGGCCGTCTCCGCCGCCGTTCGTGGCGGGCGGGGAGGGGCGGCGCCGGGGCGTTCGGGCGGATGGATCGTTGTGATCGACGCCTGCGACACTGGCAGGGTGACCACGTTGCTTCTCGCCCGGCACGGGCTGACGGATCTCACGGGGCCGGTGCTGGCCGGCCGTACCCCTGGAGTGCATCTGAGCGAGGCGGGCAGGGCGCAGGCCGCGGCGCTCGCCGGGCGCATCGCGGGCGTCGAGCTCGACGCGATCGTCTCCAGCCCGCTCGAACGATGCCGTGAGACGGCCCAGGCGGTCGCCGGCGGGCGCGCGGCGGAGGTGGCGATCGACGAGCGGTTCATCGAGTGCGGCTACGGCGAGTGGACGGGGCGGCCGCTGAAGGAGCTCGCCGGCGAGCCGTTGTGGCAGGTGGTCCAGGCGCATCCGAGCGCGGTGACGTTCCCCGGCGGCGAGGCGCTGACGGCCATGCAGCATCGTGCGGTCGCCGCCGTCAGGGAGTGGAACGAACGGGTCGGGGAGAAGGGTGTCTACCTGGTCTGCAGCCACGGCGACGTGATCAAGGCGATCGTCGCGGACGCTCTGGGCCTCCACCTCGATCATTTTCAGCGGATAACTGCCGATCCTGCGGCGCTCACCGTCATTCGCTATGCGCCCCTGCGTCCCTTTGTTCTCAGGCTTAACGATATGGGGCAATTGAGGCTGCCCGAGGATTCGGAGGAGAAAGACGGGGGAGAAAACATCACCGGGAGCGATGCTGCCGTCGGCGGCGGACCCGGAACCACGTAAGGTCAGGCTATGCCGGTCTTCGACTACGACCCACCAGAGAGGTTCGTCGCCGGTGCCTTGGGGCAGCCGGGCGCACGGGTCTTTTTTCTGCAGGCCAGGGCCGAGGGCAGACTGACCACGGTGGCGCTGGAGAAGTTGCAGGTCGCGGCGCTGGCGGGCAGGCTCGACGAGCTGCTCGACGAGGTGTTGCGCCTCAGCGGCGGCACCGCCCACGTGCCCGCGCTGGCCCCCGCCGACCTGGCCGACGACGCCCCCCTCGACGTGCCGGTCGCGGAGGACTTCCGCGTGGGGACCATGGCGCTCGCCTGGGACTCCGAGAAATCGCAGGTGGTGATCGAGGCGCAGGAAGCCGTCGACGAGGACGACCTCGACGGGCCCGATCCGGCGGTGCTGCGCGTGCGCATCAGTGCCGGAGCAGCCCGTGCCTTCACCCAGCGGGCGCTCCAGATCGTGGCGGCGGGCCGCCCGCCGTGTCCCTTGTGCGGCCAGCCGCTCGACGCCGCCGGCCACGTGTGCGTTCGTCTCAACGGCTACCGCGGGGGTGAGGCGGCTTCATGACCGCTCCTGAGAGCGAACCGGCCGTCAAGTCGCCCCAGCCGCCCCTGCACGAGGAGGAGGCGCACACGCTGCTGCGCGACGGACGCCTGGAGGTGGCCGGCCGCCTGGTCGAGGCGACCAACATGACGCTCTACTGCTCGGTCAAGCTGGGCTCCCGCACGGCGGCCTGCGTCTACAAGCCCGTACGCGGTGAGCGCCCGCTGTGGGACTTCCCCGACGGCACCCTGGCCGCCCGTGAGGTGGCCGCCTACGAGGTGTCGCAGGCGACCGGCTGGCGCATCGTGCCGCCCACCGTCTACCGCGACGGTCCCTTCGGGCCCGGCATGTGCCAGCTCTGGATCGACACCGAGCGCGAGATCGACCTCATGCGGCTGGTCAAGAGCCGCAATCCGGTCGTGCGCCGGATGGCGGTGTTCGACGCCGTGGTCAACAACGCCGACCGCAAGGGCGGTCACCTGCTGCCGCTGCCCACCGGCCACGTCTACGGCGTCGACCACGGCGTCTGCTTCTCCGTCGAGGACAAACTGCGCACGGTGTTGTGGCAGTGGCGCGGCAAGCCGCTGGCCCGCGAGGCGGTGGCGGTGCTGGCCAAGCTGGAGCGCGACCTTGAGTCCGGCGCGCTGGGGCGCAGGCTGCGCGAGCTGCTCACCCCGGCGGAGGTCGAGGCGACCTGGCAGCGGGTCAGGCGGCTGCTCGACACCGGCGTGCACCCCTACCCGCCTGAGGGCTGGCCCGCCATTCCCTGGCCGCCGATCTGACCGACCCCCGGGCGGTACGCGCCTTGGGCCGTTTATTACCCTTTGCCCCATGTGCACGCTGATCGTGAGAACCGGGCGGCCGCTGACGCTCATGGGTGTGAGAGACGAGTTCGCCGACCGCCCATGGGAGGGCCCCGGAGAGCACTGGCCCGAATACCCGGGCGTGATCGGCGGGCGCGACCTCAAGGCCGGCGGCACCTGGATGGCTGTCAATCCGGCGGCCCGCCGCGCCGCCGCTCTGCTGAACGGCCGCGGCCGGGCCGCACAGGAGACCACGAGGACCTCCCGGGGGGACCTCGCGCTGCGGGCCGCGTACGGCGGGGACTTCCCCGACGCCGACCTGACCCGCTACGACCCCTTCCACCTGGTGCTGGCGGACCTGGCGCGGGTGCGGCTGTTCAGCTGGGACGGCGAGCGGCGTACCGAGACCGAGCTGCCCGAGGGCACCGGCATGGTGGTCAACACGGGCCTGGACCCGGGCAGCGAGCGGGTGCGGGAGCACCTGCCCAGATTCGCGGACACGACCGGCTGGCGCGAGCTGGCCATGGCGGAGCCGTCCTCCGACCCGGCCGCGCTCATCGTCCGGCACGAGCTGCCCGACGGCCGCGTCTTCGCCTCCCTGTCGGTGATGGAGGTCGCGATCGCGCCCGAAGGCGTGACGTACGAGTTCACCGACCTGACCGCAGATCGGGACGGATAGGCTCGAAGACATGCGATCGTGGTCTGCCCCGAACATCCCCAAGATCCCTGGTGAGAGCATCCCGCTGCGTCTCCACGACACCTCCGCGAAGCAGGTCAGGCAGACCGATCCGGGGCCGACCGCCAGGATGTACGTCTGCGGCATCACCCCCTACGACGCCACCCACCTCGGCCACGCCAACACCTATCTCGCCTTCGACCTCGTGGGCCGGTTGTGGCGCGACGCGGGCCACGAGGTGCACTACACGCAGAACGCTACCGACGTGGACGATCCGCTGCTGGAGCGCGCCACCCAGACCGGCGTCCCCTGGCGCGACCTGGCCGAGCGCGAGATCGAGTTGTTCCGCGGCGACATGGAGGCGCTGCGGATCGTGCCACCCCGCGAATATGTCGGCGTGACAGAGGTCGTCGACCAGGTGGCCGGCCTGATCTCAAGGCTCGCCGCCAAGGGCGTCACCTACGTCCTCGACGGCGACGTCTACTTCAGCGTGGCCGACGCACCCAAGTTCGGGCAGGTCTCCGGCTACGACGAGCAGGACATGCTGACCTTGTTCGCCGAGCGCGGCGGCGACCCCGACCGGCCGGGCAAACGGAGCCCGCTCGACTGGCTGCTGTGGCGCGCCGAGCGGCCCGGCGAACCCGCATGGGACTCGCCGCTGGGCAGGGGGCGGCCCGGCTGGCACATCGAGTGCACGGCGATCGCCCTCGACAACCTGGGCGCCGGCTACGACGTGGCCGGCGGCGGCTCCGACCTGATCTTCCCGCACCACGAGTGCGGGGCCTCCGAGGGCCACGCGGCCACGGGGGAGTGGCCGTTCGCCAAGTTCTACACCCACGCCGGCATGGTGGCGTTCGACGGCGAGAAGATGTCGAAGTCGAAGGGCAACCTGGTGTTCGTCTCCAGGCTGCGCGATCGGCACGACCCGATGGCGGTCCGGCTCGTGCTGCTGGCACACCACTACCGCGCCGACTGGGAGTACGTGCCCGAGCTGATGGCCGAGGCCGAGCGCCGGCTGAAGCTGTGGCGCTCGGCCACGGCGCTGCCGTCGGGGCCGCGCGCGGGGGAGTTGCTGGCCACGGTGCGCGAGTGCCTGGCCGCCGACCTCGACGCGCCGGGCGCGCTGGCCGCCGTCGACGCCTGGGCCACCGAGGCGCTGGCCGGCGACGGCCCGGACACCGGTGCGCCGGGCCTGGTCAAGGACCTGGTGGACGCCCTGCTCGGCGTCGAGCTCTGACAGAGCCGGCCGGCGCCCGCCTCCCCTGGAGGCGGGCGGGCGCCGTTCCACCTCCCGAGGAGCGGCGGCTGCGCTTCGGCCGCTAGGTGAGGCAGCCCCTGGCCTGGGTGACCTGGGCCGACATGTTGCGCTCCATCATGCGCAGCGCCGCAAGCCCGAGGTCATGGTGGATCGCCGCCACGCAGTCGTGCGGCACCATGATCGAATAGTGCCGGATGTACGCGTCCAGCGCGCTGTACAGGATGCACTGCTCGGTCACCTGGCCCGTCAGGAGCACCGTGTCCGTTCCCCGCTGCCCGAGCAGATATTCCAGCGGCGTGCCGAAGAACGCGCTGTGGCGCACCTTCGGCAGGAACGAGCAGTCCTCCGGGGGCACGAGGGGCTCCACCAGATCCGGCCGGCGGCCGTCCAGCGCCCGCCTCACCAGGTCGTCCCTGGTCGCGGTGAAGTCTCCGTGGTTGTCGTTGACGTAGATCAGGTCCACGTCGTCGCGCTCCCGTGCCCGGCCGATGAGCTCGGCCAGCGGGGGCACGACCGGTTCGACGGCACGCTCCAGCTGCTCGGCGTCGGCGTGCTCATACGGGTTGAGCATGTCGACGACGACCATCGCGGTCCTCGCCATGATCAGACCTGGAGCTGTTCGAGTTGCTCCATCGAAGCCAGCTCGGCGGTGAACCACGCGATCGTGCGCCGCAGCCCCTCGGCCGCCGGCACCTGTGCCTGCCAGCCCAGCCGCTCGGCCGCCAGCGACGTGTCGGGCCGCCTGACCTTCGGATCGTCGGCGGGACGGTCGATGAAGACGATCTCCGACGACGACCCGGTCAGCTCCTTGATCATCGTGGCCAGCTCCAGCATGGTCAGCTCGTCCGGGTTGCCGATGTTGACCGGGCCGGCGAAGTCGCTGCGGGCCATCGCGAGGATGCCGGACACGGTGTCGTCGACGTAGCAGACGGAGCGCGTCTGCGAGCCGTCCCCGGTGATCGTGAGCGGCTCGCCCTTCAGGGCCTGCCTGATGAACGTCGGGATCGCCCGGCCGTCGAACGGGCGCATGCGCGGCCCGTAGGTGTTGAAGATGCGCACGATCCCCGTGTCGGTGCCGCGCGAGTGGCGGTAGGCGGTGGTCAGCGACTCGGCGAAGCGCTTGGCCTCGTCGTAGACGCTGCGCGGGCCGACCGGGTTCACGTTGCCCCAGTACGTCTCGCGCTGCGGATGTTCCAGCGGGTCGCCGTACACCTCGCTGGTGGAGGCCAGGACGAACCTGGCGCTCTTCTCCCTGGCCAGCCCGAGCGCGTGCAGGGTGCCGGCGCTGCCCACCCGCAGGGTCTCGATCGGGTAGCGCAGGTAGTCGGCCGGCGAGGCGGCGGAGGCGAAGTGCAGCACGAGGTCCAGCCGGTCGGGTACGTGCACGTACCCGGTCAGGTCGCACTCGATCAGCCGGAACTCCGGCCGGTCCATCAGATGCTCGACGTTGCGCGGCCCGCCGGTCAGGAAGCTGTCCATGCAGACCACCTCCGCACCCTCGTCCAGCAGCCGTTCGCACAGGTAGGAGCCGAGGAAGCCGGCGCCCCCGGTGACCAGAGCCCTCATGACGTGACCTCCAAGGCAGCGTCGACGACTTCGGAAACTTCGATCTTCAGCAGGCCGGGATCCGGCCGTTCGCCGTGCGGATCCCCGTTCCGCCCGGCCCACAACGCGATGTGACGCCAGCCGGGCGGCGGCCCCCACAGGGCGGGGGAGACCGGCCCGAACAGCACCACCGACGGGACGCAGAACGCCGTCGCCAGGTGCGCGACCCCGGTGTCGCCACAGACCACCAGCCGGGACCTGCTCACCAGGTCGACCAGGTCGGTCATGGTGGTCCGCCCGGCCAGCACCCGCCCGGACGGCAGCCCCGCCAGCTCGGCGACCCTCCTCGCCAGCGGCGTCTCCTCGGCGTTCCCCGTGACGACCACGTCGTCCAGCGCGGCGGCGACCTCCGCGAAACGTTCGGGAGGCCAGCGCCGGGCGGGATAGGCGGCGCCCGGGTGCACGATCGCGGGCCCCGTACGGTCGGAGACGCCGAGCGTCAGGTCGGTGGGGTCGGCCTCGATGCCGTGCCACTCCAGCAGCCCGCACCAGCGCCGCACCTCGTGCACACCCTCCGGGTACGGCGGGCCGGCGCCGAAGCTGATCAGCCGGCCGGGATCGGTGTCCCGCAGCGCCTCGATGCTCTGCGGACCCTTGCCGTGCAGGTTCACCGCGATGTCGGGGCGCTCGAACGGCACGTCCCCCATGGGGATCGGCCCAGGTCCCGACACGTCCACCTGGTCGTCCACCGCCCCCGTCAGCGGCGGCAGGGCGTCCAGCGCCCGCGGCGCCGCCAGCGTGATCCGGTGCCGGGGAAACGCCTGCCGCAACGCCCGCAGCGCGGGCACGGCCGTGAGCAGGTCGCCCAGGCCGAGCCCGCGGAGCACCAGGAGGTCTAGGGCCATGACGTCTCCGTGGAAGGGCAGACGACGAGCTCTCTCACCTCGCATCCGGCCGGCTGCCGCAGCGCGAACACGATGGACTGGGCGACGTGGGCCGGATCGTTCAGTCCGGCCTCCGGGCCCGGCTTGTACTGCTCGGGACGGCCGTCGAAGAAGCCCGTGCGCATGCCGCCGGGGATCAGCAGGGTCACCCCCACCTCGCCGCGCAGCTCGGTCGCCAGCGCCCTGGTGAAGCCGACCACGCCGAACTTCGACGCCGAGTACGCCGAGGCGTCGCTCAGCGGCCGCAGGCCCAGCGTCGACGCGCAGGTGACGACCGTGCCGCGGGTGTGCTTGAGGTACGGCAGCGCCGCCCGTACGACGGAGGCCGTGCCGAGGAGGTTCACCCGGATCACCCGCTCCCAGTCGTCGGCGGGCACGTCCTCCATGCGCCCGCACGCGTCGATGCCGGCGGCGGTCACCACGCCGTCCAGGCCGCCCGCCCGCTCGGCCAGCTCGCGTACGGCACGTTCGGCCTCCCCGCGGTCGGCCAGGTCGGCCGTACTGTGTTCGAATCGCTGGTCGGGTGCCCGGACGTCGACGACCAGCGCCCGCCAGCCCTCCTTCTCCACGGCCTCGGCGGTGGCCAGCCCAAGCCCGGAGGCTCCCCCGGTGATGAGAATGTTCACTGGATCTCCTTGATCAGATTGGTGGTCGAACGTCCCGGCAGGGTGCTCAGCACGACGGTCTCCGCGCCGAGCCTGCCGAGGACCTCGGATTCGGGCAGGACCTCCCCCTCGTAGTCGCCGCCCTTGACCCACACGTCGGGCCGCAGCCGCTCGATGGCGGCCGCCGGGGTGTCCTCGTCGAACACCAGCACGGCGTCCACGCAGCTGAGCGCCCTGAGCACCTCGACCCGGTCGCGCGCGTCCACGACGGGCCTGGGCGGGCCCTTCAGCCGGCGTACCGAGTCGTCGGAGTTGACGCAGACGACGAGCGCGTCGCCGAGGGCCCTGGCCCGCCGCAGCAGGCTCACGTGGCCCGCGTGCAGCAGGTCGAAGCAGCCGCCCGTGGCGATCAGCCGGCCGCCCTGCGCGCGGGTCAGCTCGGCCACCTCCAGCGCCGTGCGAGGCCGGTCGCCGAGCCGCTGCTCCCGCACCTTGACGGTGGCCGCGCCGCCGCGCTCGACGAAGCGCGAGGCCTCGCCGACGCCGATCGTCACCGCGTCCTGCACGTCGGTGCCGTCACGCAGCGCGAGCGCGGCGGCGGCGGCGAACCGGTCGCCCGCCCCGCACGCGTCCTGCCCGGCGGCTCGCACCGGCGGCGGCACCGTCGTCAGCGGGCCGCCCTCGACGGCCAGCGCGGCGCCCCGCTCGCCCGTCGTGACGGCCACCGCCCTGGCCTGCATGGCGCGGACCAGGCGGCGCGCCGCCTGGTCGGGCCCGTGATAGCCGTCGGGGCACAGCAGCCGCGCCTCGGCCTCGCTCGGCGTCACCAGCGCGCAGCCGGGCATGGGACGTTCGCCGCGGGGATGCGGGTCCCACACCACCGGCACGGAGACGTCGTGCAGCAGCCCGCGGGCCATCCTCGCCACACCCCTGCCATAGTCGGACACCAGCACCGCGCCCGCCCGCAGGATCGCCTGCGCCGCCTCCTCGCTGGGGGCGTACCTGGCGGCGCCGTCGCCGGTGTCCAGCCTGACCAGCGTCTGTCCCTTCGACCTGATCCTGGTCTTGCGGACGGTGCCGCCGCGCAGCGGCAGGCGTACCAGGTCGAGCTCCTCGGACAGCAGCCCGCACAGGCGGTGGCCGTCGGGGTCGTCGCCCATCGCGGTGATCAGCACGACGTCGGCGCCGTCGCGGGCGGCCAGCAGCGCCGCCAGGCCCGCCCCGCCGGGGCGGGCCTGCTCGGCGGCCACGTCCACCACGGGGACCGGCGCGTCAGGGCAGAGCCGCTCCGCGTCACCCTCGACGTCCACGTCCAGCAGCGAGTCGCCGATGACGACGAGCGGCCCCCTCACAGCGCCTCCTCCACCGCGTCGCACAACAGGTGGATCAGGGCGAGATGCACCTCCTGTACGGTGGCCGTCTCCTCCGCGGGCACGGCGGCCGCCTCGTCGCACAGGATGGCCAGCGGGTTCGGCGCGGGGCCCGTCATGGCCCAGGCGACGATCCCGCACTCCTGCGCCGCCTCGGCCGCGGCCAGCACGTTGGGACTGCGGCCGCTGGTGGACAGGCAGATCAGCACGTCGCCCGCGCGGCCGTGCGCCAGCACCTGGCGGGCGTAGACCTCCTCGTGCCCGAAGTCGTTCGCGATCGCCGTCACCGCCGAGCCGTCGGCGTGCAGCGGGATCGCCGCGTACGGCCGCCGGTCGTGCCGGAACCTTCCTACCAGCTCGGCCGTCAAATGCTGGGCCTCGGCCGCCGAGCCGCCGTTGCCGCAGGCCAGCAGCCTGCCCCCCGCGGACAGCACGCCGGCCAGCTTCCCACCCCAGGCCCGGACGGTGACCGCGTGGTCATCGACCTTCTCCAGCGTGTTCCACAACTTCTCCAGATGAGCATCCATGATCAACCCCCCAGGGCCGCCAGATGGCCGACCTTGCCGTCGATGACCTGCGCGTACACGGCCTCCGTGCGCTCGGCCACACGGGCCCAGCCGTATCTCTCACGGGCCCTGCGCGCCCCCGCCGCGCCCAGTTCCGCCCGCCTGCCCGGGTCGCCGAGCACCTCGCGCAGCACCCGGGACAGGGCGCGCGGGCGGCGCGGCGGCACGAGCACGCCCGCGCCCGCGACCGTGTCCAGGTGCCCGCCGACCGCCGAGGCCACGACGGGGACGCCGCACGCCATCGCCTCCACCGGCACCATGCCGAACGGCTCGTACCACGGCACGGTCACCACGACGTCGGCGGAGCGCATCAGCGCCGGCACGTGACTGCGCGGCACGCTGCCGATCACGTGCACGCGGCACTCCAGTCCGTACGCAGCGGCCAGCTCCCGCAGCCGGCCCGCTTCGGCGTCGTCCTCGCCGCCGCCGGCGATCACCAGCTCGGCGCCCGGCACCCCCCGCAGTGCCCTGACGACCGTGTCGACGCCCTTGCGCGGCACCATCCTGCCGATGCTCAGCACCAGGCCGCCCTCGGTGCGCGGCGCGACCGGCCCCTCGGGGCAGAACGCGGTGAGGTCCACCCCGCACGGCACGATCGCGACCCGCTGCTCGGGCACGCCCATCGCGCGTAGCTCGTGCACCTCGTCGGTGCAGGTCGCCAGCACGGCGTCGGCCCGCCTGGCGATCTCGCGCTCGGTGGCGATCCGGTGCGCCGGGCTGGTGTCCGCCTCGCCCTGCCAGCGCCGCTTGACGGTGCCGAGCGCGTGGAACGTCTGGACCACCGGCACGCCGACGCCCGCCCGCTGGACGGCTCGCAGGGCCGCCTGGCCGCTCATCCAGAAGTGCGCGTGCACGATGTCCGGCGCGCGAACCGCCCAGCGGCCGGCCAGCCGCTCGGTGAACTCCGCCATGTACGGGGGAAGCTCGTCCTTGGGAACCGGCGCCGCCGGGCCGGCCGGGACGTACTCGACCGTGACACCGGGCGCCATGCTCACCGAGGCGGGCTGCGAGCCGCAGGTGCGCCGGGTGTGGACGGTCACCGTGTGCCCGCGCTGCGCCAGCGCCACGGCCAGCGCGGCGACGTACACGTTCTGGCCTCCCGCGTCGACGCCGCCGACCGCGGCCAGCGGGTCCGCGTGCTCGGAGATGAGATCCACCTTCACTGCGTCAGCTCCCTCACTGCCTTCACCACCTGCTCGCCGGTCACCTGGGACAGGCATGGGTGCCCGGGGACCGGGCAGGCGCGTGCCCTGCTGCCCCTGCAGGGAGCCTGCTGGTCGCCGAGCAACACCGTGGGCACGCCGTACGGGGCCCACCGGGCCGCGGGGACGACGGGGGCGAACAGGCTCACGACAGGAGTGCCGACGGCCGCGGCCAGGTGCGCGGGGCCGGTGTTGCCGGCCACGAGCACGCCGGCGTGCTCGATCACGGCGGCCAGTTCGGCGAGCGTGGTCCTCCCGCCCAGGTCGATGGCGACGTCGCCGGCCACGTGGGCGGTGAGATCACGTTCTGTGCCGGTCACGACGACCTGGTGCCCGTCCTCGGCCAGCTCCCGCACCGCCTGCCGGTGCAGGCCGGCGGGCCAGGTGCGGGCGGGGGCCGAGGTCCCGGGATGGACCACGACGTACGTGCGCCTGTCAGCCCCGGACGAGTTCCCCAACAAGCCCGAAATATCCGGCAATGGCCGTTGAACAGCGAGTCTCCCGTCATCGCCCGCCGGCAGCACGAACCCGGCCGCCGCGGCGACGGTCAGCATGCGCTCCGCCTCCGGCACGTCGAGGCTCTCGTCCACCACGTGCCTGACGTCCAGCAGCGAGCCGGGATAGTCGTTGCTGATGGCGGTGATCCTTCGTACGCCCGCCAGCCTCAGCAGCAGCGCCAGCGGCAGCGCCGACTGGTGGAACGACGTCAGCACCACCGCCTCGTCCACGCCGCGCAACCTGCCGACGAGAGCGGCGACGTCGTTCCTGCTGACGGGCGGCGGCGTGTGATCGATCCATGGAGCGTGCCACTCGATCACCCTGTCCACGCCGGGCAGCAGCTCGGCGGCGGCCCTGCCGTTCGGGCCCGCCAGGAAGACCACCTCGGCGGCCAGCGCCCGCACGGCCCTGACGGCGGGCCCGGCCAGCAGCACGTCACCGGCGTCGTCCAGGCGTGCCACGAGCACCCGCCCGCGCCCCGCGCCGCCCGCCACCGGCCGATCCTGCTCGGCCGTGTCGTGCTCAGTCGTGTCGAACGCGGATCCGTCGTGCCCGGCCCTGTCCCGCTCCGCGCGCCGGCCTGTCCCCGTGCGATCTCCCGCACGTCTCCCCGCGCGCCGGCCGCCGCCGGACCTGCCGGGCCTGCCGGGGTGGGCGGGCGCGCGGGCAGGCGCGCCCGGCGTCCGGCACGGGTGCGGGCCGCACCCCTCGGTTTCCGCCCAGCGAGCGGTCATCGCCGCGCCCTCCATTCCCCTCGCAGCCGGTGCGCGCAGGCGACCGGCGGGATCACCACGCTCGTGACGACCATCCGCAGCACCTCGGCCGGGGTACGCGGCCCCGGCGCGATCCGGCGCCACGCGAACTCCGCGGTCAGCGCACCCCAGGCGAGCGCCGCCGCCCCCGCCGCCTGCGCCGCCCACCGGGGCCGGGCCCCGCCAGGCGCTTCGCGCAGGGCGGACGCCCCCAGCGCCGTCGCCGCGAGCGCTGCCGTCGTGGTGGCGGCGTGCAGGCGCAGCCGGCCGGGGCCGCCGCCGATGGCCGCGCGCCATCCCGGCCCGTGCAGGCGCCGCATGAGCGCGTCGTCGGCGTTGCCCCGCTGGAAACGCACGCTCGCCCAGAACCCGTCGTCGCGCACCGGATGGGTCGTCAGCCGCCGCCCGCGCACCAGCCGGTGTCCCGCCCGCCTCACCCGCAGCGCGAGGTCGGCGTCCTCCCGGTAGGCCCGGGGGAAGCGTTCGTCGAACCCGCCGGCCGACTCCAGCACCGGACGCCGGTAGGCCATGTCGGCGGTCACCCACAGCGCGCCGGACAGCCCGCCGGTGTGCCGCTCGCCGTCGGTGGGCCGGCGCGAGGACGGCAGCGGCACCTCGATGCGCCCCTGGCTGCCGGCCACGTCGTCGGGCAGGTCCACGAGGTCCTTCCAGACCGCCTCCGCCCATCCGGGCGCGGGGATCACGTCGTCGTCGAGGAACACCACCCACGGTGTCTCCGCGGCCCGCCACCCCACGTTGCGCGCCGCGGCGGGCCCCCGTCCGAACGAGCGGACGACCCGTACGCGGCCGGGCAGCGACGCAAGGACACCGCCCGCGGCCTCCGTCCTGTCGTCGACCACGATCACCGGCATGGCGGAGCCCACGGCGGCCAGCGTGTCCAGGAGCGTGGCCCGTCCGATGGTGGGGATCACCACGGTGATCACGAGGCGAACACCTCCCCGCGCCGTACCAGGTACGGCCCGAGCGCGAGCACGTCCACAGGCGACGACCCGAAACACTCCAGCGCGTCCCTGGGATCGTCGACCATGGGCCGCCCCGCCGTGTTCAGGCTCGTGTTGACCACCACGGGCAGCCCCGTACGCGCCTCGAACTCGCTCAGCACCCGCGCCATCAGCGGGTCGGCGCCCGGCGAGACCGTCTGGATGCGCGCCGTCCCGTCCACGTGCACGACCGCGGGGATGCGCGGCGCCCAGTCGGGGCGCACGTCGTGCACGAACAACATGTACGGCGAGGGCACCGGCCCCCGCCCGAAGATCTGCGCCGCCCGCGACTCCAGCACCATCGGCGCGATCGGCCTGAACTGCTCGCGCCCCTTGACGTCGTTCAGCCGCTCGGTGTTGCGGGCGTGACCCGGGTGGGCCAGCAGGGAGCGGTGGCCGAGTGCGCGCGGCCCGTACTCGGAGCGTCCCTGGAACCAGGCCACGATCCGGTCGGCGGCAAGCTCGGCCGCCACCGCGGCGGCCAGGTCGCGGGGCCGGGTGTAGGGCACGCGCGCCACGTCCAGCCAGGCGCCCAGCTCCTCGTCGGTGAAGCCGCGCCCGAGGGCCGTGCCGGTCATGGGCGCGGCCGGCTCGCCGTACGCGTGCGCCAGGTGCAGCGCGCCGCCCAGCGCGGTGCCGGAGTCGCCCGCCGCCGGCTGGACCCAGATCTCCTCGAACGGCCCCTCGTCGAGCAGCCGGGTGTTGGCCACGCAGTTCAGCGCGACTCCGCCGGCCAGCGCCAGCCGCCGTTCGCCGGTCCGCTCGTGCAGCCAGCGCGCCAGCTCCAGCACCACCTCCTCCAGGCGGGCCTGCACGCTGGCGGCCAGGTCGGCGTGGTCGGAGGTCCAGGGCGCGCCCTTGCGCAGGGCCTTGGCGTAGCCGCCCCAGTCGACCGGCTCGACGCGGAACCCGCCGTCCCCGGTCGTGTAGATCACCTCGCGCAGCGCGTCCAGGTGGCGGGGGGTGCCGTAGGAGGCCATCGCCATGACCTTGTACTCGTCGCTGGAGCGCAGGAACCCGAGGTGCTGCGTGACGTCCTCGTACATGAGGCCGAGCGAGTGCGGCAGCTCCTGCGTGGCCAGCACCTCCAGCTCGCCGTCGCGGTAGCGGCCGGCCAGGTGGGAGACGTTCTCGCCGCGCCCGTCGCACACCAGCACCGCGCAGTCCCGCCCTGGAGTCGTCCACCGCGAGGCCAGCCCCGCGGAGGCGGCGTGCGCCACGTGGTGCGGCACGTAGCTGACCTGGCCGGGGTCCAGGCCGGGCAGCGCGGTGGACAGGAACGCCGGCGCCCGTACGGCGTACCTCGTGCGCAGGTCCTCCCAGTCGCCCTCCGGCTTCTGGACGACGAGGGAGGGATCGTAGGAGTAGGCGACCGCGTCGATGTCCTCGGGGGACAGACCCGCCTCCCGCAGGCACCACGCGGCGGCCAGCTCGGGCAGCTCCCAAGCCGAGAACGCCAGCGGCCGCTTGCCGTGCTTGCGGCGGCTGAAGCGCTCCTCCTCCGCGGCGGCGACGATCTCGCCGTCGACCACGAGCGCGGCTGCCGGGTCGTGGAAGATCGCGTTGATGCCGAGAAACTTCATGGCCCCTCCCGAGAGATGTCGAGAACCGCTACCGACAGAAGCGGCTCTCAAACATTTGGCAACGGGGAGAGGTGCGGAAACGGGCCGCACCGCCGGGGGATTGTCACGCTAAGTAGTTGTTTGTCGGTGGAGGGGCCGGGTAGCTGCGGGACACGCGACGGAGGTGAATGGTGTTCGAAAAGCGACGTCCCGGCGCCGTGCTGTTCGATCGGGACGGAACCTTGATCAGGGACGTTCCGTACAACGGCGATCCACGTCTCGTCGAGCCCATGCCGGGCGCGACCGAGGCGCTCGGCCGGCTACGGCGCGCGGACGTCCCGGTGGCCGTGGTCACCAACCAGTCCGGAGTGGCCAAGGGGCTGGTCACGCCCGACGAGATGGACCAGGTGAACGCCAGGGTGGAGGAACTGCTCGGCCCGTTCGACGCCTGGGCGATCTGCGTGCACGACGACGGCGACGGCTGCACCTGCCGCAAACCCGCGCCCGGGCTCGTGATCAGGGCCGCCGCCGTGCTCGACGTCAGCCCGCGCGACTGCGTGGTGGTCGGCGACATCGGCAGGGACATGGCCGCGGCCAGGGCGGCGGGAGCCCGGGGCATCCTCGTCCCCACCATGGTGACGCGGCCCGAGGAGATCGACGAGGCCCCCGAGGTCGCCGACGACCTGACGGACGTCGTCGAACGGGTGCTCAACGACGTCAGAGAGGCGCCCGTGCCGGCCGCGGCCGCGCCCTGGGCCAGGGCGATGGGCTGGAGCCGCTGGTGAGGATCCTCCTCTGGCACGTGCACGGCTCATGGACCAGCGCCTTCATCCGGGGCGCACACGACTACGTCCTCCCGCTCGTCCCCGGCCGCGGCCCCGACGGCCGGGGCCGCGCCGCCACTTTCGACTGGCCGGCCGCCGCCCGCGAGGTGCCGTACGACCGGCTGCGCGACGAACCCGTGGACGTCGTCGTCTACCAGCGCCCGCACGAGATCGACCTGGCACGGGAGTGGCTCGGCCGTGACGTGCCCGGCGTCTACGTCGAGCACAACACCCCCGCGGGCGACGTGCCCCGCACCCGCCACCACCTCGCCGGCCAGAGCGGCATCACGCTCGTGCACGTCACCCACTTCAACGAGCTGTACTGGGACAACGGCCGGGCGCGCACGCGCGTCATCGAGCACGGCGTCCCCGACCCCGGCCACCTCTACACGGGCGAGCTGCCCCGGGCGGGCGTCGTGGTCAACGAACCGGTACGCCGCGCCAGGGTCGCCGGCACCGACCTGCTGCCCCGCTTCGCCGAGCGGGTGCCCCTCGACGTGTTCGGCATGAAGGTGGACGGCCTGCCGTACGGCACCTACGAGGACCTGCCGCAGCACGTCATGCACGGCGAGCTGGCCAGGCGCCGCGTGTACCTGCATCCCTACCGGTGGACCTCGCTCGGGCTCGCCCTCATCGAGGCCATGACGCTCGGCATGCCCGTCGTCGCGCTGGCCGCCACCGAGGCGATCGAGGCCGTGCCGCCCGAGACCGGCGTCCTGTCGACCAAGGTGCACGTGCTCGCCGCCGCGCTGCACGATTTTGTGGCCGATCCGGGACGCGCAGGCCAGGCCGGAAAGGCCGCCAGAACCGTGGCTCTGGCGCGGTACGGGCTCGACCGGTTCCTCGCCGACTGGGACCGGCTGCTCGAAGAGGTATGACGGCCAGACGTCTGGGTAGGCGCGGCCCATGATGATGCTCGACTGGACACGCAGGGCCGCCTGCCTCGACCTGGACCCCGAGCTGTTCTTCCCGATCTCCCAGGAAGGTCCCAGCCAGTCACAGGTCCAACGGGCCAAGAACGTCTGCGGGGGATGCCCCGTACAGCAGGCGTGCCTCGACTACGCGCTCAGCACCAGGCAGGCGTACGGCGTCTGGGGCGGCACCGACCCGGAACAGCGGCGAGAGCTCAGAACGGTCGCCGCCTCCCGGCTCAGCTCGCCGGCAGCGCCTCGGCGAGAAACCGTGCCCGCTCGCTCTCTTCGAGATGGTCGCTGAACAGCACGCCGTCGAGATGGTCGACCTCGTGCTGCAGCACCCTCGCCAGGATGCCCAGCGCCCGCACCGTCAGCGGCTTGCCGAACATGTCACGGCCACGCGCCGTGACCATGTAGGAACGTTCCAGCGGCCACCACACTCCGGGCGCCGACAGGCACGCCTCGTCGGCCTTGACGCGCCGCTCTGACACCTCCAGGCGCGGGTTCACCAGGTGGCCGGCCTTGCCGTCGTACGCGTAGACCACCACCCGCACCGGCTCTCCCACCTGCGGCGCCGCCAGGCCGGCCCGGCCGGCTCCCGCCCGCATCGTGGCCGTCAGCGACTTCACCAGCCGCCGCAGCTCCCGGTCGAAGTCGTGCACGGGCGCCGCCACCGAGCGCAGCAGCGGATCGTCGAACGTGCGAATAGGCCGGACCGTCACCAGCACTCCCCGATAGCCGTCGTCATGAAGGACGCTTCCCTCGGCGGCGCCGCGCCAACCGTGAAGGTTCGGGCCTTGTAGCACAGCGGTAACAGAGGAGACCCAGGGGCGAAACCACCCGGAAGCAGTATCTGAGGGTGATCTCACTTGCGTCACTCACGCCTGTGATGCCTGGCCGGGGGCTCGGGGCCCGGCCGGGCGCAGGACCACTCACCGGGCCGGGCGTTCCTGTGCACCCGGAGGTGTCCGCATGAACGAGCGTTCGTCCCCCGAGACGGAGCCGGACGCGCTGGCGGGCTTCACCGTCGGCGTGACCGCGACCAGGCGGCGGGAGGAGTTCGGGGCGCTGCTGGAGCGGCGCGGCGCGCGCGTCGTCAGCGCCCCCGCCATCCGGCTGGTCCCGCTGGCCGAGGACTCCGACCTGCTCGCCGCGACCCGCCACAGCTTGGGCGGGCCGCTCGACGACGTGGTGGTGACCACCGGCGTCGGCTTCCGCGGCTGGATGGCCGCCGCCGAGGGCTGGGGGCTCTCCGCCGACCTGAGCGAGCACCTGTCCAGGGCGCGCCTGCTGACGCGCGGGCCCAAGGCCAGGGGAGCGGTGCGTGCGGCCGGGCTCAACGACCACTGGACGCCCGCCACCGAGTCGTGCGAGGAGATCAAGCAGTACCTGCTGGCGCAGGACCTGCGGGGGCGGCGCATCGCGGTGCAGCAGCACGGCGAGCCGCTCAGCGACTTCGTGGCCGACCTGCGCGCGGCGGGGGCCGAGGTGATCGAGATCCCGGTCTACCGGTGGCTGCCGTACCGTGACGTCTCACCGCTGCGCCGCCTCGTCAGCCAGACGATCTCCGGCTCGGTGGACGCCGTCGCCTTCACCAGCGCGCCCGCCGTGCACGCCATGCTCGGCATGGCTCGCACCGAGGGGCTGGAGGACGCGTTGCTGGCCGCCTTCGGCGGACCCGTGGTGGCCGCCTGCGTGGGGCCCGTGACCGCGGGCCCGCTGGCCGCGCGCGGCGTGCCCACACTGCAGCCCGATCGTTCCCGGCTCGGCGCGCTGGCCCGCGTCCTGGCCAGGCACCTGCCGGAGCACGGCGTCACCAGGCTCGAGACGGGCGACCACCGGCTGGAGATCCGCGGCCACGCCGTGGTCGTGGACGGTGAGCTGCGGCCGCTGCCGCCGGCTCCGATGGCGGTGCTCAAACGTCTGGCCGACAAACCGGGGCACGTCGTGTCGCGCGCCGACCTCCGTACCGTGCTGCCGGGCAGCGTGGCGCGCGAATCGGCCGAACATGCGGTGGAGATGGCCATCACCCGGCTGCGCCGCGCACTCGGGCCGAGCGGCATCGTGGAGACGGTGGTCAAGCGCGGCTACCGGCTCGCCTGCCGCTACGAGGCAAACCTGTGACGCCCGCACTCATACTGGCCGCGCACGGCACGCGCAGCGCCGCGGGGCAGCGGACCCTGGCGGCGCTGGCGCAGACGGTCAGGAGGGCGCGTCCCGGACGGCGGGTCGCGCTGAGCCATCTCGAGATCAGCGCGCCGCTGCTGGCCGAGGTGCTCCCCGCCGTTCCCGGTCCCGTCGTCGTCGTGCCGCTCCTGCTGGCCGGCGGTTACCACGTCCACATCGACCTGCCCGCGGTGATCGCGCGGAGCCGTGCCGACGCGGTGGTGGCCGGCTGGCTGGGGCCGCACCGGCTGCTCACCTCGGCGCTCGTCCGCAAGCTGGCGCGGGCCGGGCTGCGCGCGGACGACGCCGTGGTGCTCGGTGCGGCGGGTTCCTCCGACGCGGCGGCGCTCGCCGACGTGCGCGCCGCCGCCCACCGGCTCGCCGTACGCCTCGCGCGCCCGGTCACCGCCGCCTTCGCCTCCTCCGGCGCTCCCTCTCTGGAGGAGGCGGTGGACCGGCTGGGCGCCGCCGCGGGGGTGGCGATCGCGTCGTACGTGCTCGCGCCCGGTTTCTTCCACGACCGGCTGACGGCGGCGGGGGCGGGGGCGGTGAGCGAACCGCTGGGAGCCGACCCGGACGTGGCGGCGCTGGTCTGGCGCCGTTACGACGAGGCGCTCGGCTCCCGCCGCGCGCCGGCAGGGCACTCCGTGACCGCCGCACCGGCCCTTCGCCACGCGACCCGCCGAGGCGCGCGTTCCGTACGGTGACCCGTCGGCGGGCGGCGTTTCGGGGTTTCCGGCGTGGACGGGTTCGAGGCGCAGCTCGCGCACGATCTCCCTGGCGCTGTCGTCGAGGCTCGGCCCGGCCTCCCGTCCCACGAACATCTCGATGTAGGCCCGGTGGAAGCAGCCGGCGACCAGCAGCCGCGCGCTGGCATGAGGGTCGGCGTCGGCCCGCACCCGGCCCAGCCGCTGCTCGGCGGCCAGATAGGCGGCGAGCGGCGTCGTCTCCGTGCGCGGCCCGAGCCCGGCGCCTCGCAGCGCCTCGCGGAAGCGGACCGTCACGTCAGGGGAGGTGAAGGCGGGCAGCGCCGCGCTCTGGACCTCCATGTAGTAGTCGATGCCCGCTCGCGCCACCGGAACAACGCCATGGCATGCCTATCGGTGCGCGGTCGGTTGATCAGGCATTACAGTGCGGTGTCGATGTTGACGGGAAGGGGCGACAGCCGGAGTTCCAGCTTGGTGCAATCAAGCGAGGCACCGATTATCACCCGAAACCGCGAATAATGCCGGGATTTGCGCTCCGAGGTCAGCTGTCGGTGTCGCGGTCCCTGCGCCGCAGGTAACGCTCGAACTCCGCGGCGATCGCGTCGCCGCTGGCCTCGGGCAACTCCGCGGCGTCCTTGCGCTCCTCCAGCTCCTTGACGTATTCGGCCACCTCGCTGTCCTGCGCGGCCAGCTCGTCGACGCCGCGCTCCCACGCACGGGCCTCCTCGTCGAGGTCGCCCAGCGGCAGGGGGATCTCCAGCACGTCTTCCAGCCGGCGCAGCAGCGCGACCGTGGCCTTCGGGTTGGGCGGCTGGGCGACGTAGTGGGGCACCGACGCCCACAGCGACACCGCGTCCATGCCGGCCCGGCCGAACTCGTGCTGCAGCACCCCCACGATGCCCGTCGGGCCCTCGTAACGGCTCAGCTCCAGGTTGGTCGAACGCGCCAGCGCCTCGTCCGTCGCGCCGCCGAGAATGGGCACGGGCCGGGTGTGCGGTGAGTCGTTGAGCAGCGCACCCAGCATCACGGCGAGCTCCACGCCGAGCTCGCGGCAGACTCCGATGATGTCGGCGCAGAACGAGCGCCAGCGCATGTTGGGCTCGATGCCGCGCAACAGCACGACGTCGCGCTCGACGCCCGGCGGGCGGGCGCGCAGCAGCCGCGTCGTCGGCCACACGATCGACTGCGCCAGCCCGTCGTTCATCTCCACGACCGGCCGGGTCACCTGGAAGTCGTAATAGTCGTCAGGGTCGAGCGCGACCAGCGTCTCGGCCTTCCATGCGGACTCGAGATGGGCGACCACGCCGCTGGAGGCCTCGCCCGCGTCGTTCCACCCTTCGAACGCGGCTATCAGCACCGGGTCGACGAGTTCGGGGAGCCCTTCGAGCTCTGTCACGTGTCGCCCCCTCTCTCCATCATCCCGCTAAGCCTATGCGGTTCGGGGGCGCCAGCGTCACCGATCTCCTTTGCGCCTCCTCCGGCCGGCGCCCCGGCCCTCCTCCGACGTCCCTCCTGGCGCC
>NZ_SMJZ01000106.1 GCF_004348345.1 Nonomuraea longispora
GGTGTGGACGCCGGTGGGGAGGGGGCGCGGTGATCGGGGGCGTGTCCGTACTGATCGCGCTGCTGGCGCAGGTCATGCTGGTCAACCGGCTGCCGCTGCCCGCCGGGGGCGCGCCTGACCTGGTATTGCTCGCCTTGATCGGGACGGCCCTGTCACGGGGGCCGGCATCGGGCGCGATGCTCGGCTTCTTCACCGGGCTGCTGGTCGACGTCATGCCGCCGACCGCGCACCTGCTCGGCCAGTACGCGTTCGTGCTGGCGCTCGTCGGATACGTCGCCGGGCACGGCGCGGGCGGTCAGGTGACCACGGTCGTGTTGTGCGTGCTGATGGCGCCGCTGCTCGCGGCCGGCGTGGGCGGGCTGATCTCTGATCCCCGGGTGACGATGTCCACGCTGACCGAGCAGGTGCCCGTCACCGTCGTCTACACGCTGCTGGTGTCGCCGATCGTGATCTGGATGACCGCGCGTGCCGGGCGGACGAGGTTCTCGACATGATCAGGATGCGGGCCCGGCTGCTGGTGCTGCACGTCCTCGTGCTGACGCTGCTCGTCGTGCTGGCCATGCGGTTGTGGCAGGTGCAGGTGGTGCGCGGGCAGGAGTTCGTGACGCGGGCGACGGAGACGAGGACGCGCACCGTGATCGTGCCGGCCGTTCGGGGGCAGATCCTCGACTCGTCCGGCCGGCCGCTGGTGCGCAACAAGACCGCGCTGGTCGTGTCCGTGGACCGTACGAGGCTTTCGAGGATGCCTGACGGCGGTGTGAAGGTGCTGCGCAAGTTGTCCGCGGTGCTCGACAGGCCGGTGGCGCAGTTGCAGCAGCGCATCACGCCGTGCGGTCCCGGGATCGCGAAGCCGTGCTGGACGGGGTCGCCGTACCAGCCGGTTCCGCTGGACGAGAAGGTCGACACGCGTGAGGCGCTGCAGATCCTCGAACGGCAGGAGGAGTTTCCCGGGGTGACGGCGGAGATCCACTCCGTCAGGCAATATCCGGGAGGCAGGGCTGGCGCCCAGATGCTCGGCTACCTTCAGCCGGTCACCGAGGCGGAGCTGGAGAAACGCGAAGGGCTCAAGGCCAGCTTCTCCGGGGTGGACCTGGTCGGGCGCGACGGACTCGAATACGTCTACGACGAGGCGCTGCGCGGCAAGGCGGGGCTGCGCAGGGTGCAGGTCGACCGGATGGGCAAGGCGCTCGGCGTCGAGGAGCAGACCACTCCCATCGCGGGCGACCACCTGGTCACCAGCATCGACTCGCGCGTACAGAACGTGGTGGAGAAGGCGCTCGCGCGGACGATGAAGGCGGCGCCGTCAGCCGACGGCGGGGCCGGGGTGGTGCTCGACGCCCGCAGCGGGCGGGTCGTGGCGCTGGCCAGCGCCCCCGGGTACGATCCCGCGATCTGGGCGGGCGGGATCTCGGCCCGCGGATACCAGCGGCTGATGTCGGAGAAGTCCGGCAAGCCGCTCGTGTCGCGGGCGATCAACGGCCAGTTCGCGCCTGGTTCGACGTTCAAGGTCTCGTCGGTGGCCTCCATGTTGCGCGCCGGCTACCCGCTCAACGGCAATTACAGCTGTCCCGGCTCCGTCATGGTGGGCGGACGGGCGTTCAACAACTTCCGGGGCATTCCTCTGGGCACGCTCGACCTGCACATGGCGCTGGTCAAGTCATGCGACACGATCTTCTACCAGGCGGCGTTCGAGCAGTACACGAAGGACGGCGGCCGCAGCCCGAAGAAGACGCCGAAGGAGGTGTTCGCCAACGTCGCGCGGGCCTTCGGCTTCGGCAGTCCGACGGGCATCGACCTGCCCGGCGAGTCGTCCGGGCGCATTCCCGACCGGGCCTGGAAGAAGGACCTGTGGAACCGCACCAGCGCGGTCAACTGCGAGCGGTCGCGCAAGGGCTACCCGGAGATCAAGGACCGTGCGCGGGCGGAGTTCCTGAAGCGTCTCGCGCTGGAGAACTGCACCGAGGGTTTCCTCCTGCGGCCGGGCGACGCCGCCAACTTCTCCATCGGCCAGGGCGACGTGCTGGTGACGCCGCTGCAGCTGGCCAGGGCGTACATGGCGCTGGTGACCGACGGAAAGGTGCGCAGCCCGCGCATCGGGTGGGCTCAGGTCCGGCCCGACGGCAAGGTGGTCAAGACGATCGACGTGCCGGTGGTCGGCAAGCTGCCGCTCAGCGAGAAGGAGCGGCGCTACATCAAGAACGCGCTGAGCCAGGTGCCCTCCGACGGCACCGCCGCGGGGGCCTTCGCCGGGTTTCCGATGAACAAGGTTCGCATCGGCGGCAAGACCGGCACCGCCGAGGTCTGGGGCAAGAAGGACACCGCGTGGTTCGCGTCGTTCGCGCCCACCCAGAACCCGCAATACGTCGTGGTCGTCATGATCTCCCAGGGTGGGATGGGCGGCTCGGCGGCGGCGCCGGCCGCGCGCGAGATCTACGAGGGCATCTACGGCATCAAGCGGCCCCCGGCGGTGCCCGGCGGCCGGTTGACGACGCGGCTGCCGGCGTTCGCACCTGACGGAACGGTGGCGCGAGGATGACAGGCCGCACGGCCGCCGTCCGGCGTCCCTCGCTGCTGCGGCGGGTGGCGGGCGAGCACTCGGCCGTGCGACGCTTCGACGGGCTCATGCTGGTCGCCGTGGCGGGGTTGTGCGTGATCGGCACCTTGCTGGTGTGGTCGTCCACCAGGACCTGGGCGCCGGGCTCGACGGGACTGGTCAAGAAACACCTGCTCAACCAGGCGCTCGGCGTGGTGTTGTGCGGCATCGTGGCCTCGATCGACCACCGGGCAATGCGGGCCTACGCGCCGCTGGTGTTCCTGACGTCCCTGGTGGGGCTTGGCCTGGTGATCACCCCGTTGGGGGCGACGATCAACGGGTCGCACTCGTGGATCCTGCTCGGCGGAGGGTTCGCGGTGCAGCCGTCGGAGTTCGCCAAGGTGGGCCTGCTGCTCATCACGGCGATGTTGCTGGCGCAGCCGGCTGAGGGCTCCGACCGGCCGCGCGGGTTCGACGTCGTGCTGGCGCTGCTCGCCGCGGCGCTCACGATCGGGCTGGTGATGCTCCAGCCCGACCTCGGCACGGCGATGGTGCTGGCAGTGATCGCGGCGTCCGCGCTGATCATCGCGGGGGTGCGCAAACGGTGGATCGCGGCGCTGACGACGGTGGCGGGCGCCGCCGTGTTCGCGGTGTTCTACTTCCAGTTGCTGGAGCCGTACCAGGTGGCGCGGTTCACCGCGTTCGTCGATCCCAGCGTGGATCCGCGAGGGGTGGGCTACAACAGCACGCAGTCGCTGATCGCGATCGGGTCGGGGCAGCTTCTGGGCAAAGGGCTGCTGGGCGGCGGGCAGACGACCGGGCGGTTCGTGCCGGAGCAGCACACCGACTTCATCTTCACGGTGGCGGGGGAGGAGTTCGGGTTTCTGGGGTCCGTCACCGTGGTGCTGCTGCTCGGCGTGGTGCTGCTGCGCGGGCTGAAGATCGCCAGGCAGTGCGAGGACCGGTTCGGGACGCTGGTCGCGGGGACGATCGTGTGCTGGTTCGCGTTCCAGATGTTCATCAACGTGGGCATGACGATCGGGATCATGCCGATCACCGGGCTGCCGCTGCCGTTCGTGTCGTACGGCGGCACGGCCACGTTCGCCAACCTCATCGCTGTCGGCCTGCTGCAGGCCATCAGGGTGCGCGGTCATTCGTTCGACTGAAGGCCTCCTGGCGGATTTCTGCACCGGGCCCGGACCTGCCACCGCCTGAACGCCGCTACCCTTGACGGTATGCCTGTCGAGTCGATTTTCCACCGCCTGGAAGCGTTGCTGCCGAAGGTGCAGAAACCGATCCAGTACGTCGGGGGCGAGCTCAACTCGACCGTCAAGGACTGGGACTCCGCCGACGTGCGGTGGGCGTTGATGTATCCCGACGCCTACGAGGTCGGGCTGCCCAACCAGGGCGTCGCGATCCTCTACGAGATCCTCAACGAGCTGCCGGGCACGCTGGCCGAGCGCACTTACGCGGTCTGGCCCGATCTCGAGGCGCTCATGCGAGCCGAGGGCGTCCCGCAGTTCACCGTCGACGCGCACCGGCCGGTGCGCGCCTTCGACGTGCTCGGGGTGTCGTTCTCGACCGAGCTCGGTTACACCAACATGCTGACCGCGCTCGATCTGGCCGGAATTCCGTTGACGGCGGCCGACAGGGGCGACGACGACCCGATCGTGCTCGCGGGGGGCCACGCGGCCTTCAACCCTGAGCCGATCGCCGACTTCCTCGACGCGGCCGTGCTCGGCGACGGGGAGCAGATCGCCATCGCCATCTCCGAGGTCGTCCGCGAGTGGAAGGCCGAGGGCCGTCCCGGTGGCCGTGACGAGCTGCTGATGCGGCTCGCCGAGTCGGGCGGCGTCTACGTGCCCAAGTTCTACGACGTCGACTACCACCCTGACGGCCGGATCAAGCGAGTCGCGCCCAACAGGACGGACGTGCCGTGGCGGGTGCACAAGCACACCGTGATGGACCTCGACGAGTGGCCCTACCCGAAGAAGCCGCTGGTCCCGTTGGCGGAGACGGTGCACGAGCGGTTCAGCGTGGAGATCTTCCGCGGTTGCACGCGCGGTTGCCGGTTCTGCCAGGCCGGCATGATCACCCGGCCGGTGCGCGAGCGTTCGATCACCACGATCGGCGCCATGGTGGAGAACGGCGTCAAGGAGTCCGGCTTCAACGAGGTCGGGCTGCTGTCGTTGTCGTCCGCCGACCACTCCGAGATCGGCGAGGTCGCCAAGGGCCTGGCCGACCGCTACGAAGGCACCAACACCTCGCTGTCGTTGCCCTCGACCAGGGTCGACGCGTTCAACATCGACCTGGCCAACGAATTCTCCAGGAACGGCAGGCGCTCGGGCCTGACGTTCGCGCCCGAGGGTGGCTCCGAGCGCATGCGCAAGGTGATCAACAAAATGGTCACCGAGGAAGACCTGATCCGCACCGTCACCACGGCCTACTCTCAGGGGTGGCGGCAGGTCAAGCTCTACTTCATGTGTGGACTGCCTACGGAGCAGGACGAAGACGTGCTCGGCATCGCCGACCTGGCCAAGAAGGTCATCAAGGCGGGCCGGGAGATCACCGGCAGTCGTGACATCCGCTGCACGGTGTCCATCGGCGGCTTCGTGCCCAAGCCGCACACGCCGTTCCAGTGGGCGGCCCAGGCCGACCACGAGACCGTCGACCGGAGGCTCAAGGCGCTGCGCGACTCGCTGAGAGGCGACAAGCAGTACGGCAAGGCCATCGGCTTCCGCTACCACGACGGCAGACCCTCGATCGTCGAGGGGCTGCTCTCACGCGGCGACCGCCGCGTGGGCGCCGTGATCCGCGCCGTCTGGGAGAGCGGCGGCAGGTTCGACGGCTGGAGCGAGCACTTCTCGTACGAGCGCTGGATGGCGGCGGCCGAGCAGGCCGGTGTCGACGTCGACTGGTACACCACGCGCGAGCGCGAGGAGAACGAAGTGCTTCCGTGGGACCACCTCGACGCCGGACTCGACCGTGAGTGGCTCTGGCAGGACTGGCAGGAGGCCCTTTCCGGCGGTGAGGTCGAAGACTGCCGCTGGACCCCATGCTACGACTGCGGGGTCTGCCCCACCATGGGGACGGAGATTCAGATAGGTCCTACCGGGCGAAAACTCCTTCCTCTGACGGTGGTCTAGCGCGCTCAGTGGGCAAGCCGTGTCACGGCGTACACGCACACACGTCAGCGCGGCTTATCCTGAGTGGTAGGAACTCTTACAAGGGAAGGACGACACAGCTCTGAAACCTGTTCCCGAAGGGCCTCCGCCCGCGCCTACGGTGCAGCGCCTGCGTGTGCGTTACGCCAAGCGCGGCCGCCTGCGCTTCACCAGCCACCGCGACATCTCGCGGGCCGTCGAGAGGGCGGTCCGCCGTGCCGGCATTCCGGTGGCCTACAGCGCGGGCTTCTCGCCTCACCCGAAGATCTCCTACGCGGGCGCGGCGCCGACCGGCGTCGCCAGCGAAGCCGAATACCTCGAGCTCGGTGTTACCACGCCGTGCGTTCCGGACGAGGTCAAGTCCGGACTCGACCGGTCGTTGCCGCCCGGGCTCGACGTGCTCGACGTTGTGGAGGCGGGGCCTGGTGGTCTGGCCGACCGCTTGGAGGTCTCCGACTGGGAGGTGCGGCTGCCCGGTGCCGATCGCGAGCTCGCCCAGGTGGCGGCGGAGAAGTTCCTCGCGGCGAGCACGGTGGACGTCGAGCGCCTCACCAAGAAGGGCCCCCGCCGCTTCGACGCGCGGGAGGCGGTCCTGAGGCTCGTGGTGTCCGAGGGAACAGACAGAACCGCAGCTCAGGTGCATGGACGACCGTGTGTCATACTGCGCATGGTTGTTCGGCACATGACGCCTGCCGTTCGACCCGACGATGTGCTCACAGGGCTGCGCCTTGTGGCCGACTTCGCGCCGCCGGTTCCCCCCGAGGTGACCAGGCTGGCGCAGGGGCCGCTCGACGCCAGCACCGGTGCGCTTGCCGACCCGCTCGACCTGGACCGCGACACGACGCGCGGCGGCGAGGCGGGACCGGCGGGTGAGCACGTCGCCGGTTAAGGAAGTGCCCTGCGCGAGCCGGGCACGACCGTTGACAGGACTTGGCGCCGGCGCTCCCTCATCGGGGGAGCCGGCGGACAACGAGACACGAGGGCTCCTGCGCGGCGCGGCGACGCGCCCGGGAGCTGACGGGAGAGCGCCCGCATGCTCGACAACGAGCCCAACGCCGGGGCCACTGGCCCTGACGGGGAGACAATTGAACAGCCCGAGGTGACCAAGCGTCGCCGTTCCGCCAGCCGGCCCGCGGGTCCGCCGCCGGAGCCCGACGAGCCGACCTCCGTCCCGGTCACCGTCGTAGCCGCGCAGGCGGCGCCGTCGGTGGCCGAGGTGCAGCCGGTGCAGATCAACGCCGTACAGCGTGCCGCCGGTGAGCCCGCACCCGAGATCCTCGCGGAGGCCGTCGACACGGCGGCCGCGCGTGCGAACGCCGCGGATCTTCCCGGCGCCGCGGGGGAGGTCGCTGGAGGGCCGGGTCCGGCCAATGCCGCCAACGGCGACACTTCAACCGCCACAGGTGACGCCGGTGCAGCCGCTACGACCGCGTCCGATGCCGGTGTGGCCGACTCGCAGAGTGCCGGCGGCGCGGTCGCCGGAGCTCCTGAGACGGGCGGTGAGGCGACGAGCGTCGCCGCTGCCAACGGCACGGGTGCCGGTGCGCCGCAGAGCCCGGCCGAGGAGAAGCCCAAGAGGACCACGCGGACCCGGTCCACGGCGACGACGACGCGCCGGCGTACGACGAAGAAGGCCGCGGAGGAGCAGGCCGACGAGGCGGGAGCGCTCCCCGAGAGCGCGGCGCCCGCCGAGGAGGCTCCGCCGAAGCGGCGCAGGACCCGCAAGAAGGCGGAGCCCGAAGCCGCGGTCGATGCGGGTCAGGATGACGTGACCTCCTCCACCGGCGGCGCGGTCGCGGTGGGAGCGCCCACAGGGGGCAACGAGGCCGCCGCCCCGTTCGGCACGGACGAGGACTCCGGTGGCCGGGACACCGAGGACCTGGCAGCCGATGTCGCCGCCGTGGCGGCGGGCGAGGCCGAGGTCTCACAGGCCGGCGCAGGTACGGTGGCGCAGGGCGAGGACACGCGGGCCACCGCGGCCGGGGTCGAGCGTTCCGGCGGTGACGTCGAGACGGCGCTCTTCGCGTCCGCCCAGGCCGCAGAGGACACCGAGGACACCGAGGACATCATCGAGATCCTGCCCGAGGACGAGCCGCTCGACGACGAACCCGCGGGGGAGGACCTCGACGAGGACGTCGACCGCCCGAGCCTGCTCGCCGACCCGTTCGGGCTGACCGCGCGCCGGCAGAACGAGCCGGGTGCCGCGTTCCAGCGGCCCGCGGCCATCTTCGCGCCGCTGTTCCAGGCGCCCGACCCCAGCAAGGCCAAGCCCGCCGCCACCCGGCGGGCCGGGCCGCCGCAGCCGGTCGCCGACGAGCCCGAGGAGGCCGAGGAACCGGTCGACGAGACGGCGACCGAGGACGAGCCGGACACCGACACCTCCGACGAGCAGGAGGAGGAGGGCGGCGGCCGTCGCCGTCGCCGCCGGCGCGGCGGCAGGGGCCGCGGCAAGTCGCGCGAGCGCGACGAGTCGGAGGACGGCGAGGAGCAGGAGGAGGACTCCGAGGACGGGCAGGGCGAGGAAGCCCAGGAAGAGGAGAGCTCCGGTTCGCGCCGGCGCCGTAGGCGTCGCCGCCGCGGCACGGACGAGGCCGTGGAACCGGCGGGTGACGACCCCCCGAACACGGTGGTGCGCATCCGCGCGCCGCGCTCGGGACGTTCGGCAGGGCTCGACACCGCCACCGACGGCGTGCAGAGCGTGCGCGGCTCGACCAGGCTCGAGGCCAAGAAGCAGCGCCGCCGCGAGGGGCGCGAGCTCGGGCGCAGGCGCCCGCCGATCATCACGGAGTCGGAGTTCCTGGCCCGCCGCGAGTCCGTCGACCGGATGATGGTGGTGCGCAGGCAGGGCGACCGCACCCAGATCGCGGTGCTGGAGGACGGCGTGCTCGTCGAGCACTACGTCAACCGCGAGGCCAGTCAGTCCTACGTCGGCAACGTCTACCTCGGCAAGGTGCAGAACGTGCTGCCCTCGATGGAGGCGGCCTTCGTCGACATCGGCAAGGGCAGGAACGCCGTCCTGTACGCCGGTGAGGTGAACTTCGACACGGCCGGTCTCGAAGGCCAGCCGAAGCGCATCGAGTCGGCGCTGAAGTCGGGGCAGTCGGTGCTCGTCCAGGTCACGAAGGACCCGATCGGGCACAAGGGCGCGCGGCTCACGTCGCAGATCAGCCTGCCGGGCCGTTACCTGGTGTACGTGCCCGACGGGTCGATGACCGGCATCAGCCGCAAGCTGCCCGACAAAGAGCGCGCGCGGCTCAAGAGCATCCTGAAGAAGGTCATGCCGGAGAACGCCGGCGTGATCGTGCGCACGGCCGCCGAGGGCGCCTCCGAGGACGAGCTGGCCCGTGACGTGGCCCGCCTGTCCGCGCAGTGGGAGAACATCCAGAAGAAGGCCAAGTCGGCGAGCCCGCCCGAGCTGCTGTCCGCCGAGCCCGACCTGACGATCAGGGTCGTGCGCGACGTCTTCAACGAGGACTTCACCTCGCTGGTCGTGCAGGGCGAGGGAGCCTGGGACACCGTCGACGAGTACGTGAAGTACGTCGCGCCGCATCTGGGCGAGCGCCTGTCGAAGTGGGACGCCGCTCAGGGCGACGTGTTCGAGTCGTACCGGATCGACGAGCAGCTCGCCAAGGCGCTGGAGCGCAAGGTGTGGCTGCCGAGCGGCGGCTCCCTGGTGATCGACCGCACCGAGGCGATGACCGTCGTCGACGTCAACACCGGCAAGTTCACCGGCCAGGGCGGCAACCTCGAGGAGACCGTCACGCGCAACAACCTGGAGGCGGCCGAGGAGATCGTCCGCCAGCTCAGGCTCCGCGACATCGGCGGCATCATCGTCATCGACTTCATCGACATGGTGCTCGAGTCCAACCGGGACCTGGTGCTGCGGCGCATGCTGGAGTGCCTGGCCCGCGACAGGACCAAGCACCAGGTGGCCGAGGTGACCTCGCTGGGCCTGGTCCAGATGACCCGTAAGCGGGTCGGCCAGGGGCTGCTGGAGGCGTTCTCGACGGTCTGCGACTGCTGCAACGGGCGCGGTCTGATCATCTCCACGGAGCCTGTGGAGACCAAGCCGGAACCGCGCGGCACGCAGAGCAAGATGGCCGTCGAGAAGGCGGTCGCCGACAAGGTTTCCGCGGCGAAGGACTCCGGCAACCGTGATACTGTGACCGGTGCGCTTGAAGAAGTCCCCGCTGAGGACGACCAAGCCAGCCAGACTTCCGGCAGGGGGCGGAGACGCTCCCGCCGAGCCAAGTCAGCCGAGTAACCTCGGCAGGCTTCCGACGTTCCGTCCGGTTCGCCTAGGGCGCCGTTAATCCGGTATCCTGGTGAATCGGTGCGTCAGGTGACGTGCCCTGTTGGCGCGCTTACTCGGTTCGTCGGTTGGACAGGCCGAATGACAGGCGCAGCATTCGGAGTCAGCGGTCGTTCCCGCGCGGGGTGGCCGGGATCTCAGTGCAGTGCAACAGTGAGTCAGTAGAAGGGTTCCGCGGTGTACGCGATCGTTCGTTGCGGCGGCAGGCAGCAGAAGGTCTCCGTCGGTGACGTCCTCGAGGTGGACAAGGTCGCCGGCGAGGTCGGCTCTTCGGTTTCGCTGCCGACGGTGCTCGTCGTCAACGACGGCGATGTGACCACGGAGGCGGGCAAGTTCACGGTCAGCGCCGAGATCCTCGGCGAGACCAAGGGCCCGAAGATCCGGATCCTCAAGTACAAGAACAAGACCGGTTACAAGAAGCGCCAGGGTCACCGCCAGCGGTACACCCAGGTGAAGATCACCGGTATCGACCAGGCCTGATCGGGAGTTTGAGAGATGGCACACAAGAAGGGCGCGTCGTCCACCCGGAACGGCCGTGACTCGAACGCTCAGCGCCTGGGCGTCAAGCGCTTCGGCGGCCAGCTGGTCAACGCGGGCGAGATCATCGTCCGCCAGCGTGGCACCCACTTCCACCCCGGCGACAACGTGGGGCGTGGCGGCGACGACACGCTGTTCGCGCTGGCCGCCGGTCACGTGCAGTTCGGTGTCAGGCGTGGGCGCCGGGCCGTCAGCATCGTTCCCGTCACGGAGTAGTCTCCTCACGGGTTTTCGCTTCCAAGGGGTGGATCGATCGAGTGTCGATCCACCCCTTGGCGTTTTCCGGGGACGTTCTGCGGCCCCGCGCTTGTTGAACAACCTGTCGCCCGGCGTGAAGACGGCCGCCGGGTTCTTTCTGGTGCAGTGGAGATGCCCCTTACCGGGGGCGATGGAGAGGGTGCTTGATGCCGGACTTCGTGGACCAGGTGGTCCTGCACATCAAGGCCGGTGACGGGGGGAACGGGTGCGCCTCCATCCACCGGGAGAAGTTCAAGCCGCTCGGCGGCCCCGACGGCGGCAACGGCGGGCGGGGCGGCGACGTCATCCTCGAGGTCGACCCCAACACCGCGACCCTGCTCGACTACCACCACCGCCCGCACCGCAAGGCCGGCAACGGCAAGCAGGGGCAGGGCTCAAACCGTGATGGCGCCAACGGCGACGACGTGATCCTGCCCGTGCCCAACGGCACGGTCGTGAGGGACACGGCCACGGGCGAGGTGCTGGTCGACCTCGTGGGGGTCGGCACGCGCTACGTGATCGCCCAGGGCGGTCACGGCGGGCTCGGCAACGCGGCCCTGGCCACCACCCGCCGCAAGGCGCCGGGATTCGCGCTGCTCGGCGAGCCGGGCGACGAGCTCGACGTCATGCTGGAGCTCAAGAGCGTCGCCGACGTGGCGCTGGTCGGCTTCCCCAGTGCCGGGAAGTCGTCGCTGATCGCCGCCCTGAGCGCGGCCAAGCCGAAAATCGCCGACTACCCGTTCACCACCCTCATCCCCAACCTCGGCGTGGTGACGGCCGGAGACACCGTGTTCACCGTCGCCGACGTGCCGGGCCTGATTCCCGGGGCGTCGCAGGGCAAGGGCCTCGGGCACGAGTTCCTGCGCCACGTCGAGCGGTGCGACATGCTCGTGCACGTCATCGACTGCGCCACCATGGAGCCGGGGCGCGACCCGATCACCGACTACGAGGTGATCGAGGCGGAGCTGCGGGCGTACGGCAAGCTCGACGACCGGCCGCGGCTGGTCGTCCTCAACAAGGCCGACGTGCCCGACGCCCGGGAGCTGGCCGAGATGGTCACCCCGGAGTTGGAGGAGCGCGGGCTGAGGGTCTTCACGATCTCGGCGGCCACGCATGACGGGCTGCGCGAGCTCACGTACGCCATGGGCGAGTGGGTGGCCGCGGCCAGGGCCGTCAAGCCGGTCGAGGAGCCCACGCGGCTGGTGATCCGGCCCAGGCAGCTCGGCGACGCCGGGTTCCGGGTGCGGCGGGTCAACGACAACCTGTTCCAGGTCACCGGCGAGAAGCCGGAACGGTGGATCAGGCAGACCGACTTCAGCAACGACGAGGCCGTCGGCTACCTCGCCGACCGGCTCGAACGGCTCGGGGTCGAGGAGGAACTGGCCAAGGCGGGTGCGCGAGCCGGGGTCGAGGTCGTGATCGGGCCCATGGAGGGCGGCTACATCTTCGACTGGCAGCCCACACTGCACGCCGAGTCCGTACGGCAGGGCCCGAGGGGCTCCGACAACCGCCTCGGCTAGGCGGTCACCTGACGCGCCGGTCCGCCGGGCTGGTGCCGGTGGCGGTTCGGCATGCCCCTCGCTGGTGCCCGTTTCGCCTGGTGGGAAGCGCCGCCGGTCCGGGTCAGGGGCGGAGGGTGGCTTCGGCGCCGCCGTCGGCGTAGAGGATCTGGCCGGTCATGAACGAGTTGTCCGGGCTCACCGTCCAGGCCAGCAGTGACACGATCGCCGAGACGGGCCCGGGGAAGCCGAGTGGCTGGGGCATCATGGACGACACCTGCGCGCGGGTGGCCGGATCGTCCAGGAACATCCTTCTCGCCGTCTCCGTGTCCACCACGCCGGGTGCTACCGCGTTGAGCGGAATGCCAGCCTGCGCCCAGTCAGGGCTCACGGCGGCCCGGCGGAGCCAGCGGTTGAGCGCCAGCTTGGTGGACGGATAGACGATGCGGCCCCGGCCGGCCTCGACGGCGGTCGTGACGGCGGCGACGGCTGCGTCCTCGTCCATGGACAGGCACGCGGCGACGATGGCCTCGTCGGCGGCCACGACGGCGCTCAGCGAGGAGACGGCGACCGCCCTGGGCAGGTCCGACGCGGCCAGCAGGGGGCGCAGGCTCTCCAGGGTGGCGACCGTGCCGAAGAAGTTGAGCCGCGCGGTGAGCGGCGAGGGGGCGGCGCTGCCGGCCACCGCGATCAGGCCGTCGATCCGGCCGCCCGAGGCAGCCGTCACGTCCGAGGCCAGCTGTTCGCGTCCCTCCGGGGTGGTCAGGTCGGCGGTCACGCCGGCGTCGCGGACGTCGCAGCGGATCACCCGGTCGCCGCACCCCTCCAGGTGGTCTGCGGTCGCGGCGCCGATGCCCGAGGCGGCGCCGGTGACGACATAAGTACGGAGTCCCATGGGCAAATCACTACATCAAATGAAGCGATGCAGTCAATGTAGTAATGTGCCGGTCATGGCGGAGGGGATCAGGGAACGCAAGAAGCGGCGTACGCGCGAGGCGCTGATCGCAGCGGCGGTGGAGTTGTTCCAGCGGCAGGGCTACGAGGCGACCACCGTCGCCCAGATCGCGGCCGCGGCCGACGTGTCGACCAGGACGTTCTTCCTGCACTTCCCCACCAAGGAGGACGTCGTCCTGGCCGGCGGCGGCGCACGGGTCGAGCTGGCCGTGCGGGTCATCGAGCAGCGAGGGCCGGACGAGACGATGCGCGACGTGCTCGCCGCGGCGGTCGAGTGCATGATCGGCGAGGTCGCCGGTTCCGAGCTGGCCACGGGGATCGCCGACGTCCGAGTGCGGCTGATGCTCACCGTCCCGGAGCTGCAGGCCTGGATGCTGCGGCGGCTGCTGGACGCGCAGCGGCGCATCGTCGACGCGTTGTGCCGGAGCTACCCGGAGGAGGACGACGTCGTGGCGGTCGCCGCACAGGTGGGAGCGCTGGTGGGCGCGGTGACCTCGGCCGCCACGTACGCGCTGCGCCGGGGGGACCCGCCGGAGGAGGTCACCGCCGCGATGCGCGCGGCGGCCGGGCGCACCGCGCTTTCCTGGAGCCGATAAGCTGCCAGGCGTGCGGGAACAGCTCAGCTCAGCATCCAAGGTCGTTGTCAAGGTCGGCTCCTCCTCGCTCACCACCCCTCAGGGCATGATCGATGTCGACCGGGTCGACGCGCTGGTGGATGTGCTGGCGGCGCGGCGCCGGGCCGGGACGCAGATCGTCCTGGTCTCGTCGGGAGCGATCGCGGCGGGCCTCGGCCCGCTGGGGCTGACCGCGCGGCCACGTGACCTGGCCACCCAGCAGGCGGCGGCGTCCGTCGGGCAGGGTGTGCTCGTCGCCCGCTACACGTCCTCCTTCGCCCGCTACTCCCTGCGGGTCGGCCAGGTGCTGCTGACCGCCGACGACATGATGCGCCGCGCCCACCACGCCAACGCCCAGCGCACCCTCGGCCGGCTGCTGGAGCTGGGCATCGTGCCCATCGTCAACGAGAACGACACGGTGGCCACCGACGAGATCCGCTTCGGCGACAACGACCGGCTGGCGGCGCTGGTGTCGCACCTGATCCGCGCCGACGCCCTGGTGTTGTTGTCGGACGTCGACGCCCTCTACGACGGCCCGCCGAGCCGCAGCGGCTCGCGCCGGCTGACGGAGATCCGCGGCGCCGACGACCTGATAGGGGTCGAGCTCGGCAGGAACGGCGCGGCCGTCGGCACCGGCGGCATGGTGACCAAGGTGCAGGCGGCCAGGATCGCCACCGGGGCCGGAGTGCCCGTGGTGCTCACCGCTGCCGCTCACGCGGCCCAGGCGCTGAGCGGAGCCGACGTCGGCACCTACTTCCACCCCGGCGGCCGACATCCCGGCACGCGCCTGCTCTGGCTCGCTCACGCCACCACCGGGCGGGGCCGGCTCCACCTCGACCCGGGCGCGGTCGACGCCATCGTGGCCCGGCGCAAGTCGCTGCTGCCCGCAGGGGTGACGTCGGTGGAGGGCGATTTCGCCGCCGGCGACCCCGTCGACCTGTGCGAGCCGAAGGGCCTCGTGGTGGCCCGCGGCCTGGTCAACTTCGACGCCAACGAGATCCCCGGACTGCTCGGCCGCTCCACGCGCGAGCTGGCGAGCACACTGGGTCCGGAATATGAGCGTGAGCTGATCCACCGTGACGACATCGTCATACTGGAAGCCCACAGGTGATGCAGGGCACCCGCTCGACGGGCCCGTAGTGACGAAAGACGGTCGGGGCGCCGGGCGCCCCGAGCAGCGAAGCGGAGCGTAGCCATGAGCACAGAGTTCCTGAAGGTCGCCCACGCGGCGCGAGAGGCCGCCGCCGAGTTGGCCCCGCTGCCTCGGGCGCCGAAGGACCGGGCGCTGCGCGCCGTCGCCGACGCGCTGGTCGCGCACGCGGAGCCGATCGTCGAGGCCAACGCCAAGGACGTCGAGCGGGCCAGGTCCCAGGGCACCGCCGAGGCGATGATCGACCGCCTGCGGCTCGACGAGGCGAGGATCGCGGCCATCGCCGAGGCCGTACGCCAGGTGGCCGACCTGCCCGACCCGGTCGGCGAGGTCGTGCGCGGCGCCACGCTGCCCAACGGGCTGGAGCTGCGCCAGCTCAGAGTGCCGCTGGGCGTGATCGGCATCATCTACGAAGGCCGCCCCAACGTCACCGTCGACGCCGCCGTCCTCTGCCTGAAAAGCGGCAACGCGGTGCTGCTCAGGGGCTCGTCCAGCGCCCACTCCTCCAACGCCGCCCTCGTGCGGGTCATGCAGGACGCCCTGGCCGCCACCGAGGTCCCGGCGGGGGCCGTGCAACTCGTCCCCGGGCTGACGCGCGAGTCGGTCAAGGAGCTGATGCGCGCCCGCGGCCTGGTCGACGTGCTGATCCCACGCGGCGGCGCGTCGCTGATCAACTCGGTGGTCGAGGAGTCCACCGTCCCGGTGATCGAGACCGGCGTCGGCAACTGCAGCGTCTACGTCGACGCCGACGCCGACGTCGACCTGGCCGTGCAGATCCTGCTCAACGCCAAGGCGCAGCGCCCCTCGGTCTGCAACGCGGCGGAGACGTTCCTGGTGCACGCCGACGTGGCCGACGCGTTCGTGCCCAGGGCGCTGCGGGCGCTGGCCGAGGCGGGCGTGACCGTCCACGGCGACGCGAGAATCGCCGCGTACGGCGACGTCGTGCCGGCCACCGAGGACGACTTCCGCGCCGAATATCTCTCGCTCGACATCGCCGCCGCCGTCGTCGGATCGCTGGAGGAGGCGGTGGCGCACATCAGGCGCTACGGCTCGGGCCACACCGACGCCATCGTCACCCGGTCGCAGGGCGCCGCCCGCAGGTTCGTGGCGCTCGTCGACTCGGCGGCCGTGGCGGTCAACGCCTCGACGAGGTTCACCGACGGGGGCGAGTTCGGCTTCGGGGCGGAGATCGGCATCTCCACCCAGAAGCTGCACGCGCGTGGCCCGATGGGGCTGCCCGAGCTGACGTCCACCAAGTGGATCTACACCGGTGAGGGGCATTTGCGCACGTCAGAGGGCACGGTGGTGGCCGGTTAACCGGCGTGTCGGCACGGCCGGCGCCTGACGACGCGGTTTGACTGGGGGCATGGAAATTGTCGTCGCCCTCGCTCTCATGGCCGCGGTGTTGTTCGGCGCCGACCGGCTGCTGCTCCGGCTGGAGAGCCGCGGCCGGGTCAACTGGCGCAGGAACAACCGCAAACGGCTGTCCGAGGCGCCCACGGCCGAGCTCGACAGCATGCTCTCCGACCACGCGCACCGTTAACCTTCGGCGTGCCTCACGCGGTGACTCACGTCACGGCGCTAGGGTTGTGTCCCTTATGGGCACGCCGGGCGGGGAGGGACGGTGAGCAAGCTCGGCAAGGTGGGGCCGTACACCCTGGTCGAGCGGCTCGGCCGCGGTGGCATGGGCGAGGTCTACCTCGCCTCGACCCGTCGTGGCGAGCACGTCGCACTCAAGGTCCTGCACGACCTGGCCGAGGACGAGATCTCGCGCATCAGGCTGGAGCGCGAGGTCCGTGCGCTGCGCAGGGTCGAGAGCCCGTACGTCGCCAAGGTCCTCGACGCCGACCTGGGCTGCGCGCGCCCCTACCTGGTCATGGAGCACATCGAGGGAGTCACGCTGCTCGACCGGGTACGCCAGGACGGCCCGCTCGACGACGCCCAACTGGTCGACATGGCCCAGGGCATCGCGGCGGCGCTGGCCATCATCCACGCGGCGGGCGTCGTCCACCGTGACCTCAAACCCGGCAACATCATCATGGCCGGCAGAGGGCCGGTTCTGATCGACTTCGGCATCGCCCAGGTGCTCGACGCCACCCGGCTCACCATGACCGGCACGTTCCTCGGCACGCCCGGCTACACGGCCCCGGAGATCTTCGCCGACGAGCAGGTCGACTCGCCCGCCGACGTCCACGCCTGGGCGGCCACGGTGGCGTTCGCGGCGACCGGGCGGCCGACGTTCGGGCGGGGCACGGCCGAGGCGCAGATGTACGCGGTGCTGAACGGGCAGGCCGACCTCAAGGGCGTGCCCGTGCAACTGCTGCCCCTGCTGCGGGCGGCGCTCAACAGGGAGCCGGGCAAGCGGCCCACGGCGGCGTTGCTGGCCGACCGGCTGTCGCGGCTGGCCAGGGCGGCGAGCGGGGCCGATCCCGAGTCCACCCCGGCCGGTGGACGCGCCGTCGAGGCGGCCGAGGAGGCGGGCAAGGGCGCGGCCGTACGCAGCCGTACGACGGAGGACCCGGCGCGCGGGCGGGCCGGTGGCGCGGGCGTGGACGGCAAGGTGCCTCCGCCGCGTGGCCGTACCGGCGCGGACGGCAAGGGCTCGGCGGCGCGCAGCCGTGGCAACGTGGACGGTGCGGTGGCGCGGAGCCGGGGGGGCGCGGACAGTCCCGCGGCCCGCAGCCGGGCCAATCCCGACGGTTCCGCCGCGCGCGGCCGGTCGGGGGGCGCCGACGGCTCCGCGGCCCGTGGACGCGCGGGCACGGACGCCGCCGCGGCACGGAGCCGGGCGGCCGGCACGGACGGGGCCGCTCAGGGCCGGACGAGTGCGGCGAGTGGGGAGGGTTCCGCTCGAAGCCGGGCGGGCGCTGACGGGGTCGCGGCGCGCAGCCGGGTGCAGGCCGAAGGCAAGGTGCCCGCGCCCCGGGGACGCGGGAGCGTCGACGGCAAGGTGACGGGGCCGCGCGTCACCGGGCCGCGTCAGCGGACGGCGGCGGCCGTGCGCGCGAGGGCCGCGGCCAAACCGCAGGACAAGCGGAAAGCGGGTCTTCGCTCCGAGAGGTCCACCACGCTACCCGCCGGCAACGGCGCTCTGCTGCTGCTCGCCGCGCTGGCTGTGCCGTGCGTGGTGACCTCGGTGATCTGGCCGATCGCCTCCATCGCCATCACGGCGGTGCTGGTGGTGCTGACCAGGACCCTCTGGATGAGTCACTGGCTGGTGAGGAAGCGCGGCTCACGGGCCACCCGGGTGGCTCTGCGCGTGCTGCTCTTCCCGTTCGCGCTCGCCGCCGCTGCGGCGACCGCCGCCGTCTGGCCCGGCGTGCCCGTCGCGGTGGCGTCGGGCGGCGCGCTCTGGGCAACCGGTGGCGGTGAGATCGACGCCGACTGGTGGCAGCAGCCCGCGCCCGTGACCGTGGCCGGGGTGGTGTTCGGGATGTTGTGCGGTGGTTTCACCGGGCGCGAGATCGAGCGTATCGGCCAGCGCCTGCCCGATCTGCGCAGGGAAGGGCTGCGCGCACTGGCCGTGCTGGGCGGCTTCGTCGCCCTGTGCGCGGCCGCCGTGCGCGCCATCGCCCTGCTGCTGTGATCCTGCTGCGGTGATCCGGGCTGCCCTGATCGTGCTGTGCAGATCTGTGCTGCTCAGATCCGCCGTCGCGGTTGGCGGCGGATCACGCGGTCGATCACGCTGATCGGCCGCGTGCGGCGCTCCCGTCAGCCCTGGCCGCCGTCGCGGCGGGAGAAGCGGTTGAAGATGCGCTCGCCCGCGTTGACGGCGCCCTCGGCCACGTCGCGCAGGACGCCGATGAACGGGTCCTGCGACTGCTGCCATGAGGCGCGGTAGGACTCGGCCGCGGCCTTCATCTCGTCGGTCACCCGGGCGTTGGCGTCGTCTTCCCTGCGCGGGTAGTCGCCGCCGATGATCCGGTCGTATTCGCCGCTGCGCTGCCACTTGTCGAGCTCCGCCACGCGCACCACCGCGAACGGGTGGGTGGTGCCGAGCAGGTTGAGCACCTTGAGGAAGCCGTCGCGAAGGTCGCCCGCGGTGTCGTATTCCTGGTACTGCTCCAGGAACGCCTCGATGTTCATCTCGTGGGTGTAGTCGCCGCCGGCGAGCTTCATCAGCGCGCGCTTGGCCGCCTCGGGGTCCTGCCCCGTGAGCAGGCCGCCGCGGTCGGAGGACAGCTCGGACTTGCGGTACCACTCCTCCAGGCCCGCGACGATCGCGCGCAGGCCGATGTAGCCGAGCGGGATCCAGGCGACGCGGGTGGCGAGGCGGGTGAGGATGTCGAGCATCGTCCGGTAGACCGCGTGCCCCGACAGGATGTGCGAGGTCTCGTGGCCGATGACGAAGCGCTGCTCCTCCTCGTTCATGAGGTTGAGCAGACCGGTGGTCACGACGATGAACGGATCGTCGAAGCCGATGGCCTTGGCCTGGACCTGTGGGTCCTGCTGGACGTAGATCTCGGGGATCCGGTGCAGGTCGAGGGTGTAGGCGGCGTCACGGCCCATGTCGTAGAGCGGGCGGAACTGCGTCTCGCTCACGCGTACGGCGGACGCAAGGTACATCAGGCGCAACCGGCGCTCGCTGACGAGGCCGGACATCTGCTTGAGAACTGTGTCGAACCCACTCAACTTACGCAGAGCGACCAGGGCGGACCGGTCTGCGGGGTGTTCGTAGGCTCGGGACGATATGCCGGGCAGTTGGACGCGGTTGCGGTCCGGGGTGGTCGTCATGCCCGGCATGCTACGTCCGCAACGGAAGTGATGCGCGGACATCACTCAGGGGGGTGCCATCATGTTGTCGTAAGCCGTCCGCGTAAGGTCCGTTTCATGATGAACGCGCCCGGTGTCCAGGGGAAGCGGCGAGTGGGTGTGATGGGTGGGACGTTCGATCCCATCCACCACGGACACCTAGTCGCGGCCAGCGAAGCGGCCCACCACTTCCATCTCGACGAGGTCGTCTTCGTGCCCACCGGACGGCCGTACCAGAAGTCCGAGCGCGAGGTCTCGGCGCCGGAGGACCGCTATCTGATGACGGTCATCGCGACGGCCTCCAACCCCCGCTTCTCTGTGAGCAGGGTGGACGTGGAACGCCCCGGACCGACCTTCACTATCGACACATTGCGCGATATTTCGGATATTTACGGCCAGCAGACCGATCTTTTCTTCATCACCGGAGCCGACGCCCTCGGCGCCATCCTGGGCTGGCAGGACGCCGACGAATTGTTCGAGCTGGCGCATTTCGTCGGCTGCACGCGCCCCGGCCATACGCTGCACGACCCCGGACTGCCCGACGGCAAGGTGACGCTGCTGGAGATCCCCGCGCTGGCCATCTCGTCGTCGGAGTGCCGGCACCGGGTCGCCAAGGGGGAACCCATCTGGTATCTCGTGCCCGACGGAATCGTGCAGTACATCAACAAACGCGGGCTTTATCACGCAACCGGCTGAAGGTCGTCACGCTGTGGGTGAGGGGTTTCGGCCCGGAAGGGTACGCTCAACGTAAGGCTTGCTGCCGACACAGGAGGACAGACCCGCATCGTGACCGCATCTGACAGATCCGTCCAGCTCGTGCGCATCGCCGCGGAGGCCGCGGCCGACAAGCTGGCCGATGACATCCTCGCATACGACGTGAGCGAACAGCTCGTCATCACCGACGCCTTCCTGCTCTGCTCCGCCACCAACGACCGCCAGGTACGCGCCATCGTCGACGAGATCGAGGACCGGCTGCGCACCGAGGCCGACGTCAAGCCCGTACGCCGCGAGGGCGAGCGTGAGGGGCGCTGGGTGCTGCTCGACTACGTCGACATCGTCGTGCACGTCCAGCACGAAGACGACCGCACGTTCTACGCGCTCGAGCGCCTCTGGAAGGACTGCCCGGCCATCGCGCTGCCGGAGAGCGTCATGCAGGCCAATCTGCAGCGGGCCCGCAGTTGAGCAGAAGGATCGTGTGTCTGCGTCACGGGCAGACGTTGTGGAACGTCGAGCGGCGCTTCCAGGGCCACTCCGACATCCCCCTCGACGAGACCGGCATAGCTCAGGCGGCCAGGGCAGCCTCGCTGCTCGCTTCGCTGCGTCCGACCCTGATCGTCTCCTCCGACCTCCAGCGGGCCAACGACACCGCGCTGGCGCTCGGGCGGATCGTCGGGCTCGACGTGGCGGTCGACAAGGACTTCCGCGAGCGCGGCGGCGGTCAATGGGAAGGGCTGACGCGTGAGGAGATCGCGGCGCGCTGGCCCGACGAATACGCGGCCTGGGAGGCGCCGGACGGTGAACCCGTCGGCGACGTGGCGGCCCGGGTGGCCACCGCCATGCGCAAGTGGGCCGGCCGCCTCGACGACGACGGGCTGCTCGTCGTGGCCTCGCACGGGGCCGCACTGCGGCTCGGCATCTGCGAGCTGCTCGGGTTGCCGGAGGAGTTGTGGCCGACGCTCGGCGGGCTGGGCAACTGTTCCTGGTCGGTGCTGCAGGAAGGGCGTAAGGGCTGGCGGCTGCTGGAACACAACGCGGGCACGCTGCCGGAGCCGGTCAACAGTGACGACCGGCCGGAGGCCGTGGCCTGAGGTCCGTACGGCTCGGGGGCCGTACGGCCGTCCTGCGGTGTGCCCGCGCGATTAGGAGAACCGCGGCGGATGGCTATATGCTCTCCGAGCGCCGCAACGGGTGTGCTCGGAGCGGTGATCAGGGGCTATGGCGCAGTTGGTAGCGCGCCTCCATGGCATGGAGGAGGTCTGGGGTTCGAATCCCCATAGCTCCACGTAAGTTGAGAAAATCGAGACCTGCCCCGCCTGATGGCGGGGCAGGTTCGTTTCCGTGGTCATCTGGTCCGGGACTCCAGCGGTGACGTGGGCGAGGATGCCGGCGGCGGGCTCGGCCGGGACCGTGCTGACGTGCTCGTCCTCGTCGATGACGATGCGGCCGAACAGGGCTCGGTTGAGCATGCGGCGTTCAGCAGGTTCGCACCGGTTGTACAGGTCGGTGAAGAGGTCGACGATCTCGTCGAGGGCCGTTCGATCATGAGCTTGCCTCCGCAGGAGCAGTTCAGAGCCTTTGAGGTAGCGGTCGTCCTTCTGGGCCGTTCCCCGACGGCGTTCTTCGCGCGCCTGGCGGCAGCACAGCGTCTCATGACCTTAGTGGAGCGTCCTGCTATAGTGCATTGTGCACTAATGGAGGGCGGGTATGCGCGGAGCGGATCTGGTCGGGCTCACGGTGCTGGCGTTGCTGTCGGTGAAGGACAGCCACCCATATGAGCTGCAGCGACTGATCGTGGCGACCCACAAGGATTACGTGACTGGGTTGCCGCGCAGTCTCTACCACGCGGTCGAGCGACTCGACGGGAGCCAGCTGATCGAGCCGGCCGAGACGGTTCGGGACGGACGGCGCCCTGAACGGACCGTGTACCGGATCACCGACGAGGGGCGTGGTCACCTGGCTGGTCGACTGCGGAACCTGATCGAGGTACCGGATCCAGATCGTCGCGGGTTCGTCGCGGCCGTGTCGTTGCTCGGCTGCCTGCCCGCAGCGACGGCGCGGAAGTCGCTCCGGACCAGGGCAGCGGTGATTACCGGCACGGTTACCGGGCTGGCTGAGCAGGTCGCGGCGCTCCGGGGCGAGGAGATGCCAGACGTTGTGCTGCTTGAGCTGGAGTACGAACTCGCGGTGCAGCGAGCCGAGTTGGACTGGATCGGCACCGTGCTGGACCGGATCGAGCGCGGTGAGCTCGACTGGTCGGGAACCGCGCGGCTCGACCTCCTGGATGACGTGCTCCGCGAGCCCGCCGAAACCGAACTACGGAAGAAGACGCCATGACCGATGCCACCGGAGCCGTGCGGCAACTGCTGCAGCGGCTGAGCGACGCCTGGAACGCCGGCGATGCCGCGGGCTACGCCGACCTGTTCACCGAGGACGCCGACTACATCACCTTCTTCGGCCTGCGGATGCGCGGCCGGACCGCGATCGAGGAAGGTCACCGGGAGCTGTTTCGGATGCCGATCACACTCGAGCCACTCGCCGGCACGGCCGACGTCAAACCGCTCGCCGAGGGCGCCGTGTTGGTCATCGCCGGCGGCTCGTCGACCGTCGACGGCCAGGTCGATCCGAACCGGGACTCGGTGATCAGCCTGACCGCGGTCGACACACCGGAGGGCTGGCGGTTCGCGTCGTTCCAGAACACCAGGGCGTCGGGTCCTCGTGGCTGACAAGAGGCTCCTCGCCGAGATCGCCGGCCACATCGACGCGCCCGTCGACCAGGTCTGGCCGCTGCTTCGGAGCAATCTCGCACTCACCGAGACCGACGGCCGGACGGCGGTCTCCCAGGGTGGATGGTGGTATCGCGGCGAGTGGTCCGCCACACACGACGATGCCGGGACGATCATCGTCCACCGGGTCTACAACGTGGCCCGGCAGATGCGCTGGGGCGTGCCGCTGGCCAACCGATTCTTCATCGGTTTCCCGGACAAGACCCGGTCCGGATTCGAACAGATACTCACCCGGGTGGCTCACGCTCTCGACGCCGACTGGCACTTGCTCGACCAGATCCAGTAGGTCGCGCGTCGCACCGCGTAGAGGGTCGGCTACATGGGTCGAAAGGGCCACCGTCGCGGGCAACCTGCAACGGAACGGGACTCGCGGCGTGACTGCAACGTGTTCAGCCCCGAGTCTGGATGACTCGAACAATCCGACACGTCATATGCCGCTTAAGTCCTCCTCTCCGACATCCCGAAAGTGGCCCGGTAGTCCCTTGGACTCACACCGACCAGTCGACCGAAGTGTGTGCGGAAATTTCCGGTGCTGGCGAAACCGACTTGGTGCGCGATGCGTTCGACGCTGTGGTCGGTGGTCTCCAGCAGCTCCTGGGCATGTCGGATCCGGACGCCGGTCACCCACTCCATGGGACTCTGGCCCGTTTCGGTGTGGAAGCGCCGGGTGAGCGTACGGACGCTCGTATGCGCGGCCTGGGCGATGTCGGCCAAGGCGAGGTCGCGGTGGGTATTCTTCTCGATCCAGGCCAGTACGCCTTCGAGGGTCGCGGTGGCGTACCGAGGTGGGTTGCGCACGACGAACTGCGCCTGTCCACCGCTTCGGTGGAGGGGCGCCACCGCCAGGCGGGAGGCGTCGGCGGCGACCGCCATGCCGAAGTCGCGGCGGATCAGGTGGAGGCAGAGATCTAGGCCTGCCGCCGCTCCGGCGGAGGTCACGATGTTGCCGGCGTCGACGTAGAGCACGTCGCGGTCCACCTCGACAGCCGGATGGCGGCGGGCCAGGGTGTCGGCGGTCAGCCAGTGCGTGGTCGCCCGCCGACCATCGAGGAGCCCGGCCTCGGCCAGAGTCAGGGCGCCGACACAGATGGACGCGATCCGGGTCCCCATTGCGGCTGCGGTACGCAAGGCCTCGATGAACACCGGTGGCGTCGGCACCGTGATGTCGTTGCGGCCGGGCACTACGACCGTGTCCGCACGTTCGAGCTCCTCGAGTCCCGCTTCTACCTGGATGCGTATCGGCCCCGCATCGACCACGCTGTCGGCCCCGCACACGACGACGCGGTAGGCCGGTCTCCCATCAGGAAGGCGGGCGCGACCAAACACCTCCACCGGCGTGGCCAGATCGAACGCAATCACATCTGGCACTGCCAGCACTACGATGGTATGCACATCCCTGATCTTCACACGGTGGAAGGGGTTTCGCCCACTCGCACACGAGCGCTGGGGCATGGCCAGATAAGGGCGGTAGTTGGCCATATGGCCACTGGTCTACCTGTGGCTACTCGCTGAGGATGGACGTATGGATTCCATGCACCCGATGCCAGCGAGACCACTAACGGCTCAAATCCTCCTCTACGACCACTTCGACCCACTTGACGTCATCGGTCCGTACGAGGTCCTCGTCGCAGGTGCCGATGCCCTGGCCGGGGCGCTCAAGGTCGAGCTCGTGTCGGCCAGCGGTCCCGGTTCGGTCGTCTCCGGCACGCGAGGTCTCACACTCAACGCGACCTCGACGCTCGATCCGGAGCGTCCTGGCTACGTGGTCGTGCCCGGGGTGTCGGGTCCCGTCGATGGCGACCCCGACGCTGGCGCAGAGACGATCCCCGTCCTTCTGGCGCGGTTCGGCGAGAGCGACGCGGTGCCGCTGGTCCAGCGGGCTCTTGACCACCCGGAGGTCCAGGTCTGGACGGTATGCGGGGGGTCACTCGCACTCGCGATGGCAGGACTACTCGAAGGAAGGCACGCGGTCACCCACCACCTGGGCATGGATGTCCTCGACGCGACAGGAGCCAAGGCGGTTCACGCCCGTGTCGTTGACGACGGCGATCTCGTCTCCGGCGGAGGAGTCACCTCCGGTCTCGACGTAGCGCTCTATCTCCTCGACCGCGAGTACGGACCGGCCATCGCCCGCTCGGTTGAGGAACTTTTCGAGTATGAGCGCCGCGGCACCGTCTGGCAGGACCGAGGCCCGATCCCGGCGCCGCTCTGACGTGACGCGCCGACCTGCCCGTACCCTCCCACGATCCAGAACAAGAGACATCCATGAGCAACCTGCCTGGGACTTGGCAACTCGACTTGAAGACCCCCATCGGCACCCTGCACGTCGAGTACCGGTTCACCACGACGTCTGACGGCTTCGCGGGCGATGCCTCCAGCCGCAACGAGACCGTGCCTCTATCCGGCATCGCGGCCGCCGACACCGAGACCGGCGAACGCGTCACGTGGCAACAGAGCGTCACTAAGCCGATGCGGCTCAACCTTGACTTCGACGTTGTCATCGAGGGCGACACCATGACCGGGCACGCACGTGCCGGCAGGCTGCCCCGAACGCCGATCTCCGGACACAGGGTCGCTCCGTGACCGGCTTCCTGCTGACCGTCCACGTCATTGGCGCAATTCTCACTGTCGGACCGATGGCGGTCGCTACCAGCATGTTCCCTCGGGCATTCCGCTCGGCTCTGTCCGCCCCTCAAGACCTGCGTAAGGCAGGCATCGTCTCGGTGCTTGCGCGCATTACGCGGGTATACAGCCTCATAGCCGTCGTGGTTCCCATCTTCGGCGTCGCCACCGCCGCCAGCCTCGGCGTACTCACCGACACGTGGCTGATCATCTCGATGGCGCTGACCGTCATCGCCGCGGCCGTCCTCATCGGCCTGATCCTGCCCGGCCAACGCCGCCTTCTCGACCTTCTCATCAGCCCTGACGCGGCCGATGAACCCGGACGGTCCTCCTCGCAGCCGGCCGTGTATGTCGGCATCTTCAACCTGCTGTGGGTAGTCGTCGTCACCCTGATGATCTACCGCCCCGGTTCGACCACGGGAGTCTCGTGAGCACTGCCACCCGCACCCTTCGGATGATCGGCTTCCTGGAACTGGGTACGCTCCTCATACTTCTGGGAAACCTCGCAACCGCCCACCGCACTGGTTCCGGGCATCGGAGGGCTGCTCGCCTCCCGGGCCGTCACACGCGACAAGCCGGCGGAGCCCGCGGGTAACCGCGACCGGCCGAACGCTTCGATCAGCGTGCGGGATCTGGCGACCGATCAGTGTGACGACCGACGACAGCGTCACCGCTGCGGGACGGCACCGCCATCTGGGGCCATGTTCGGGCGGCAACCATAACGGGCCCCCGGCGCCAATGACTGTCAAGGCGCGCGGTCGGGTCGCCGATCCGGCGATGTGACGTGGGCGTGCCTCGACCGAACTGTGATCGGGTTGTCGGGTGTTCGCCTGACATGCCCCCGTGGGGGCCGTCCGTAGGCTCGGAATCGGCCACGGATCAAGCGCGGGGGCGGACGCATGCCTGGCCGCCCGTAGGACGGCAGGCGCCCCCTCGTGCTCCGTCGGACACGGCCTTTCGGCTGTCGTGGCCACCCGGTCAAGGTTCCGCCGCTGTGTTGTGAAGGGTCGCTGATGTCCACCCCATTCCCGCCGTCTTCCGGGCACGGCCCCTCCGGGCCGCCGTACGGGCCTGGCGCGCAGGGGATGCCAGGGCGACACGGCGGCGGCCTTCCGCCGGTGGGGCCTGGAGGGCCGGGGCCGTGGCAGGGCGGTCGCGGCGGGCCAGGGCCGAGTGGTCCTGGAGGGCCGTGGCCGGGCGGTCCCGGCGGGCCGGGTGGCCGGGGGCGGCCTCCTCGGCGCAACGGCGGCGGGAAGGGGCCGCTGATCGCCATCGTGGCCGTGCTCGCCGTCGTCCTGATCGGCGGGGCGGCCGGAGGGTGGCTGCTGCTCCAGCAGTTCGGCGACGGGCCAGGACCGCCGCCCGACCTGTCAGGCAAGCGGCCCGGACTGGTACGGACGCCCTCGGCGACCCCGGCCGCCGAGGCGGTGAAGCTGCGCCCGATCACCGGGTCCCAGCTCTGCGACGCCGTCCCGGACGCCCTGCGCAAGAGCCTGGTCACCGACGGCAAGTACGGCGGGAGGGACGCGTCCACCGGGGCCGCCGCGGAGGATGACAAGCAGGCGAGCTGCGGATGGCGGAACAGCAAGATGGACGTCGGCGGCGGCGTCGTCGGCCACCGCAGCCTGAACATCTCCGTCGAGGCCAAGAGCTCCGGCACACAGAACGCGATCGAGTACGCAAAGGACCGCTTCGAGCGGGACAAGAAGACGCACGACAGGCGGGTCAACGTACGGGACGGGCAGCGGGTCGACGGGAGGACCTCCGGCTCGTCGTTCGGCGAGACCATCAAGCTGGACCACGGCGACGCCTCGTACAGCCAGAGCTCGATCGGGCACAGCGGCTTGTCCGCCGAGGTGTACGTCCGGCAGGGACCGTGGTTGATCAAGGTCAGGTACGGCGGCAGCAACCGTTCCGGCCGGAAGTACCCCTCGGGCGACGAGGTGCGGGCCGCGGCCGGCAAGGTCGCCGAGCGCATCACCGCGGAGATGGCCAAGGACGCCTCGAAGGTCAAGGTCGGCGGGCCCTGCGGGATACTCAGCGTCGCGGACGTGCAGTCGGCGTTCTTCCCCGCGGTCACCGGGCCGTCCGTGGGCGACAACGACGGGCGCATCAAGCAGACCACCTGCACCTGGACCATCCAGGAGGCGGTCAAGCACGAGCCGGGCCAGGAGTACACCGCCAGGGGCGGAAGCCTGCGCGTCCACGTCGTCGACTGGGGGAAGGACGGCAGCAGCGGGTCGGACTTCCAGTTCGACCGTGATGCCAAGAAGTACGACCGCTACCGCGCCAAGGGCGGCATCGGCAACAGCGTGAGCCACACCACGTACGGGCCCAGGGAGGAGCTCTCCGGGCTCGGGGAGAAGGCGTTCGCCGTGGTGTCTACGACCACCAGGCCGGGCGAGCCGGACAAGGAACCCCGGCAGGAGTTGCTGATCAACGTTCTGTCCGGCGAGCGTACGGTCGAGTTCACCTTCGGGGGCACGACGGCCGGCGGCGGCATCGTCGAGGCCGACGACTACGAGAAGCCGGTCTTCGAGCCCGCGGTCGCCAAGTCCGCCGTGACGCGGCTGGCCAAGACGTTCCTCGCCGGACTGAAATGACCGGCGGCGCGGAGGGGCCCGGCGCCGCGGGCGGGCGGCGCCCCGGGCGCCCGTTCGCGGGCGCCCGGGGCTGACCGCCGCGGTCACGAGCCCGCCGGCGGACAGGGGGTTGCCCGCCCGGCGGGGAGTGCGTGCTGGAGGGGCGCCGCCCATCCAGCACGCACTCCTCACGCCCACGCGCCGCCGGACGTCTCCCCCGGGGGATCTTCGTGCGCGCTCGCGGCAGGCGCTACGCGCGGCCGGCAGGTCGAGCGGCCCAGGGTGAGGCATCCGGCGGGCGCCTGCAGGGGCGGTGTGGGCGTGGGCCGGGTGCTACGCGCATGACGCTCGCGCGGTTCGAGCGCGTGCTGGCGGAACCGGTGTGCGCCTGCGGACGCGACGGCTTGTGAGCGCTGGGGCAAGAGGGGCGAACGGGTAACCATCCATAGATACCGCACGCGAAACTAATTTTCCACATTTACTGCGAGATGGAAAATTTCTTCCTACATCGCTTGACCTGGGCGGTTAACACTGGGAAAGCTGTGGCGGGACAGCTGCAGCGTGAAAGGACCCTCATGGTGACTGTCCGCGCGTTCGTGCCGGGCGACGAACGCCCCCTGGTGGACGCCTGGAACCGAAGCATGCCAGGAGACCCCACCACCTCAGGATGGTTCCGTGACTGCGTGCTGCTCGACCCCAATTTCGACCCCGAGGGCCTGCGGGTGGCCGTGGTGGACGGGCGGGTGGCGGGCTCCGCGTACGCCGTCCGCAGGCTGACGCCCCTCGCCCCCGGCACCGATCTGGAGCCGGAGACCGGCTGGATCCCGTTCTTCTTCGTCACGCCCGAGCACCGGGGTGGCGGGCTGGGG
>NZ_SMJZ01000107.1 GCF_004348345.1 Nonomuraea longispora
AGGCTGGGGTCGTCGGCGGCCTGCAACGCCAGCTCCAGCCGCCACCCCCGCCCCGTCCCGCCTGTCCCGTCGCCGGCGCTGTGGTCGGTTTTGTCATGGGCGCTGTCGTCGTTGGCGGCGTCGGCGGTGAAGCCGGCGTCGTCGTCGGGGGACGCGGGCTCGATCAGGCGGAAGCACACGCGCGCCGCACCCTCCGCCGTCGTCACGGCGTCGTACCACTGCTCCAGCTCGCGGCGCAGCTCGGGCACGTCGGGGCAGGCCGGGTCGTCACCGGTCAGGGCCGCCAGCCACCGCTCGCGCGGCGTGCGCCGGCGGGCGGAGACCGTCTCGGCGACCGTTCCGGCGACCGGTTCAGCGACCGGTCCGGTGATCGGTTCAGGGAGCGGTTGGGTGAGCGCACGCCTGACGAGCGCGTCGGTGAACGTCTCGAGCGCCTCGCGCAGGACGTCCGTGGAGGGGCGTTCGGTACGGGACGTGCGGCAGGCGGGCGGCATCGCCAGCGCCAGCTCCCGGAAATATCCGGCATCCACCCCTGTCACCACCGGCCACCACACCGCCCGCGCCGTGCCATGAGCGGCGACGAGCCGGGGGATGACGCGCCCTCGGCGTACCAGGTCGCGGGCGAAGGCGGCGACGGCGGCCCAGTGGCGCAACGTCGCGGTGCCCGCGTGCTCGTCCAGGATCCGCAGAGCCGTTGCGGCGGGCGGCACCACGGCGGGGACCTGCCACAGCCGCAGCCGGGGCCTGGTCACCTCCGTCGGCCGTCCGGTCTCCGGCGATGACAGGGGTTCCTTGACCGAGCCGGGCAGGAGCAGTTCGAGTGTCCGTGACGGCTGGTTGTCGAGCCCGAGGGCGGCGGCGACCACGGTCGCCGCCGGGGCGTACGGGTGCGGGCGCACTCCCGCACCCCGGCCCCCGCCACCACCACGACCCGGCGGTCCGCCCCGCGTGCCTGTGTCCGGGCGCTGGAACGTGTCCGTGGTCTCGGCCCAGAAGGCGAGCCCGTCGCCTGACCACACTCCGTGTACCCGCACCCTGGAAGGTTACCGCCGCCACGCATCCGGGAGCTGCCGGCCCGCGTAGCATGAAGGTATGAACCCTCCCGGATCGTGGTGCGAGCGTCCCAAGCCGCAGGCTCCCTCGTGCGAGCTCCCGTCCCCGTGGAGTAAGCCGAAGCAGCCACACAACTGGTGCGAAACCGACAAGAACGACCCCGTGGTGTCGGTCCTGCGCGTCGTCCTCAAGGCCGCCAGGCGCTAGCTTCGCGCTTTTTCAGCGGGTGATAGAAGGCCGGTTGTCTGGGTAGTCGCCTTCCGCAGCGGAGGAGGCGATCGTCGTGAACGACACCCACAAGCTGGTCAACGACCTCTCCGAGCAGGTCTCCAGACTGGTCAGGGACGAACTGCGCCTGGCCAGGATGGAGCTTCAGGAGAAGGGCAGGCACGCGGGATTCGGCGCGGGGCTGTTCGGCGCGGCGGGCGTGGTCGCGTTGTTCGGCGGTGGCGCGCTCGTGGCCGCCGTCGTCATGCTGCTCGCCCTGTTCCTGCCCGGCTGGGTGGCCGCCGCGATCGTCGCGGTGGTCCTGTTCATCGTCGCCGCCGTACTCGGCCTGACCGGCAGGAAACAGGTGAAACGCGCCGGTCCGCCGGTCCCGAGGGAAACCCTCGCGAGCGTCAGAGCCGATATCGACATGGTCAAGGAGAAGGCACGACGATGAGCGAGACCGATCCCGGATACACCGGGCAGCAGCACGCAGGAGACGTCGGCGCGCACAGGGCGACCGTTGGCACGTCGACGGAGCGCGAGTCCGTCAACGTCCCCCCGACGCGGCCGGGCGCGGCGGAGAACGCGAGGCAGGCCGAGGCCGCCCGCGAGGAGCACGAGACCTTCATCCCCGAAGCCCCCGTCGCCGATGAGCGGTCAGAGGCCGCGCGGAACCAGCGGACCGAGGAGGAGTCGCTGAGGGGAGAGGGCGGGGCGGACGACGAGGAAGAGGACGACGTGCGCAAGGACATTCAGCAGACCCGCAGAGACCTGGGCGAGACCGTCAGCGCGCTGGCGGGCAAGGCCGACGTGAAGTCCCGGGCCGGGCACGCCGCGCAGACGGCCAGGGACAAGGCGGGTCACGTGGCCGAGACGGCCAAGGGCAGGGCGGGTCACGTGGCGGAGACGGCCAGGGGCAGGGCGGGTCACGTGGCCGAGACGGTCAGGGGCAAGGCCTCGGACGTGGCGGGCAAGGCCCGCGAGAGCACCCCTGAGCAGGCCAGGGACGTCGCCGCGCAGGCGAGGAAACGACCCGTGCTGCTCGTCGCCGCCCTCGGCGCCGCGCTCGGCTTCATGGTGCGCAGGATGATGATGAAGCGGCGGGCCAGGCAGCAGGCGGCCCGGCCGCGGTGGCTCAGGAGGATGTGACGTTCGCGGTGGCAGGGTGTGGCCGCGGTAGTTCGATGTGACGTGGGTCCGCTCGGTGAGCGACACCATGTCACTCAACATGGCGACACTCTGTCGCGAAAAAGGACCGGATAAGCTCCAGATCATGGACTTCATCCGGGTGCGCGCGTCCGCCGACGGGGCGGAGACGATCTCCTACTGGACCGGCGACGTCTACGGGTGGCAGGACGACGACGGTCCGCACCACCTGTTCGGGTTCGAGGGGCTCAACGTGGCCAGGGCGGTCGAGGCGGACGGCGGCTGGCAACTGCTGACCAGGGAGGCCGCGCTCTATCTCGACCCGCGGACCCGCGAGGTGCTCGACACCTGGGACAACCCGCTGACCGGGCGGGCGGTCGAGGTGCAGCACGTCCTCAACGACCCGGTGAACCAGCGGCTCGGCGCCTATCCGGTGCCCGTGACCCGCCTCGGCGACCAGGTCGTCTACAACGTCGACGTCCGGCTGGCCTACCCCTCGCCGCTCAAGGTCGCCGACTACCCCGACAACTCCGCGAGCGACACGTACCGCGCGATGGAGTTGTTCCAGTTCTTCGTCGCGGCGAAAGACCTCGACTCCGGCGCCCCCGGAGTGCCGTGCGCGTTCTCCTGGTGCCGCGTCTCGCCGTGGCTGCCGTGGATGGCGATGGGACAGCGCGGAGGCGGGCTGGTCTACCACTGCAGGGGCGCCAAGGTGAGCGAGGTGCCGCGGCGGCTGAGCGAGCGGGTGGGGGAGCGGTTCCTGCACGCGCCCGCGGAGTGGTCGGGCCCCAACATGACGAGCTGGACGGCGTTCGCGGGCCGGGCCGGCCGGTGAGCGCCGACCTCTTCTGCGAGATCGTCTCGGGCGAGCGACCGGCCCACATCGTGCACTCCGACGACGTGGCCGTCTCCTTCCTCGACACGCGTCCCGTCTTCAAGGGTCACGTGCTGGTCGCGCCGAGAGCCCACGTCGAGACGCTCACCGACCTCGCCGACGTCGGCCCGTTCTTCGAGCGGGTGCAGGCCATGGCTCGGGCGGTGGAGGACGGGCTGGAGGCCGACGGCACGTTCGTGGCGATGAACAACCGCGTCAGCCAGAGCGTGGCCCACCTGCACGTGCACGTGGTGCCGCGCAACAGGAAGGACGGCCTGCGGGGCTTCTTCTGGCCGCGTACGAAATACGAATCCGCCGACGAGGCCGCCTCCTACGCCGAGGCGATCGCCGTCGCCCTGCGACGTACTCGTTAGGCTCGGGCCGCGTGGAGTACCTCGTCGGGGTCGCCGTCGTGGCCGTGCTCGTCAGCGTGCCCGCGATCGTGTTGTGGCGGGTCATGCGGGGCCGCAGGGAGCTCGGCACCAGCCCGGCGGAGCGCGCCACGTTCGAGACCCTGCACACCGCTTCCCTGGCGGGGCCCCCGCTGCGGGCCGGGCTGACCGCCGACGGCGCCGAGCGCGCCTCCCGGCACCTGCGGGCCCTGCTCGGCTCCGCCGCCGTCGCGATCACCGACAGTGAGCGGCTGCTGGTGTACGACGGCGCCGGAGACGACCACCATGCCGCCGCGGCCTTCGAGCACGCCGAGGCGACCCTGCAGGACGGCCGCACCCAGGTGCTGACCATCGAGTGCGACCTGCTCGAATGCCCGATCAGGCAGGCCGTGGTCGTGCCGCTCACGACCGACGACCGCGTGGTCGGCGCGCTGGCCGCCTACGGGCAGAACGCCTCGGCCGGGCTGGTCAGGGCCGCGCAGGAGGTGGCCGGCTGGGTCGACTCGCAGCTGGAGCTGGCCGAGCTGGACCGCTCGCGCACACTGCTCATGGAGGCCGAGGTGCGGGCGCTGCGGGCGCAGATCTCCCCGCACTTCGTCTACAACTCCCTGACCACGATCGCCTCCTTCGTCCGCACCGACCCTGAGCGGGCCAGGGAGCTGCTGCTGGAGTTCGCCGACTTCACCCGCTACTCCTTCCGGCGGCACGGCGAGTTCACCACGCTCGCGGAGGAGCTGCGCTCGATCGACCGCTACCTGATCCTGGAGCGGGCCAGGTTCGGTGACCAGCTCCAGGTCACGCTCCGCATCGCGCCCGAGGTGCTGCCGGTCGCGGTGCCGTTCCTGTGCCTGCAGCCGCTGGTCGAGAACGCCGTCAGGCACGGTCTGGAGAGCCGCAACGGCGTCGGCCGGATCACGATCGTCGCCGAGGACGTCGGCGCCGAGTGCCGCATCAGCGTCGAGGACGACGGGCTCGGCATGGACCCCGACAGGCTGCGCCGCATCCTCGCAGGCGACATCGCCCCCAAGGGCGGCGTCGGCCTGGCGAACGTGGACGAGCGGCTTCGCCACGTGTACGGCGACGACTACGGCCTGTCCGTCGAGACGGGCGCCGGCGCGGGCACCAAGGTCAACATCAGGTTGCCGAAATATCACCCAGGCGTCTCTGCCCGTTGACCTCGATCTTTCTTGTCGGTTTTATCACTGTCTATGGCACAACTACGGGTCCTCGCGGTCGATGACGAGCTGCCGGCCCTCGAAGACCTGTCCTACCTGCTCCGGGCCGATCCCCGCATCGGCGAGGTGGCGACCGCCCGGGACGGCGCGGCGGCGCTGCGCCTGCTCGACCGGGCCATCGCCGACGGCAGGCCGATCGACGCGGTGTTCCTCGACATCCGGATGCGCGGGCTCGACGGGGTGGTGCTCGGGCGGCTGCTGTCGCAGTTCGCGAACCCGCCGCGCGTGGTGTTCGTGACGGCGTACGAGGAGCACGCGGTGGACGCGTTCGAGATCAAGGCGGAGGACTACCTGCTCAAGCCCGTCAGACCCGAACGGCTGGCCGAGGCGATCAGGCGCGTCGCGGTCTCGGCCGACGTGCCCGTGGAAGGCGGTGAGACGGACACGATCCCGGTCGAGCTGGGCGGGGTCACCCGTTTCGTGTCCAGCGCGGACGTCATCTACGTGGAGGCGCGGGGGGACTACGCGCGGCTGCACACGGCAGGGGGCAGCCACCTGGTGCGCATCCCGCTGGCGACCCTGGAGGAACGGTGGGCCTCGGCCGGGTTCATGCGGGTGCACCGCAGCCACCTGGTGGCCGTCAAGCACATCGAGGAACTGCACATCGACTCGGGCAAATGCACGGTCCGGGTCGGTGACACCGAGATCCCGGTCAGCCGTCGTCACACGCGCGAGCTGCGCGACCTGCTGGTGCGCCGCGCCAGGGCCAGGAAAGGCAGGCCCGATTGACCTCCTCCCCACGGCTGAAGCCGGGGGATTCCGGCCGTCGCCGGTTGATCTTCCTGCTTCACCGCCAGCCGCCCGCCAGGCTTGCGCCCTTGAGGTCTTACATCAGCTGTCCCACAGGCGTTTCAGCTCTCCGCCAGCCCGGCGGCGAGCACGTTCTGTGCCGCGTTCACGTCGCGGTCGTGGATCGCGCCGCAGGCGCAGCCCCGTTCCCGCGCGTTTATCGGCAGTCTCTCCCGCAGCGTCCCGCAGGCCGAGCACAACGTGGAGGACGGGAACCAGCGGTCCACCGCCCCGAGCGTCCGCCCGTACCAGGCCGCCTTGTACTCCAGCATCGAGCGGAGTTCCCGCCAGGAGGCTTCGCCGCTGCGCTTCCACTCGGTCAGCTTGGCGGACGACTCCACGTAAGAAGTGCGTGTGTTCGATCTGCGGCGCCGTACTGCGTTTCCTCGCCAACGCTGAAGCCCGGGGTCCTCACGCTTAAGGAGATTCGATGAGCCAGGAGCCCCGCCGTCAGGATGCCCGCCCGGTCCGCAGGACGCCCCTGTCGCGTGAGGCCACCTCGCGGCGGGTCACCGTGACGAGCCCGCGCACCACCGCCGCCCGCCGGCCCCGCTATCCGGCCACCCGCGAGATCGACGAGCAGACCCGGCTCGGCGAGGTCTACATGCGCTCGCTGCTGCGCACCCAGTTCAGGCTGGCGCTGTTCGTGTGCACGGTGCTGGCCTGCGTGATCGGCGGGCTGCCGCTGCTGTTCCTGCTGATGCCCGACCTGAGCGAGGTGCACCTGCTGGGCGTGCCCCTCGCGTGGGCGGTGCTCGCTGGGTTGATCTACCCCGCCTTCGTCGTCGGCGCCTGGTTGTACGTGCGCCAGGCCGAGCGCAACGAACGCCACTTCTCCGACCTGGTCGAACGCCGGTGAGCAGGGACGCATCCCGGGCGGAGCCGGGCGCATGAGCCTGACGGCGGTGCTGGTGGTCGTGGTCGCGGCCATCCTCATCGGGGCGTTCGGTATCAGGGTCTCGCGCACCACCTCCGACTTCTACGTCGCCTCCCGCACCGTCAGCCCGCTCTGGAACGCCTCCGCCATCGGCGGCGAGTACCTGTCGGCGGCCTCCTTCCTGGGCATCGCCGGGCTCATCCTGTCGTTCGGCGTGGACATGCTCTGGCTGCCCGTCGGCTGGACCGGGGGCTACCTGGTGCTGCTGGTGCTGGTGTCGGCGCCGCTGCGGCGCTCGGGGGCGTACACGCTGCCGGACTTCGCCGAGGCCAGGCTCGAGTCGATGATCGTGCGCCGCACCGCGAGCGTGCTCGTCGTGCTGATCGGCGGGCTCTACCTGATGCCGCAGTTCCAGAGCGCCGGCCTGGTGCTGCGGACCATCACCGGCGCGCCCGTGTGGGCCGGCGGGCTGCTGGTCGCGGGCGTCGTCGCGGTGAACGTGTTGTCGGGCGGCATGCGGTCCATCACGTTCGTGCAGGCCTTCCAGTACTGGCTCAAGCTGACCGCGCTGGCCGTGCCGCTGGTGTTCCTGCTGATGGCCTGGCAGGCCGACGGAGCGCCGGGGGTCACCGCGCTGGACGAGGCCACCTGGCAGGTGCCGCTGGGCGGCGGCAAGGAGTACGGGGTCTACACGACGTACTCGCTGATCCTGGCCACCTTCCTGGGCACCATGGGGCTTCCGCACGTGCTCGTGCGGTTCTACACCAACCCCGACGGGAGGGCCGCGCGCCGCACGACGCTGGTGGTGCTGACGCTGCTCGGCGCCTTCTACCTGCTCCCTGCCGTGTACGGCTGGCTGGGCCGCATCTACGCGCCCGATCTGGTGCGTACGGACGCGGTCGTGCTGACGCTGCCCTCGCGCATGATCGGCGGTACGCTGGGCGACCTGCTGACGGCGCTGGTCACGGCCGGGGCGTTCGCGGCATTCCTGTCCACCTCGTCCGGGCTGACCGTGTCCGTGGCGGGCGTGATCGCGCAGGACCTGCTCAAGGGCGGGGTGCGCTCGTTCAGGATCGCCACCCTGATGGCGGTGGCGGTGCCGCTGGTCCTGGCGTTGTGGGCGCGGGCGCTGCCCGTCGCGGACGTGGTGGGGCTGGCCTTCGCGGTGGCGGCCTCGTCGTTCTGCCCGCTGCTCGTGCTCGGCATCTGGTGGCGGCGGCTGAGCACCACGGGGGCGCTGGCGGGGCTGTTCGTGGGCGGCGGGCTGGCCTGCGCGGCGGTGCTCGTCACGATCACCGCCGGGCCGTTCGACGGGCCGGCGGGGGCGCTGCTGGCCCAGCCGGCCGCCTGGACGGTGCCGATCGCGTTCGCCGTGATGGTGTCGGTGTCGTTCCTGACCCCGGACCGTGTGCCGCTCGGCGTGGCCAGGACGATGGTCAGGCTGCACACGCCCGAGGCCCTCGACCTCGACCGCGGCGACTGGCGGCCACGCTCCTCCTGAAGGGTGGAGCCGGCCGTCACGGGGGTGGGACCTCGCCGGAGCCCCTGGCCACCAGCTCCACCGGCACCTTGACCCTGCGGGGCCCTCTCGCGGGGTGGAGCAGGAGGTCGACGGCGCTGCGGGCGAGGTGGGCGACGTCGTAGCGGACCACCGTCACCCCCGGGTTGAAGACGCCGGCCAGCGCGAAGTCGTCGAACCCCACGTACGCGGGCCGCTCGGGCCGCTCGCGCAGCGCGTGCAGGATGCCGATCGAGGCACGGTTGTTGGTGGCGAAGAAGGCCGTGGGCGGGTCGGCCAGGTCGAGCAGCCTGCCCACTTCGTACGACACCCGCCGGGGGTCGAACACCCCCCGCACCACGAGCGCGTCGTCGGCCCGCACCCCGGCGGCGCGCAGCGCCTGGCGGTAGCCGTTCGCGCGGTCGTGCACGGAGCTGACGCCGTCGTCGTCGGAGATCAGCGCGATCCGGCGGTGTCCGCCGGCGAGCAGGTGCTCGGTCGCGGCCCGGCCGCCGCGCACGTCGTCGAGCATGACGACGTCGGCCGCCTCCAGGCCTGAGGGCACGCGGTCGACGAAGACCGTGGTGAGGCTCGCGTGCTCGGCCAGCCAGCCGTGGTCGGCGGCCGACGGGACGACGATGAGGGAGCCGACGCCGCGGGTGTACATCGACTCGATCAGCATGCGCTCCTTGTCGGGGCTCTCCTCGTACGAGCCGAACACGACGAGCGCCTCGTGCTCGGCCGAGGCGGCCTCGACGGCGGCGGCCAGGCGGGAGTAGAACTCGTTGGAGATGTTCTCCATCACCAGCCCGAGCGTCAGCATGGTGGCGCCTCTGGCCAGGCGGGCCGCGGCCTCGTTGCGGCGGTAGCCGAGCGTGCTGATGGAGGTCTGCACCCGCTGTCGCAGCGACGCCCTGACGTGCGGCTCCTGGTTGACGACGCGGGAAACGGTCTTGAGGCTCACGCCCGCGTGCCTGGCGACGTCGGCCATGGTCGGCTTGCGCGTGCTCGTCCGCGGGAGAGGCCCCTCGGCCCGTTCCCTCGTTGTCATAGTGTGCCCCCATGGATGACGAATGGATCTGTGGCCGGTTGGGTGAGGACGAGCCGTGGATGCTGGGCGCGGTCAACCCGCCGGTGTTCGAGAACTCGTTGTTCGCGTTCGCGACGGCGGAGGAGCTCGGCGAGGCGGTCAGGAACGAGGACGAGCGCTATGTCTACTGGCGGGGGACCAACCCGACGGTCGATCTCGCTCAGCGTAAGCTGGCCGCGCTCGAGCGGGGGGAGCGGGCCAAGTGCTTCGGCTCGGGCATGGGGGCCATCTCGGCGACGGTCTCGTCGCTCGTGTCGGCGGGCGACCACGTGCTGGTGCTGGGCGCGGTCTACGGGCCGACCACTCAGTTCCTGCGCTATCTGGAGAAGTTCGGGGTCACGCATACGCACGTCGACGACCTCGGGGGATGTGACAGCGCTATCAGGTCGAGCACGCGCCTACTCTACTTCGAGTCGCCGTCCTACATGGCCTACGCCGTGGTCGACATCGCCGAGGTGGCGGCGTGGGCGCGGGAGCGGGGACTGGTGAGCGTGATGGACAACACCTGGTCCACGCCGATCTTCCAGAAGCCGCTGACCATGGGCGTCGACCTGGTGGTGCACTCCCTGTCGAAATATGTGGGAGGGCACAGCGACCTGGTGGGCGGTGTCGTGGTGGGGCCGTCGCGCCTGATCCGGCCGCTGGCGCTGACCGAGTACCAGCTCTACGGCGCCGCCATGTCGCCGCACGACGCGGCCAAGGTGATCAAGGGGCTGCGCACGCTGCCGGTGCGGATGGCGGCGCACCAGGAGCGGGGGCTGGCGGTGGCGGCCTTCCTGGAGGGGCATCCGGCCGTGCGGGCGGTGCACCATCCGGGCTTGCCGTCGCATCCCGGGCACGCGACCGCGCTGCGGCAGATGTCGGGGTTCTCCAGCCTGTTCAGCCTGGTGCTGAACACGGAGTCTCGCCAGGATGTCGCATCATTCCTCGATAAATTGCGATATTTCAGGATTGGGGTGTCATGGGGTGGCTTCGAGAGTCTGGTGAACGCACCCGCCCTCTCCACCGAGGAGAGCGTACGGGCCACCATGGGCATCCCCGTCGGCCTCGTCCGCCTCTCGGTCGGGCTGGAGCCCGCCGACGAGCTGATCAAGGACCTCGATCACGCCCTGGAGGCGTCGCTCGCCTAGAAGGCGGGGCGGCGCCAGGCGATTGACCGGCGAACGCGGCTGACCATAGCGTGACTGACAGCGCTGTCGAGAACACGCGGGAGTACTGCCATGAAAACCCCCCTTCTGGCGACCGCGGTCGCCGTCACGCTGGTGCTCGCGGGCTGCGGCTCGGGCTCGTCCTCGGGAGAGGTACGCCTGCGCATGATCGAGAGCCTGACCAGCCCCGACCGTACGAAACTCATCAAGAAGCTGATCGCCGACTTCGAGGAGGCGAACCCCGGCATCGAGGTCGAGCTGATCTCGCCCCCGCTCGACAGCGCCGACCAGAAGATCCTGCAGATCCTGCAGACCAGGAAGGACCTCGACGTGCTGGAGGTGCGCGACCACACGGCCAAGTCGTTCTCCAACAACGGCTGGCTGGCCGAACTGCCCACCACCGGCTGGGCCGGCTGGTCCGACCTGACCGAGCTGGCCCAGAAGAAGGCCGTCGAGGTCGGGGGCAAGCCCTACCTCATCCCGTACGGGTTCTACCAGCGCACGCTGTTCTACCGTACGGACTGGGGCATGAGCCGGCCGCCGGCCACCTGGCAGGAGCTCTACGAGGCCGGCAAGAAGATGACCACGGGCGACCGGTTCGGCTACTCGTTCAGGGGCGGCAAGGGCGGCGCCGACTACGCGGTCATGATGATCAGTGCGTACAACGGCGACAAGCTCGACCCCGAGAAGTCCTTCTTCCTGAAGGACAAGAGCACGGTCTTCTCCACCCCCGAGGCGGCCGAGGCCCTGGAGCTCTTCGTCAAGATCTTCAAGGAGACCTCGCCGCCCGACTCGGTGTCGTGGGGCTTCCCCGAGATGGTGCAGGGCTTCACCTCGGGCGTCACCGGCATGCTCATCCAGGACCCGGAAGTGATCAAGTCGGTGGAGGAGAGCGGCGTCACGTCCTGGTCCACCGCCCCCATTCCGAAGGGGCCCACCGGCTACGCCTTCCAGCCCGTCGGCTACGCCGGATGGGGCGCGACCTCCTTCAGCGAGCACCCGAAGGAGGCGGTCAAGCTGGTGCAGTTCCTGTCGGAGGCCGAGCAGAGCATCGCCTTCGCCAAGGGCAACTCGCTCATCCCGATCTCCAAGCAGGCCCAGAACGACCCGCAGTTCTCGCAGGGCGCGTGGAAGGCGTACCTGGAGGCGCAGGAGGATCCCAGGCAGGTGATCACGATCAGGCCGGTGGACTATCCGGGCTGGAGCCAGTTCACCGTCGACTCCGACCGTGACATCCAGGCGCTGATCACCGGCAAGAAGACCGTCGCCGAGGTGCTCGAATCGTGGGACGCCTTCTGGACGGACCAGGCGAAGAAGGTCTCTTGAGCACGGCGCGCACCCCCGCGGGCCGCGCCTTCACGCTCCGCAGAGCACGCTTCATCCTGCTGTGCCTGCTGCCCGGCGCGGTCTTCGTGGCGCTGTTCACGTACTACCCGATGATCCGCGGCGCGGTGATCGCCTTCCAGCGCTACAACCTGTTCGACCTGACCTCGACGCCGTTCACCGGGTTCGAGAACTTCCGGGCCGTGCTGGCCGAGGACCGGTTCTGGACGGCGCTGCGCAACACCGGCACGTGGGTGGTCGTGTCGCTGATCTTCCAGTTCTTCCTCGGCTTCGGGCTCGCGCTGCTGCTGCGCGGGCACTTCCGCGGTCGCGGCCTCTACCAGGCGTGGGTGTTCTTCCCGTGGGCCATGTCGGGTTTTCTCATCGGGCTGCTGTGGCGGTGGATGTTCAACGGCCAGTTCGGCGTGATCAACGACCTGCTGCTGAAGGCGGGCCTCATCGACGAGCGCATCGGCTTCCTCGCCACCCCCGGCTGGGCGATGACCTCGGTGATCGTGGCGAACATCTGGTACGGCGTCACGTTCTTCGCCATCATGATCATGGCCGCGCTGCAGTCGGTGCCTCGTGACCTCTACGAGGCGGCGTCCGTGGACGGCGCCTCCCGCCTGCGGCAGTTCTGGCACGTGACGCTGCCGCACATCCGGCCCACGCTGGCGCTGATCGTGCTGCTGCGCATCATCTGGATCCTGAACTTCCCCGACCTCATCTACTCGATGACCGGCGGCGGCCCCGCGGGCAGCACCGACATCATCACGACCTTCCTCATCCAGCAGGTCATCGGGGGCGACTACGGCCGCGCGGGCGCGGTCGGCCTGCTCGTGCTCGGCCTGCTGCTCGCCTTCAGCGTCTTCTACCTGAACGCCACCCGATTCGAGAAGGCCCGATGAACGGCACGATGAGACACGTCGCGACCGCGGTGAAGGCTGTGGTGCTGGGCGCCTGGCTGCTGGTCACGCTGTTCCCGCTCTACTGGGTCCTCGTCACCTCGCTGAAGCCCAAGTCCGAGATCTTCTCGATGCCGCTGAAGTACTGGCCGGGCGAGGTGACGTTCGAGCACTACGAGGAGCTGTTCTCCTTCGCCGACTTCGGCGTCTACCTGGGCAACAGCCTGATCGTCTCCCTGGTCGCGGCCGGGGTGGTGACCTCCATAGGCGTGCTGGGCGGCTACACGCTGGCCCGCTTCGCCTTCCCCGGCAGGGGAGCGGTGATGCTCGCCTTCCTGGTCACCCAGATGATCCCGCTGTTCATCGCGCTCGGGCCGCTCTACCTGCTCATGTCGGACCTCGACCTGCTCAACCGGCTGGCCGGGCTCATGCTGGTGTACGTCGCGATGCTGGTGCCGTTCGCCACGATCATCATGCGCGGCTTCTACGAGCGGGTGCCCGTCGCGCTGGAGGAGGCCGCGCAGGTCGACGGCGCCTCGCGGTTGGTGGCGATGGTCCGGGTGGTGATCCCGGTCATGCTGCCGGGCATCGCGGCCACGTTCATCTTCGCGTTCGTGCAGTGCTGGAACGAGTTGTTCCTGGCGATCACCTTCATCGACAGCGAGGACGCCAAGACCATCCCGGTCGCCATGAACTCCTTCATCACCCAGTACGACATCGACTGGGGCTCGATGGCGGCCGCCACGGTGATCTCGGTGGTGCCCACGCTGGTGCTCTTCGCCGCGATCCGGCGCTACATCGTCGAAGGGCTCACCGCTGGGGCCGTAAAGGGGTGAAAGGGAAAGCCGACCGCTCACCGCGTCATACAGACCTTTCACCGCAGGACAGTCCCAACTAAGCGCCGAGCGGCGGCGGCTCGCCGAACAACTCGGCCGTAGATCTCCACGACCGGTAGGTTGCGCTCTTACGTTGGGCGTGATCCGCATCACAGTGGAGGGCTCGTGACGACTCAAGAACATGACGCATCGGTCTATGAACAAGTGCAGGGGAGCAGTGAGTTCCAGGATCTGAAGAGGCGATTCCGCCGCTGGACCTTCCCCATGACCGTCGCGTTCCTCGCGTGGTACCTGCTGTACGTGGTGCTGTCGGGATGGGCGCGCGACTTCATGGGAATCAAGGTGTGGGGCGACATCAACGTGGGTCTCATTCTGGGCCTGCTGCAGTTCGTCTCCACCTTCCTCATCGCGTGGGCGTACTCCAGGCACGCGGAGAAGGCGCTCGACCCGATCGCCGACAAGCTCCGTCACGAGGTTGAGGAGAAGACCAAGTGAGCTCGACAACCTTGGGGATGATCCTCTTCCTCGCGTTCGTCGCCGCGACGCTGGGGATCACCGTCTGGGCCAGCCGGCAGACCAAGACGGCCGCCGACTACTACGCGGGCGGCCGGTCCTTCAGCGGCGCGCAGAACGGCCTGGCGATCGGCGGCGACTACATGTCGGCCGCCTCCTTCCTCGGCATCGCCGGCATCATCGCCCTGTCGGGTTACGACGGGTTCCTGTACTCCATCGGCTTCCTGGTGGCGTGGCTGGTCGCGCTGCTGCTGGTGGCCGAGCTGATGCGGAACTCCGGCAAGTTCACCATGGCCGACGTGCTCGCCTTCCGGATGAGCCCGCGCCCGGTGCGCACCGCCGCCGGGGCGTCGACGATCGTCGTCAGCATCTTCTACCTGCTGGCCCAGATGGTCGGCGCGGGCGCGCTGGTCGGCCTGCTGCTCGGCATCGAGTCGGAGGCGGGCAAGTTGTGGACGATCGTCGGCGTGGGCGCCCTGATGATCGTGTACGTCGTGTTCGGCGGCATGAAGGGCACCACCTGGGTGCAGATCGTCAAGGCCGTGCTGCTGATGACCGGCGCCGCGCTGGTGACGGTGCTGGTGCTGGGCAAGTTCGGCTTCAACCTGTCGGCGCTGCTGAGCCAGGCGGCGGCCACGAGCGGGCCGTCGGGCAACACCGGCAGCTTCCTCGTCCCGGGCCTGAAGTACGGCACCGAGGCGCAGGGCGTCGCGGGCAAGATCGACCTGATCAGTCTCGGCCTCGCCCTGGTGCTCGGTACGGCGGGCCTGCCGCACATCCTCATCCGCTTCTACACCGTCCCCACCGCCAAGGACGCCCGCAAGTCCGTGCTGTGGGGCATCGGCATCATCGGCGTGTTCTACCTGCTCACGCTGGTGCTCGGCTTCGGCGCCGCGGCCCTGGTCGGCCGTGAGGAGATCGTCGCCGGTGACCCGGGAGGCAACACGGCGGCGCCGCTGCTCGCGTTGCGGATCGGTGAGGAGATCTTCGGCCCGGTGGGCGGCACGATCCTGCTGGCCTTCATCGGCGCCGTCGCCTTCGCCACGATCCTGGCGGTGGTGGCCGGCCTCACACTCGCCTCCTCCTCCAGCTTCGCCCACGACCTGTACGCGCACGTCTTCCGGCGCGGCCAGGCCAGCGAGCGGCAGGAGGTCGTGGTGGCCAGGATCTCCGCCCTGGTGATCGGCGCCATCGCCATCGGCCTGAGCATCCTGGCGCAGAGCCAGAACGTCGCCTTCCTGGTGGCGCTGGCGTTCGCCGTCGCCGCCTCGGGCAACCTGCCGGCGATCCTCTACAGCCTGTTCTGGAAGAGGTTCAACACCTCCGGCGCGGTCAGCGCGATCTACGGCGGCCTGCTCTCCGCCCTGTTGCTGGTGATCTTCTCGCCGGTGGTCTCCGGAAGCGAGGCGGCGCTGTTCAGGGACGCCGACTTCGCCTGGTTCCCGCTGAGCAACCCGGGCATCCTGTCGATCCCGATCGGCTTCCTCTGCGGCTGGATCGGCACGATCATGAGCAAGGAGTACAACGCCGCCAAGTACGCCGAGATCGAGGTCCGCTCCCTCACCGGCGTCGGCTCGGAGAAGGCCGTCAAGCACTGACACTTTTCTCCCCGAGGGCCCGGCCTTCCCAGACCGGGCCCTTTGTACTGTCTCGGGCTATCTCATAGGGGTTTGCGGCCTTTGGGTGGGCGTCCCCACACCGATGTTCGTTGTTACGACACTGAAACGCAGTGATCTGAGTGGTTGACGCCTTTTCGGCGATATGGGTACGTTCTCAGATGTGTGAACGTTGCCACACTGGCCTGGCGCCACGTGGCCGTCATCAGCATGCCTGATGCCCCGCTTGTTCAGTGTGGAGGCGAAACCCCATGAGATCCCCCCTCGTCCGCTGGTCCGTCCTGTCCGTGTCGCTGGCGCTGGCCCTCACCTCGTGTGCCAAGGGCACCGGTGGCGGAGCCGCGGCGACCCCGTCGGCCGGCCAGTTCGACCCCGGTGCCACCTTCAGCGGCTCCATCTCCGTGATGGGCTTCGGCGCGACCGACGAGATCGGGACGACCCGCGTCGACCTGGCCGAGAAGGCCCTCGGCGGCGCGAAGATCAAGCTGATCGAGGGCGACCTCGACATCCAGCAGTTCCTGTCCGCGGTCGCCGCCGGCGACCCGCCGGACATCATCTACGCCAACCGGGACCAGATCGGCACGTTCGCCTCACGCGGCGCGATCATGCCGCTGACCGAGTGCATCAAGGGCGAGTCGATCGACACCTCGATGTACAACAAGAACGCGCTCGGCCAGGTGACGTTCGGCGAGCAGATCTGGGCCATCCCCGAGTTCAACCAGGTCCAGATCACCATGGCGAACGGCGACCTGCTCAAGTCGGCCGGGCTGACGATCGAGGACGTCAACGGCTCCGACTGGAGCAAGGTCACCGACGCGGCCAAGAAACTGTTCAAGGCCCCGGGCGGCAAGCTCAAGGCGATCGGCTACGACAGCAAGCTGCCGGAGTTCCTGCCGCTGTGGGCCAAGGCCAACGGCGCCGACCTGCTGTCGGCCGACGGCAAGAAGGCCCAGCTCAACAGCCCCGCCGTGGTCCAGGCGCTGGAGTTCGCCGTCGGCATCTACACCGCGCAGGGCGGCTTCGCCAAGGTCAAGGCCGTGCGCGACTCCGCCGACTTCTTCGGCAAGGGCAACCAGTTCGCCAAGAACGAGCTCGGCGCCATGCCGATGGAGCAGTGGTATGTCAACGTCCTCAACGACGTCTCGCCCAAGGCGCCACTGGTCTTCGACACCTTCCGCACCCCTCAGGGCAAGCCCCTGGCGTACTCGTCCGGCTCGTCCTGGGCCATCCCCAAAGGCTCCAAGAACCCCGGCGCCGCCTGCCGCTTCGCCAAGACCATGACGCTCGCCGACACCTGGAAGGCCGCCGCCCAGGCCCGCCTGGACGAGCGCAAGGCCGACGGCAAACCGTTCACCGGCGTGCTCACCGGCAACGTCAAGGCCGACGCGGAGATCGAGAAGATGCTCACCTCGGGCGGCGCGACCTGGGACGCCGGCGTCAAGGCCATGTACGAGGCCAACGCGAACACCTTCAGCCTTCCCGCCAACCCGGCCGACAAGGAGTTCAAGGACGCCTGGCAGGGCGCCGTGAACCGGGTGCTCAACGGCCAGGACGAGCCGAAGGCCGCACTCGACAAGGCCCAGCAGGACGCCCAGAAGGCGCTCGACGAGGCATGGGCCGGCTGGACGAAGCGTACGAACTGAGATGCCCCGCTCCCCATCCCACTCCCGGCCCCTGTTCCGAAGGTCCATGCGGTTCGTCGAGACCAGGGCGGCGCTGCTGTTCATCAGCCCCTGGATCCTCGGCTTCCTGATCTTCACCGCGTGGCCCGTCATCAACAGCGCCTACCTGTCGCTGACCGACTACGACGTGATCAATGACCCGTCGTTCGTCGGGCTCGAGAACTACCGGACCCTGTTCGAGGATCCCAAGGTCGGCCTGGCGCTGAAGAACACGTTCATCTTCATGGTGATGTCGGTCCCGGCCCAGCTGGTCGTCTCCCTGGGCCTGGCGCTGCTGCTCAACAGCGCCACGAAGGCGACCGGCTTCTTCCGCACGGCCTTCTTCCTGCCCAAGATGACGCCGCCGGTCGCCGTCGGCATCCTGCTGCTGATGTTGTTCAACGGGCAGAGCGGCCTCATCAACGGCTTCCTCGGCATCTTCGGCATCGACGGCCCCGCCTGGACGACCGACCCCAACTGGGTCAAGCCCGGCCTGGTGCTGATGAGCCTGTGGACCGTCGGCGCGTCCGTGGTCATCATCCTGGCCGCGCTGCGCGGCGTCCCCCAGGAGCTGTACGACTCCGCCGTCGTCGACGGTGCCGGCTGGTGGAGGCGCACGCTGCGGATCACCGTGCCGATGATCAGCCCCACGCTGTTCTTCCTGTTCATCGTGGACAGCATCAACGCCCTGCAGTCGTTCACGGAGGCGTACACCGCCTTCTTCGGCTCGGGCAACACCACCTACAGCAACGACGCCGCGCTTTTCTACGCCATCTACCTGTTCCAGCAGGCGTTCGAGTTCCTGCACATGGGCTACGCCTCGGCCCTGGCCTGGCTGCTGTTCGTCGTGATCATGGCGATCACGATCGTGCAGATCCTGGTGACCAGGCGGTTCGTCCACTACGAAGGGGGGAACCCGTGAGGCGCGCCCGGCTGATCCTGACCTGGACCGCGCTGAGCGCGTTCGCCATCGCGTTCATCTACCCGTTCGTCTGGCTGCTCAGCGCCTCCTTCAAGCCGCGCAGCGAGGTGTTCGACCACCGGCTGATCCCGGAGACGTTCACCTTCGACAACTACATCCAGGTCTGGCAGGAGGCGCCGCTGGCCCTGTGGATGGTGAACACGCTGTTCGTGACCGTGCTCGCGGCGGTCGCCGTGACGGTCACGAGCGCGATGGTGGCGTGGGGCTTCGCCTACTTCCGCTTCCCCGGCAGGGGCGTGCTGTTCAGCGTCGTGCTCGGCACCATGATGTTGCCGGGCGCGGTCACCATGATCCCGGTGTTCCTCATCTGGAACTCGCTCGGCATGGTGGGCACGCTGACCCCGCTGTGGGCCCAGAACCTGTTCGGCAGCGCCTTCTACATCTTCCTGCTGCGCCAGTTCTTCCTCGGGCTGCCGCGCGAGCCGTTCGAGGCGGCGAAGATCGACGGCGCGAACAACTGGCAGATCTTCACCCGGGTCGCCCTGCCGCTGTGCAAGCCGGCGGTCGTGGTGACGCTGCTGTTCGAGTTCCAGGCGGCCTGGACCGACTTGATGAGGCCGCTCATCTACCTGCGCGACTCCAGCACGTTCACCGTGCCGCGCGGGCTGAAGGCGCTGCTCGACCAGTTCGGGTTCGGCGGCGAGTGGCACTGGGAGATCGTCATGACGGCCAGCGTGATCACCACCATCCCGATGATCATTCTGTTCTTCCTCGGCCAGAAGCACTTCGTCAAGGGCATCGCGACCACCGGGAGCAAGGGATGAGCTTCCCCGACGGATTCCTGTGGGGCGCGGGCACGTCCGCGTACCAGATCGAGGGCCACCACGGCAGGGGCGAGTCGGTGTGGGACGTGTTCTGCCGCCGGCCCGGCGCCGTCGAGGGCGGCGGCGACGGCTCCCGGGCGTGCGACTCCTACGTGCGCTGGCGTGAGGACGTCGAGCTGGTCAAGGAGCTCGGGCTGCGCGCCTACCGGTTCTCCACCGGCTGGTCGCGGGTCATGCCCGACGGCGCGCACCCCGACCCCAAGGCGCTCGACCACTACGAGCGCTTCGCCGACGCGCTGCTCGACGCCGGGGCCGAGCCCGTGCTCACGCTCAACCACTGGGACATGCCCTCCGCGCTGACCGGCGGCTGGGCCGAGCGGGCCACCGTGTCCGCCTTCGCCGCCTACACCGAGGCGGTCGCCGGGCGGCTGGCCGACCGCGTCACCTGGTGGATCACGCAGAACGAGCCGTGGATCATCGCGCTGCTCGGCTACCAGCTCGGGCTGCACGCCCCCGGCGTCGCCGACCCCGGCACGGCCGTCAAGGCCGGGCACCACGTGCTGCTCGGCCACGGCGCGGCGGCCGACGTGCTGCACGCCCATCCCGGCGTGCTGGCCGGCTCGGCGCTCAGCCTCTTCCCCTGCGACCCGGCCACCGGCAGCGAGGCCGACCGGGCCGCCGCCACCGGCTCCGACGGCTACGTCAACCGGTGGTACCTCGACCCGCTGCTCGCCGGCGGCTATCCCGCCGACATGCGCGGGCACTGGGAGCGGGCGCTCGGCCACGGCCTGGACTTCATCCAGGACGGCGACGAGGCCGCCATCGGCGGGCGCAGCGACTTCCTCGGCGTCAACTACTACACCAGGCGCGTCATGGCGGCTGCGCCGCCGGGCCCGTTCCCCTGGCGGGTCGTCGGACCCAGCGGCGACGTGGCGCGGACCGACGAAGGCTGGGAGATCAACGCGGGCGCGCTGCGCGACCTGCTGATCGGCCTGAGCCGCCGCTTCCCCGGCACGCCACTGATGATCACGGAGAACGGCGGTGTCTTCGGCGACACGCCCTCCCACGACGGCCAGGTCCACGACGAGCGCAGGATCGCCTTTCTGCGCGACCACGTCGCGGCCGTCGGCGAGGCCATCGACGCGGGCGCCGACGTGCGCGGCTACCTCCACTGGTCGCTCATGGACAACTTCGAGTGGGCGCTGGGCTACCGGCCCAGGTTCGGGCTCGTCCACGTCGACCACGCGACGGGCGCCCGGACGATCAAGGACTCCGGGCGCTACTACGCCCGGCTCATCGCCGGGGGCGGCGCCGCCCCCGCCCTGCCCAGGATCGAGGCTTACGGCTAGACCATGCGGATCACCACCACGGACACCGCCTACCACCTGGACAGCGGGCACTACCGGCTGACCGTCTCGCGCACCGACCCCAGCGCCGAGCTGGAAGGCTGGATGACGCTCAGTCTCATCGCCTCCGTCGCCACCAGAAGCGACCGCGACGAGACGTACGAGACCCTGCCGCCCGTGCTCGCCGAGCGCGGCGACGTGGCGGTCTTCGACTTCCCGCAGCACTCCACCGCGTGGGAGACCAAGACCGTCCGGCTCACCTGCACGCCCGAGACGATCGCGCTGGAGGTGCGGGTCGAGGGCGACGGCGTCATCAGCGACGTGACGCTGCTCGGCGGGCGGGCCGTGCTCAACACCCGCGCGGCCGGCACGTTCCGCTCGGCGGTGCACGCGCGCGGCGTCTTCAACCCCACGCCCACGCACCCCGTGCACGTGGTGCGGCCGGTGTCGGCGCCGCTCGCCCTCACCGTGATCGGCGACGCCTCGCCGGGCCGCCTGCACGCCGTCTTCTCGCCGCCGCCGCTGGCCCTCGCCTTCGGCAAGGGGGAACTTGACGGAGGCGCGACCTCCGTACCGGAAGGCCCCTGGCTCGGCGCGTCGGTCCGCGCCGGGATCGCGGACCTGACCTTCACCGAGCTCCGGTACGAACCCCTCGACGGCGGCGCGCTGCTGCACTTCGACTACGAGTGCCAGACGGCGGTGAGCGGTGCGTGGACGTCGCCGGCCGTGATCTTCCGGGCGGCGTCGTCCCCCTGGGAGGCCGTCTCCCATCACCGGGAGGACCTCGTGGAGCACGGCCTGGCCCCCCGGGGCCCGGTCGCGGAGCGGCACGACTGGTGGAGCGGGACCATCTTCTGCGGCTGGGGCGCCCAGTGCGCGCGGGCCGCCGGCCGCTCCCCGGTCGAGCTGTCCCGGCAGGACCTCTACGACGAGTGGCTGGCCAGGCTGGAGGAGCACGGCGTCGTGCCCGCCACCGTCGTCATCGACGACCGGTGGCAGCTCACCTACGGCAACCAGGAGCCCGACCCCGCCAAATGGCCCGGACTGCGCGAATGGATCGCCGGCCGGCACGCGCGCGGGCAGCGGGTGCTGTTGTGGTGGCGTGCGTGGTCGCCCGACGGGCTGCCCGCCGGGGAGTGCGTGACCGACGCCGCGGGCCGCGCCGTGGCCGCCGACCCGTCGAACCCCGCCTACCGGCGCAGGGTCGGCGAGATCATGCGGCGGCTGCTCGGCGACCTCGACGCCGACGGGTTCAAGATCGACTTCACGCAGTGGTTCCCCAGCGGGTCGCACCTCAAGGCGTACGGCTCCACGTGGGGGTTCTCTCTTTTGCACGAGCTGCTCGCCACCATGTACGCCGCCGCCAAACGCGTCAAACCCGACGCCCTCATGATCACCCACACCCCGCACCCCGCGTTCGGGGACGTCACCGACATGATCAGGCTCAACGACGTGCTGGAACTCGACGCCCGCGGCGAGCCCGTGCCCGCCGTCGACCAGCTCCGCTTCCGCCACGCGGTGGCCGCGCACGCCATGCCGGAGCACCTCGTCGACACCGACCAGTGGCCCATGCCCAGCAGGGCCGACTGGCTCGCGTACGCGCGGGAGCAGCCCTCGCTCGGCGTGCCCGCCCTGTACTACGTCGAGTCCATCGACAACACCGGCGAGCGGATCACCGGCGATGACCTGCGCCAGGTGGCGAAGTGGTGGCGGCGATGAGGCAGGCCGAGGTGATCGTGTACGGCGCGACGTCCGCGGGCGTGTGCGCCGCCGTCGCGGCCGCCCGCCGCGGCCTCGACACCGTGCTGCTCGAACCCGGCAGGCACGTCGGCGGCATGACCTCAGGCGGGCTCGGCTACACCGACATCGGCGATTCGCGCGTGCTCGGCGGGATGGCCGCCGAGTTCCGCCGGGCCGTCGCCGCCGCCTACGGCGTCGAGCCCGGCCACTACGCGGGTCCCGAGCCGCACGTCGCCGAGGCGATCTTCGTGTCGTGGCTGGAAGGCGCCGGCGTGGAGGTCGTGTACGACGCCCCGCTCCGCACGGTGGTCACCTCGGGTGAACGGATCCTCTCCGTCGTCACCCCTCAGGGCGACTACACCGCCGGCGCCTTCGTGGACGCCGGTTACGAGGGCGACCTGATGGCCGCCGCAGGCGTGTCGTACCGGGTGGGCAGGGAGGACCGCACCCTGCACGGGGAGACCTTCGCAGGGCGTCGCGAGGTCGTGCCCGGCATGCACAACTTCCCGCCGTGGATCTCGCCGTTCCGCGCCGACGGCACGCTCCTGCCGCAGGTCGCCGACGGGCCCATGGTCGAGGTGGGCGAGGGCGACGGCGGCGTCATGTCGTACGGCTACCGCGTCTGCCTGACCAGCGCGCCCGACCGCATCCCGATCGAGCGCCGGCCCGGCTACGACGAGGAGCACTGGGAGCTCGGACGGCGGTTGTTCCGGCACTGGCGCGAGCAGGGCGTCGAGCCCCGCGCCGGACGTCTCGTCGGACTGGCGCCGAACCTCCCGAACGGCAAGTGCGACGGCAACTCGCTCGGGCCTTTCTCCCTCAGCGTGCTCGACCGCTCCGCCTGGGACTACCCCGACGCCGGGCCCGGCGAGCGCGAACGCATCCGGCTGCACCACCTGCACCACGCCCAGGACCTGCTGTACTTCCTCTCCCACGATCCCGAGGTGCCCGCGAGCGTGCGGGCCGAGCTGGGGCGCTGGGGACTGCCGCCCGACGAGTTCGCCGACACCGGCCACCTGCCCCACCAGCTGTACGTGCGCGAGGCGCGGCGCATGCTGGGGGACAGGCACCTGACGGAACACGACCTCGTCCAGAGCCGCCCGCAGGCCGACGTCATCGCGATGGGGTCGTACCACCTCGACGTCCGCGAGGTGCAGCGGACCTGGCGGTGGGTGTACGAGCATCCCGACCCGGTGCCGATGGTCGTCACCGAGGGCTACCTGTCGGTGGGGGTCGCCCCCTACCAGATCCCGTACGCGGCGATCGTGCCGCGGCGCGTGGAATGCGCCAACCTCGTGGTGCCGGTGTGCGTGTCGGCCTCGCACGTGGCGTTCTCCTCCATCCGGATGGAGGTCCAGTACCAGATGCTCGGCCACGCCGCCGGGCTCGCCGCGGTGCGGGCGGCGGAGAGCGGCAAGGCCGTGCAGGACATCGACGTCACCGCCCTCCAGGAGGAGCTGTCCGCCGCCGGCCAGGTGCTCGCCCTGTGACGGCCCCGCCCGCGCCGCGGCGCGGGCGGTCAGGGGCGGTCAGGGGCCGGCCTGTTCCAGGGCGGCGCGGACGAACGGCGGGACCACGCGGCGCAGGACGTTCGCCTTGTGCTCCTCGGCCCTGGCCAGCGCCCGCGCCACGGCGGGTGCGCGGGCGGGACGGGCGTCCGGGCCGGCGTCGAGCAGGTCGAGGGCCGCCAGGCCCGCCACGGCCATGTCCTTGGCGGCCGCCACCCAACGGGCCAGCTCGGCGGCGATCGGTCCCGGCACGTCCAGCGGCAGCCCGGCCAGCCGGGTCAGCTCGGCGCGCAGTCGTTCCGAGGGCTCGCCCTTCAGCGCGGTCGCGCACAACGAGGTGAGCTCCGGGCTCTGGTCGGCGCCGGGCGGCCAGGACGAGCACGCCTCCACCAGCGGCAGCAGCTCCGCGGCGCCCGGCAGCAGCCGCACGGCCCGCTCGTGCGACCGGGCCGGATCGTAGGCCGCCGGATGCCAGGCATAGTCGGCCACGGTCGTCAGCGCGATCCGCGACGCCGCCGCCTCCACCATCGGGTTGGCCGTGATGCCCTCGAGCGCGACGCCGTCCAGCTCCGTCGCCCGGCCGGTCAGCGGGCCCAGGAAGACCCGGTCGAAGTCGAAGTCGTTGACGGGGAAGTTGTCCCACAGGGCGATCCGGTGCCCGTAGGAGGCCGCGGCGGCTGCCATGTCCCGCGCGGAGATCTCGCCCACCACGATGTCGGGCCCGGTCCACCAGACCAGCACGTCCGTTGGCAGCTCGGCGGCGAGCCGGTCGCGGTAGGCCGTCCTCGCGGTGCCCGCGTAGTCGGTGGGCACCATGGTCAGCGGCCGGTCGGCCCCGCGTACGGCGAGGAACTTCTCGGCGAAGTCGCGGCAGACGGCCGCGTGGGCGCTCGCGCTCGCCCCCTCCTCCGTGCCGAACTCCTGCTTGTCGGGCTCATGCTGCAGCTCGGGCGGAATGTCGTCGAACAACAGGGCGAACTCCCTGACCCCCGCCTCCCACACCTGCTCGGCCTTCGCGCGCAGCGCCGCCCGCTCGCCGGCGTCGCCGTAGACCATGGACAGGCCGGGGCTCAGCGCGAACACGAACCTGACGTGCCGCGCCGCCGCCTCCGTCACCAGCTCGGCCAGCCTCGCCAGCTCCTCCTCCGGGTACGGCTCCCGCCACCGCTCCCGGTGGAACGGGTCGTCCTTGGGGGCGTAGACGTAGGCGTTGAGCTTGTGCCTGCCGGAGAAACGCAGGTGTTCCATGCGGTCGGCGTGGGTCCACGGGGTGCCGTAGAAACCCTCGATGGTGCCCCGGAGCGGCAGGTCGGGCCAGTCGCGGATCTCGGCCTCCGGCACGCACACCCGATGCTCCGGGCACGACGACCACGGGGGCCCGGCGAGGGCCAGCAGGGTCTGCGCGCCGTAGAACGCGCCCGCGGGGTCCGCGCCCACGATCAGCACGCGGTCGCGGGCGGCGCTCAGCGTGTAGCCCTCCGGCGGCAGCCCCGCCCCGGCGTCGACCCGGACCTCCACCGTCACCGGCTCACCCGGCCCTCCCACGGGCGCGTCCGCCGGTTCGAGGGCGCGCAAAGCGGCGGTGGCGGTGGCAGTGGCAGTGGAGGGTGCGGAGCCCGGCTGGATGCGGCATCCGCCGAGGTCCACGTGCGAGCGGCCGGTCGTGAGCGTTCTCGGAAAGGGGACGATCCAGTCCAGGGCATGCATTGTGGGAACGATACCGGATAGACTCACGCCCCGTGAGTGAGGATGTGACCGAAGTTTTGCCCGGGGTGTTCCGAATTTTGGACACCTGCCACGTCTATGTCATCGCGGCTCCCGCCCAGCCGGGGACGGAACGCACCGGGATCGCCATCGACTTCGGCTCCGGCCGGGTGCTCGACCTCCTGGAGGAGCTCGGCCTCGACCGGCTCACCCATGTTCTCATGACACACCACCACCGCGACCAGGCACAAGGCCTGGCCCAAGCGGTCGAGGCGGGGGTGGCCGTGCACGTGCCGCCGGTCGAGCGCGACCTGTTCGAGAAGGTCGGCGAGATGTGGCAGGGGCGGCGCATCAGCAACGACTACGACCTGCGCGACGACCGATTCTCGCTGCTGGAGCCGGTGCCGGTGGACGGCGTGGTGCCCGAATACCGCACGGCCCGCTACGGCGGCGTGGACGTCCGCGTCCTGCCCACCCCCGGTCACACCCCCGGCTCCGTCAGCTACCTCGTGGAGACCGGCGGCACCAGGGTCGCCTTCACCGGCGACCTGATCTACGCCCCGGGGAAGGTGTGGTCGCTGGCCGCCACCCAGTGGTCCTACACCGAGAACGAAGGCCCCGCGATGGTGGTCGTCAGCTCCGAGCTGCTCCAGCGGGAGGAGCCCGACGTGCTGCTGCCCTCGCACGGCGAGCCGATGACCGACCCCGCGGACGCCCTCCCCCGGCTGTCCGCGGCGATGCAGCGCTACGTCGACTTCCGCCGCCCGCACCCCTGGAACGTGCGCGGGCTGCTGGCAGAGCCGTTCATCGAGGTCACCCCGCACCTGCTGATGAACAGGAGCAGCCAGTCCTACAGCTATGTCCTGCTGTCGGAGTCGGGCGCGGCCATGGTGTTCGACTTCGGCTACGACATGTGCACCGGCCTGGTGAACAGCACCGCGCGTGAGGCCCGCCGGCCGTGGCTGGCGTCGCTGCCCGCGCTGCGCGAGCGGCACGGCGTCACCGAGGTCGAGGTGGCGCTGCCCACCCATTACCACGACGACCACGTGGCCGGCATGCCCCTGCTGCGCGACGTCGAGGGCACCGAGATCTGGGCGCCGTCCCACATCGCCCCGATCCTGGCCACGCCCCTCCACCACGACCTGCCCTGCCAGTGGTTCGACCCTATCCCCGCCGACCGGGTTCTGGGGCTGGGGGAGACGGTGCGCTGGCACGAGTACGAGATCACGGTGCACGACCTGCCGGGGCACACGCTGTTCGCGGCGGCGTACGAGTTCGAGGTGGACGGGCACCGGGTGCTGGTCACCGGCGACCAGCAGGACGGCAACGGCGTCCCGGGCGAACGCCAGGAGATCCTGAACTTCCAGTACAAGAACAGGTTCAGGATCGAGGACTACCGCAAGAGCGCCGCACTCTACCGGCGGCTCCGCCCCGACCTCATGGTCAGCGGCCACTGGCGGCCCCGCTGGGTGGACGACGACTACCTGCGCATGCTCACCGAGCGCGGCGAGGAGCTCGTCGCCCTCCACCACGACCTGCTCCCGCTCGACCGGCTCGACGTGGGGGCGGACACGGTGCTGTGCCGCCTGACCCCTTACTATTCGAGCGTCCCCGCCGGGGGCGAGATCACGCTGACGGCCACGGTGCGCAACCCGTGGCCGGGCAAGGCGACGGTCACGGTGGAGCCGGTCGTTCCCCCGGGCTGGCGCCGCGAAAGCGGTTCTTCGACGCTGAGGCTGGACGGAGGGGGTATGGATCAGGTGCGTCTCCGTCTCGGCGCCGACACCGTGCCGCGGCGCCGCGTACGCCTCGCCGTCGATGTGACCATCGGCGATCTGCGCCTCGGGCAGCACGCCGAGGCGCTGGTCGACGTGGTCGGGGAAGGCACTCGATGACCATGGAGCGGCACCCGTCCCCTGGTCGTTCGCGGCGTCCCACGATCAAGGACGTCGCGGAGGCCGCCGGAGTCTCGCGCTCCACCGTCTCCCGGGCGCTGACCGGCCGCGGCTACGCGGCCAGTGACGTACGCGAGCGGGTGCTGCGGGCGGCGGCCGAGCTCGGCTACGTGCCCGACGTGATGGCCCGCACCCTCAAACAGCAGGTGAGCAGGTCCGTCGGCGTCCTCGTGAGCGACCTGCGCAACCCGTTCTACGCGGAGCTGGCCGCGGGGGCGAGCAGGGAGGCCCGCGAGCGCGGCTACACGATGGTCCTGGCCGACACGAGCCTGTCGGCCGAGGCGGAGAGCGAGGCCGCGGAGGCGCTCGTCGCGCTCAGAGTGGCCGGCGTGGTCGTGACGCCCAACTCCTCGGCCGTCTCCACCTATCTGAGCGCCCACGGCATCCCGGTCGTCGAGGTCGACCGGCAGTTCGCGGCCGGCTCGACCGACGGCGTGGTGGTGGGCAACCGCGTCGGGGCCCGCACGGCCACCTCCCACCTGGTCGAGCTGGGCCACCGCAGGATCGCGCTGTTCATCGACGAGACCGACTGGACCACCGGCTACGAGCGTTACCAGGGCTATCTGGAGGCGCTCGCGGCCGGCGACATCAAGGTCGAGCCCGACCTGGTCGTCTCGTCGGGCTGGGACGTCGCCGACTCCCGCCGCAGGGCCCTCGACATGCTGCGCGGGCCCGGCCGGCCCACGGCCGTCTTCGCGGCCAACAACGTGCTCGCCGAGGGCGTCTGGCGGGCGATCGGCGAGCTGGGGTTGCGGGTGCCCGCCGACATCAGCCTCGTGGCCTTCGACGACGCGCCCTGGATGAGCATGGTCTCGCCCACGGTCAGCGCCGTCTCGCAGAACACCTACGGGCTCGGTGCGACCGCCGTACGCCGGTTGTCGGAGCGGATCGAGATGCCCGACGCCGACTCCGTCACCACGGTCCTCAACGTGAGGCTGATCAGCCGCGAGTCCACCGCGCCACCCCCCGCGATCTGACATTTCGGCATAAGTCGCGTTGACCCGTGGGGAAAGGTCGTCCTAGGATCCCGTGTGGGAACGATGTCACACGCCCTCCGTGCGGCGCGCGTTCCCGTCGGAGGCCCAATGGAGCACGCTCTTCCCCCCGTTCTGTCGCTGGACATCGGCGGCACCAAACTCGCCGCCGGCGTCGTCACGGGCGACGGCCGGATCCACGGCTGGCAACTCGCGCCCACCCTCAGGGACGAGGGGCCGCGGCGGGTGCTGTCCAGGCTCTTCGACCTGGGCAGGAAGGCCGTCGCCGAGGCGGGCGTGCCCCACGTGGCGGCCGTCGGCATCTCCTGCGGCGGGCCGCTCGACGCGGCCGCCGGCGTGCTGGAATGCCCGCCGCACCTGCCCGGGTGGATCGACATCCCCATCGGCGCGATGGCGACGGAGGCGTACGGCGTACCGTCGGCGCTTGAGAACGATGCCACGGCCGCCGCCCTGGGCGAACACCGCCACGGCGCGGGCCGCGGCACGTCCACGATGCTCTACCTCACCGTGTCCACCGGCGTCGGAGGCGGCGCCGTCATCGGCGGCCGCCTGCACCGGGGCGCGGCCGGCAACGGCGGCGAACTCGGCCACGTCATGGTCCGGCCCGGCGGGCGCGCCTGCTCCTGCGGCCGCCGGGGCTGCCTCGAGGCGTACGCGTCCGGCACCTCCATCGCCGAACGCGCCCGCGAGGCCATCGCCGCGGGGAGCACCTCGTCCCTGTCCGCCATCGAGCTCCCGACGGCCGAGGACGTCTCCCTCGCGGCGGCCGCCGGTGACGTGCTCGCCACCGAGATCTGGGACGAGACCACAGGGGCGCTCGGCACCGCGATCACCGACCTGGTGAACGCGTTCGAACCGGAACTCGTCGTCCTCGGCGGCGGCGTCACCCGTTCCGGTGCCCGGCTCCTCGCCCCCGTCGCCGCCGCCGTCGCCAGGGACGCCATGCCTCCCGCCGCCCGCGCCGCCCGCATCGAGCTCGCGCAGCTCGGCGCGGGGGTGTGCGTGGTCGGGGCCGGCGCCGTCGCACACGACCTCCTCTCAGGGAAGACCGATGCCTGACCTGCCCCCATC
>NZ_SMJZ01000108.1 GCF_004348345.1 Nonomuraea longispora
ACCGCCGAGCGCGGCCGCCACCCGGTGGATCTTCTCGGTGGCGATCAGCGCGTAGGCGCACAGGAAAACCGCCACCGCCAGCCATGCGGTGACGCTCACGCGGCCACCGCCCGGTCCAGCAGCGCCTCAAGGATGGTCCGGCCGGTCAGCGGGTCAACGGTGACGGCCAGGGGATGGCATGCCAGATCGCGTGCGCGCACCTACAAAGCCTCTTTCGTGATCGACGTTGAGAATCGCCGACCAGACTTCCCGGCACACCTGTCACCAACGTATCAACCATCCGCAAACGGTGCCGACCGGGCATCTATGTCGTATCGAGGGGCCGCCCGTTCGTCTGTGAGGTGAGGGCCATGCCTTCGGCGCCTCACCGATCGACCCGAAGGAGGGAGTTCATGAATCCCACGTTGAACACGATCGACATCCTGGTGTCCGACCTGGACGCCGCCATCGCCTTCTACGCCCGGCTGGGGCTGGAGTTCAAGATCGACGAGCATTCACCCGAGCACGCCGGCTGTGACCTGCCGAACGGCCTGCATGTCATGCTGGACACCGAGGCCTTCCGCACGCCGCACCTGCCCGGCTGGATCGCGCCCTCCGGCGGCCCACGCACCCTGCTGTGCTTCGAGTTCGGCGCCCCCGCCTGGGTGGACGCCAAGTACGCCGAGCTCGTCGAGGCCGGATACCGGGGGATCGCCGAGCCGTTCGACGCGTTCTGGGGCATGCGGTACGCCACGGTGGCCGACCCCGACGGTAATGGCATCGACCTGTACGCCGCCCTCGCGGCACGCTGACCACGACAACATTGAGGAGAACGAACGTGAAGTACGTGCTGATGTTCGTCGAGACCGAAGAGTTCGCGGAGCGCCTGCACGCCATGGGCGACCTTGAGCGCGAGGCCGCCTACGCCGCCGTCAGCCAGTGGTTCGCCGACCACGCGGACAGCATCACCCACCATGTTCATCTGGCGCCGGTGCACACTGCCACCACGGTACGCATGGGCGAGGGCGAGCCTGTCGTCACCGACGGGCCGTACGCCGAGGGCAAGGAGGTGGTCAGCGGGTTCGCCGAGGTCGAGGTGGCCGACCTGGACGAGGCGCTGAAGATCGCTCGGTCCTGGCCGGCCTGTCCTGTCGTGGAGATCCGCCCCATCTCATGAACGAGCGGGTGAGCCAGGAGGTGCTGGCGGGCGTGGTGCGCGAGCACGCGGGCCGGCTGGCCGCGTCCCTGGCCTCACTGCTGGGCGACTTCTCCGCCGCCGAAGACCTGGTGCAGGATGCCGTCGAGACCGCGCTGCTGCGCTGGCCGGCCGAGGGCATCCCGCGCAGGCCGGACGCCTGGTTGTTCACCGTGGCCCGGCGGCGCGGGCTCGACGTGCTGCGCAGGGAGTCGAACTACCGGGCCAAGCTCGCCCAGCTCACCTGGTCGGCGCCCGCCACCACCGACGACCGGCTGCGGCTGATCTTCATGTGCTGTCACCCGGCGCTGTCGCGTGCCGCGCAGATCGCGCTGACCCTGCGCGTGGTGTGCGGGCTGTCCACCGCGCAGATCGCCGCGGCGTTCCTGGTGCCGGAGTCCACGGTGGCGCAGCGCATCACCCGCGCCAAACGCAAGATCGGCGAAGCGGGGATCCCGTACCGCCTGCCTGCCGACGAGGAGCTGCCGCAGCGTGTCCACGAGGTGCTGGCGGTCATCTACCTGCTGTTCAACGAGGGCTATCTGTCCAGCACGGCTGAACGGGCGCAGGCACGCGACCTGGTCGACGACGCCGAGTGGCTGGCCGCGCTGCTGGCGAACCTGCTGCCGAAGGAGCCGGAGGCGGCCGGGCTGCTCGCGCTGATCCGGTTGCACCGGGCGCGCGGCACGGCCCGCTTCGACCTCCAGGGCCGCTTGGTGTTGCTGGCCGACCAGGATCGCGGCCTGTGGGACCGGCAGGCAATCGAGCGGGCCACCGCCCTCCTCACGCGTACGGCCCGCGCCTACCGGCGTCCGGGGCCGTACCAGCTGCAGGCGGCGATCGTGGCGTGCCACGCCGAGGCCGGCACCTTCGCCGCCACCGACTGGGCGCAGATCCTGGTGCTGTACGACATGCTGCTGCGCCTGGCGCCCTCACCCGTGACGCGCCTGCACCGCGCCATCGCCCTGCGACACGTCAACGGCGCCCAGGCGGCCCTTGCCGAACTGGACGACCTCGGCAAGGAGCTGGAGGGTTATCCGCTCTGGCACGCCACCCGAGCCGAACTGCTGCGCGCCCTTGACCGTGGCCAGGAGGCCCGGCGGGCCGACCAGCGGGCGCTCGATCTGACCAACAACCCGGCCCAGCAGGCACTGCTCAAGCAACGCCTGGGCTGGGACTGAACGCCTCGGGCCCCTTGGTCAGGGCGCCGTGGCGATGCCGTCGAGCAGGGCCATTTCGTCGTCGCTCAGCCGGAGGGCGCCCGCCGCGATGTTCTCCTCCAGGTGCGCGCGGTTGCCGGTGCCGGGGATGGCGAGGATGTGGTCGCCGTGGTGCAGGGTCCAGGCGAGGCGCACCTGTGCCGGGCTCGCGCCGTGGGCCTTCGCGACCTTGGCGACCTCGGCCTGCCCCGTCTCGTCGTGGCCGCCGTGCGGGGTGGCTCCGGGGAGCGAGGTCGCGACGGTGAAGAAGGGCACGAAGGCGATGCCGTGGCGGGCGCACGTCTCGACCAGGGCCTCGTCCTGCCGCTCGGTCAGGCCGTACCGGTTCTGCACGCAGACCACCGGCGCGATCGCCGTCGCCTCGGCCAGTTGCTCCGCCGAGACGTTGGAGACGCCGAGGTGGCGGATCAGGCCCGCCTCGCGCAACTCGGCGAGCGCGCCGAAGTGCTCGGCCACGGAGCCGGGCTCCTTGTCCATCCCGGCGCCCCAGCGCAGGTTGACGACGTCGAGGTGGTCGAGTCCGAGCTGGCGGATGTTCTCCTCGACCTGGGCGCGCAGCTGGTCCGGCCGCGCGTACTCGAACGCGCCGTCACGGGAGCGGGCCGGCCCGACCTTCGTGGTGAGAACCAGATCACCGGGGTACGGCTGGAGCGCCGTGCTGATCAGCTCGTTGGCCGAACGGGTGGGCAGGAAGTAGAAGGCCGCGGTGTCGATGTGGTCGACGCCGAGCTCGATGGCGCGGCGCAGCACGGCGATCGCGTCGGCGCGGTCCTTGGGCTTGTCGTCCCATGGCATGCCGGTCAGGCGCATCGCGCCGAACCCGACGCGGTTGACCGTACGGTCGCCGAGCCGCCAGGTGCCCGCGGCGGCGGCAGGTGTGCTGTTGGCGTTGTCGTGGTGAATCGTCATGATTCTCAGCGTGCGGTCACGCTCCCTGCTTGTCCGAGAATGGCAACATCCTGCCGAGCTGGCCGTTATGGGGTGGGGTCATGCAGAATCGATGGTGTGCGGATGAGCGACGGCCTCACGCGCGTGAACGAAGCGGTCACGGTCGTGCGAGGCGAAGAAGAACTGTTCCGGCGGATAGGACACCTGCTCGCGACCGTCACCGACCTCGCATGTGCGGCCAACGACCTGGCCACCTGGGCGGCCGACCACAGGTCGGACGAGCTCGCCGCGGCGACGGTGGGACGCGCGGCCGGTGTGCGCATCCGCAAGATGTACCGGTCGGCGCTGCTGCTCGACTCGGTGTCCGCGCACGAGCTCGCCCGGCGCCGCGACCAGTTCGGCGCGGAGATCCGCATCACCCACGAGGAGATCAACGAGACGATCGTCATCGACCGCCGGCTCGTGATCCTGGCGGGCGATGTCAGGGCGGGTCAGCGCAGCTACAGCGTGATCACCCAGCCGGAGACCGTCCAGGGTGTGATGTCGCTGTTCGAGACGGCGTGGCGGTCGGCGACCGATCTCGCGGTCTACGACGCGCAGGTCGCCGACATCCGCCGGCTCGCGCCCGCCGTACTGGACCTGCTCAGCCAGGGGGTCAAGGACGAGGCCGCCGCCCGCCGGCTCGGCCTGGGCGTACGGACCTATCGACGCCGGGTCGCCGAGCTGATGGACGCGCTCGGCGCCGGATCACGTTTCCAGGCCGGTGTCCGGGCCCGCGAGCTCGGCCTGGTCTAGGCGGGTTCGTCTCCGGAGGTGAACGCGGCCAGAATGGTGCCGTACCGCACCAAGGAGAACACCATGGCCAAGTACCTGCTGCTCAAGCACTACCGCGGAGCCCCGGCCCCGGTCAACGACGTGCCGATGGACCTGTGGACGCCGGAGGAGCTGTCGGCGCACGTGCAGTACATGCGCGACTTCGCCGCTCGTCTCCAGGAGACCGGGGAGTTCGTCGGCCATCAGGCGCTCGCCCCGGAGGGCACGTTCGTCCGCTACGACGGCGAGGGGCGGCCGCCCGTCACCGACGGCCCCTTCGCCGAGACCAAGGACCTGATCGCCGGCTGGATGATGATCGACGTCGACTCCTACGAGCGGGCGCTGGAGCTGGCCGGTGAGTTGTCCGCGGCCCCGGGCGCGGGTGGCAGGCCGATCCACGAATGGCTCGAACTGCGCCCGTTCCTGTCCGCGCCCTTGACCACGGAGTGACGCACGGTGGACGAGGCCCTGCTGCGGACCCTCACCCCCACGGTGATCGCCGTACTCGTCCGTCGCGGAGCCGACTTCGCCGCGGCCGAGGACGCCGTACAGGAGGCCCTGGTCGAGGCCGTACGGGTGTGGCCGGACGACCCGCCGCGCGACCCCAAGGGCTGGCTGGTCACGGTCGCCTGGCGTAAGTTCCTCGACGCCGTCCGCGCCGACGCCTCCCGGCGCAACCGCGAGCTGCGCGTCGAGGACGAGCCCATGCCCGGACCGGCCCGGGTGACGGACGACACACTCCAGCTGTACTTCCTGTGCGCGCACCCGTCCTTGACCCCGGCCTCGGCCGTCGCGCTCACGCTGCGCGCGGTCGGCGGCCTGACCACGCGTCAGATCGCGCAGGCCTACCTCGTGCCCGAGGCGACCATGGCCCAGCGGATCAGCAGGGCCAAGCGCACCGTCTCGGGGGTGCGGTTCGACCAACCGGGTGACATGGCCACGGTGCTGCGCGTGCTCTACCTGGTCTTCAACGAGGGCTACTCCGGCGACGTCGACCTGGCCGGCGAGGCCATCCGCCTCACGCGCCGGCTCGCGGCCGTGACCTACCACGAGGAGGTCGCGGGCCTGCTCGCGCTCATGCTGCTCCACCACGCCCGGCGCCCGGCACGTACCGGCCCCGACGGCCGGCTCGTGCCTCTCGCCGAGCAGGACCGCAGCCTGTGGAACACCCGGCTGATCGCCGAGGGCGTCGACGTGCTCCAGGCGGCGCTCGCCCGCGACCGTCTGGGCGAGTTCCAGGCCCAGGCGGCCGTCGCCGCGCTCCACGCCGACGCCCGTACGGCCGAGGAGACCGACTGGGTGCAGATCGTCGAGTGGTACGACGAGCTGGTGCGCCTCACCGACAGCCCGGTGGCCCGCCTCAACCGGGCCGTCGCGGTCGGCGAGGCCGACGGCCCCCGGGCCGGGCTGGCAGCGCTGGCGGAGCTCGACCCCGCCCTGCCCCGCCACGCCGCCGTCGCCGCGTATCTGCACGAGCGTGACGGGGACCAGGTGAGCGCGGCACGGCTCTACGCCGAAGCCGCCCGATCGGCTCCCAGTCCGGCCGAACGCGAGCACCTCACGCGGCAGGCCGCACGGCTCGACGAGCGGCTGCGCGGGAAGGCGGACGACGGGCACTCCCCGGCCCGCTAGCTCAGGAAGCCGGGCCGGCGACTGAGAGACCGCGCCGCCGGGCACGTCAGTGGCGTCCGGTACGCGGTCCGTGCCCGGGTCGCGCGCGGGGCTCCGGTGTTCCCGGACGTCAGCGGTGCAGCAGGAGCGGCAGGGTGCTCCAGCCGTGCGCGATGAACGACGGGACGTGCCCCACCTCGCTCTCGTCCACCGCCAGCCGCAGGTCAGGGAACCGGTCGAACAGGGCGGGCAGGGCTGTGAGCGCCTCCTGGCGGGCGAGTGGAGCTCCGATGCAGCGGTGCACCCCGATGCCGAACGCCAGGTGCTCGGCGCTCTCCTTGGTCGGGTCGAACCGGCCGGCGTCCTCGCCGTGCTGGTCGGGGTCGTGCCCGGCCGCCATGTAGCTGGTGACGATCGCGTCGCCCGCCTCGATCCGTACGCCGGCGATCTCGATCGGCTCGATGGCGAAGCGCAGCGGCAGGTTGGCGATCGACGGCGCCCAGCGCAGCGTCTCCTCGATCACCGCGTCCCAGGTGATCTCCCCCGCCAGCACACGCCGGAGGTGGTCCGGATGGGTGAGCAGGGCGTGCACGGCGTTGCCGATCAGGTTGACGGTGGTCTCGTGCCCGGCCGCGATCAGCAGCAGCAGGGTGTCGCACAGTTCGGTGTCGCTGAGCGAGTCGCCCGTGTCACGGACGTTGATCAGCTCCGTGGTCAGGTCGTCGCCCTGGTGCTCGCGCTTGTACGCCACCAGCGCGGGCAAGACGGTGGCGATCTGGGCCGCCGTGGCCGCCGCCTGCTCCGGGGTTGCGGTGGTGTCCATGATGGCCTCCATGACCTGGGCCATCTCCTCCCGCATGTGCGCGGGAACCCCGAACAGTTCGCAGATCACGCGCATCGGCAGCGGGTGGGCGTAGGCGCTGCGCAGGTCGACGGGCCGGCCGGGCGGCTGCGCGGCCATCGCGTCCAGCAGCTCCGCGACGATCTTCTCGACGATCGGCTGCATGGCCCTGGTACGGCGCGCGGTGAAGCTGGGGGCGATCAGCTTGCGGAGCCGGCGGTGTTCGTCGCCGTAGGCGCTCAGCATGTTGGACACGCCGATCCAGGTCATGATCCAGGACCAGCCCGGCGTGGTGAGCGCCCGGTCGAGCTGCCGCCAGTGCCGCTTGTCCTTGCTCACCATCGGGTCGAGGATGAGCTGCTTGAGCAGATCGTGGCGGGTTACCGCCCAGGCCGGGATGCCTCCCGTGAGTTCTACGAGGACCAGGGGGCCGAGGTCACGTAGCCGCCGGACCTCCCCGTGGAGGTCGGTGCCGAAGGGGTCGAGGGCGACGGGGGCTGAACTGCCCAAGGGGATTCTCCTGGCTGGTCAGGGCGAATGGGAGTGAAACGCACCGGCAGGTGGGCCAGCGCGCGGTGGAACGGCCCGGGCCGCCAGGAGAGCTCCTCGCGAGGCACGGTCAGTTCCAGGTCGCACAGATGGGAGGTCAGGCGTTCGATCGCGGTCATCGCGATGATCATGGCCGGGTCGCTGGCCGGGCAGCGGTGCGCCCCGGCGCCGAAGCCCAGGTACGCGCCGCCGTCGGAGCGCAGTTCCTCGGGCACGTTGGTGGGCTCGGTGTTGGCCGCGGCGTAGGAGACCAGGACCAGCTCGGCCGGCTGGATCCAGGTGCCGTGGAAGTGCACGGGCTGGAGCACGAAGTACGGGCCGTAGTTCGACATGGCCGGCTCGGCGCGCAGAGCCTCCATCAGGGCGTCGTACGTGCCGAGCGCGCCGTTGGAGAGCGAGCTGTAGTAACGGTCGTCGCTGACCATCCGGGAGATCGTGTTGGAGATCAGGTTGGACGTGGGCTCGTAGGCGGCGGCCATCACCAGCACGAGGGTCTCGGCCAGTTCGTCGGTCTTGAGCGCGGCCGGGTGGTCGATGAACCAGGACGTCAGGTCGTCGCCCCGCTGGACGTGCTTGGACTGGATCAGCTCGCCGATGTAGCGGCTGAACGCGTCGCTGCCCTGCGCGCCCTTCTCTCCGTCCGCCTCCATCATGTCCGCCAGGGCCTGGATCAGGCCGGCGCTGGCGGAGTCGGGCCGTCCGAAGAGCCCGTTGAAGATGCGGGCCGGAATGAGCGCGGCGAACTCGGAGACCAGGTCCGCCTCGCCCTTCGCGGCGAACTGGCTGATCAGCGAGTCCGACACCGTGATCACCAACTGGCGCAGCTTGTGCGGCTGGACGAGCTCGAAGCAGTCGGAGATCACCTTGCGGAATCTGGCGTGCTCGGCCCCGTCGGTCATCAGCGCGTTCGGCCGGTAGCCCAGCATGGCGACCGGCCCGGCGGCCTCAGGGGTGTCGGGCAGCCGCGCCTGCCAGGCCTTGCCGTTCTTGCTCCAGACGCCGCCGACGTTGGTGAGCACGTCCAGGGCGGCCTGGTAGCCGATCACCAGGTGCGCCTCGATGCCGGGGGCGATCTCCACGGGCGCGACCGCGCCGTGCCGCCGGCGTAGCTCCGCGTAGATGGCCTGCGGGTCCCTCGCGTAGTCCGGTCCGTACAGGCGGCCCGCGTCGGGCATGTAGCGCAGGGTCATGACAACACCAGCTCTCTGATGTGCTCCACCAGCGCGATCAGGGAGGCGCGGGCGGAGGCGGGGTCGCGTGCGTCGCACACCACCAGCGGCGTGTGCGCGTGCAGGTCGAGCGCCTTGCGCAGGGCGTCCGGCGGGTAGTCGGGCGAGTCGGGGAAGTGGTTGACGGCCACCGCGTAGCGGATGCCGGCACTCTCCACCAGGTCGAGGACAGCGAAGCTGTCGTCGATCCTGCGGGTGTCGGCCAGCACCAGGACCCCCAGCGCGCCGCGCACCAACTCGTTCCACAAGACCTGGAACCGGGTCTGCCCCGGCGCCCCGAACAGGTACAGCACCACGCCCGGCATGGTGAGGCGGCCGAAGTCGATGGCGGTGGTCGTGGTCGTCTTCTCGTTCACGCCGGTGAGGTCGTCCACCAGCGTGCCCGCCTGGGTGAGCACCTCCTCGGTGTTGAGGGGTTTGATCTCCGAGAGAGCGTCCACCAAGGTCGTCTTGCCCACGCCGAACGGCCCGGCGATGACCAGCTTGACCGGTATGTGTTCAGTACTGATTCGGCTGTCAGAGAGCGCGGAGGCCACTGAGCACCAACTCCAAGATCTCAATGTCGGGCAGGTCGCTGATGGGCGGATCGCGGGTCAGCAGTGTTCCGCCTCCGACCAGCCCGGCGACCAGCAACCGCACGACGCAGTACGGCAGGCCTAAGTGCGCGGCGCACTCGTACACCGACAGGGGCCCGTCCCCCAGCAGGGACACCAGGTGCGACCCAGGAGGGGCCAGCCCGTTGGTGGCGGCGTCAGGCGCGACGTACACCAGCGTCGTGCGCTCGACGTTGATGTGCTCGGGCACGGTCAACCTCGCGGCGGCCATGAAGTCCGGGACGACCCGCCGCCGTTGCCGTCCGGAGGTCATGTCCGGACGCCCTGCACCCTGGCCGCACTGGCCTCGTCGAGAGCCTTGATCAGCTTCTGCACCTGGAGCTGCACCTCGTAGGCCAGTGCGCCGATGTTGACCACACCGGTGGCGGCGACCACGATGGCCGCGCGGTCGCCGGCCGGGGCGACGTAGTAGTAGCCGCTGCCGGCGGAGATGACGATGTCCACCACCTCGTCGTCCGCGCCGTCGCTGAGGCCCGCGCACAGCGCGCGCGCCGCCCCGAGCACGGAGCTCGTCATGGCGGCGGCCCGCTCGCCGCTCTCGGTGGTCACGTCCGCCGAGCCGCCGAGGATGAGCCCGTCACGGCTCAGCACCACGCCGCTGACGACGCCGGGCAGTGCGAGCAGGGGTGACAGGACCCAGGACACGTCGAGGGGCAACGGGCGACCCTTGGCCTGAACACGGCCTGAAGCGCTGTGAGCGTCCATGGAAACGGTCATTTCCCTTCGGTTATGTCGTGCTGCTCGGTCGGGAGCGCTTCGCGGCGGCCCGCCTCGGCTCCCGCCTGGAAGTCCCCCCACCGTTTCTGGGCCTCTTCCGGGGTGGTGAGCAACCTGCCACCCGTACCGTCAGAATGATCTCCTGTGGTGGTCGTGGAGCTGGACGCGGAACGCGGCGACTGGCGGCGGCGCTGCGGCAGCGGTGCCAGGTCCTCCGCCTGCCGTTGCTGCGGGGCCGTCACGGGCTGGGGTGCCGTCACGGGCTGGGGCCGTACCGAAGGGGCGACCGGCTCGGGCCGGTGCGCCGCCACCGGCTCCGGCCGGTGCGCGGAGACGGCCGTCGATCCCTGTTGAACGGCCGTGGCTGCGGCCATGGGCTCCCGGCGGATGGCCGTGGCGGCCGGGGCGACCGCGCGCACCGGCTCGGGCGCCAGCACCGACGGCCGGGTGTCCTCCGGCATCTCCACCAGCAGGGCGGTCGGGATGTTCAACACGGCCTGTACGCCGCCGAAGGCGCTCTTCTTGACCGTGACCTGCATCCCGTAGTGGGCGACCTGGCGGCCGATCGCGGCCCAGCCGGTGCGGGGCGGATTGCCGAGGTCGACCAGGCGAACGGGATGGTTGCCGCTCAGCAGGCGGCCCGCGCGGGCGTACTGGTCCTCGTTGAGGCCGACGCCGGCGTCGTCGATGACGATGGCGGCGCCGTTGTTGGTCTCGTGCACGGCGATGGTCACCTTGAGCGTGCCGTGGGAGTGGTGGACCGCGTTGGCCAGCAGCTCGGCGGTGGTGAACAGGATCGACTCCGCGGCGCGGGCGGCGACCCCGATCCTGCGGCGCAGGTGGTTGGCCGGGCCCTCGATGCGCAGCTCGAAGTTCTCCACCCGGGAGACGGCGCCCACCACCAGGTCCACCAGGTAGGTGTCGTCACGCGACAGGCCGGGGGTGGCGCCGCAGGCGATGCCGGTGACCTGCATGCGGCGGATGATCAGTTCGTTGAACATGTCGAGGCCCAGCACCTCGCGCAGCAGCGCCGTGTGCTCGTCGCCGCTGTAGCGCTGTTGCACACCGGCGAGCAGGTCCTGGGCGCGCAGCGCCTGGGTCTGCACGCGGGACATGGCGCCCCTGATGATCGCCTGGGCGGCCTCGTCGATGCGTTCGGTCTCGTCACGGATGCCGCGGGTGAGCGCGTCGAGGATGGCGCGGTGCTGCCTGTCGAGGTCCGTGCCGGCGAGCGCCTGGTTCTGCATGCCGGGCACGATCACGTGCGGGGAGCGCAGGTGGGACAGCAGGGCGGGAATCCGTTTGGAGATCAGGTGGTCGGTCTCCACGCGCAGGAGGTCGTGCTGGGCGCGGACCTCGCGGAGCAGGTCCGCGTTCTCCTTGGCCTTGCGTTCGGCCTGCAGCAGGCGCTGGCTCCAGGCGCTGGACTCGCGGGTCAGGTGGTCCTGCGCCTGACGCGTCTGTGCGAGCTGCCCGCGGGCCTGGCCGAGCCGGCCGCGTAGGCGCAGATAGAGGGTCACGACGCCCGCGAGGGCGAGCACGAGGACGGCGACGCAGATCACCATCGCGACGCTGAAGGAGTCTGACGGCATGAAAGTCCTGGGAGGTTGGGGGAGGCGATGGGATCTGCCGACCGCCACGGAAGCCTGTGCTAGCGGCGAGCGTCGATCTCGTCCGGTGGCCGACTGAGACCGCGCCCCCGTGGCGCGAACCCTCCGACGTGGCCGGCGCCGCTGTGTGCCTGGTGCGGCTCTGTCTGAGGCATGGCGAGGCCAAACGACGGCATGGGAATTCTCGTCTCACTAGAAGGACGGCCCAATCGGGTGACCAGTATTCCGCTTAAGTCGCGTTAGTCAACCGTGTGCACGTTCTTCACTGCGCCCCTTTCAGTACCCCTGTGTCGAACCCCGGCGAGCCGCTTCCGAGGGCCTGGTACGCAGCGACCTGCGCATATCACACTCGCGTACGCCGCCACGCACTCCGCGTGGTGGGATTTCGCACTGGGCAATCGGCACAATTGGGTCGGAAACGCGCAAGAATTAATGACCTCGATGTCAATGGACGAGTCGCCGCCTGTTAGGTTCAGGGTCATGATCAGGGAAGGTCTCCTTCGACCATGTCCGGCTGCCCCAGAACGCCGAGCGCGTCGGCGAGGTAGTGGCCGGAGTTGCCGTCCTCGCCGTAGGCCAGCGTGAGCTCGGCGGCCGCCCTGGCCCGCTCGTCCCCCACCCGGCCAGGCAGCTCCGGTAGAGCGCCACGCGCTCTACCAGGGATTCGGGGACGCCGGCGGCGCTGACACCCGGTGAGAACAGGAACCGGGCTGCCCGCAGGCGTGCGCAGGCCGGTCGGCGCGGTGGATCAGGGGGCCTTCACGACGGCGTCGATCTCCACCACGCTGCCGTAGGGCAGGTCGCGTACGCCGACGACCGTGCGGGCGGGTCGCGGCTCGGGCCAGAGGTCGAGGAACTGCTGGTTGGCCGCGTCCCGCAGCCTCATGTCGGTGACGAAGTAGGTCAGCTTCACCACGTCCTCCAGCCGCGCGCCCACCGTGGCCATGCGCCGCCGCGCGGTGTCCATCGCCGCGTCCAGCGCCGCCCGCTCGCCGCCCACCACGGTGCCGTCCTCCCGCAGCGACAGCGAGCCGGAGACGAAGACCAGCCCGCAGGCGACCACGGCCGGGCTGTACGGGTGGTGTGGATCAGTGCTCATGGAGGACCTCCTGGCGAGCGGGTTCGGTCAGGACGCGGGCCAGCAGCGCGGGGTTGACGGAGCCGCCGCTCAGGATGGCGACGTGCTTGCCGGCGGTGTCCCCCGCGAGGTAGGCGGCGAAGGTCACCGCGCCGCTGGGCTCGGAGACGAGCCGGGCGTCCAGTGCGAGGCGCCGTACCGCGTCGAGGATCTGCTCCTCGCTGACGGTCACGATCTCGTCGAGGTGGCGGCGGATCTGCTCCCACGGCACCCGGCCCAGGCCGTGGGTACGCAGCCCGTCCGCCACGGTCCGGTAGGTCTGCTCGGGCTCCCAGGCCAGGCGGCGGCCCTCGCGCAGGCTCTGTTCCGCGTCCGCGGCCAGTTCCGGCTCGACCCCGACCACGCGGGTACGCGGTCGCAGCGCCTTGACGGCGGTCGCCACCCCGGCGGCCAGGCCGCCTCCGCTGACGGGGACCAGGACGACGTCCGCGTCGGGCAGGTCCTCCATGATCTCCAGGCCCACGGTGCCCTGACCGGCCACGACCGCCGGGTCGTCGAACGGCGGTACAGGCAGGTAGCCGTGCTGTTCGGCGAGCACGAAGCCGTGGGTGTCGCGCAGGGCCGGGGGCACCAGGACGACTTCGGCGCCCAGTTCCCTGACCACGTCGACCTTGTTCGGCGGCGCGGTGTCCGGCATCACGATCACCGCGCGCAGCCCGAGCCGCTGCGCGAGCCAGGCCACCGAGCGCGCGTGGTTGCCGCTGGAGTGGGCGACGATGCCGCGTTCCCGGGCCTCGGGCAGCGACTGCTTGATCTTGTTGTACGCCCCGCGCAGCTTGAAGGCCGCCGTCGGCTGCAGCGACTCGGGCTTGATCCACAGTGGCCGGCCGGGCTCCGCCGGGTCGAAGGGCAGCAGCGGAGTGCGTACCACCGTGTCGGAGATGCGTGCGGCGGCGGCGCGGATGTCCGCCTGCGTCACCTGCTCGGTCATGCCAGCCGTCCCTTCACGGCCCTGCCGGGTCTCGCGTCCGGCAGCACCTCGCCGTCCCTGACCACGAACTCGCCGTTCACCAGCAGGTGGTCGACGCCGGTCGAGGGGCGCCCCGGCTCGGTGTAGGTGGACCGGTCGCGTACCTCGTCGAGGTCGAACACCACGAGGTCAGCGTCCGCGCCTTCCTGCACCCGGCCCTTGCGCCGGAACTGCGGCGCCACCGCGGACAGCACCTCGGCGGGCCGCAGGGTGCACCGTCCCACCGCCTCGACCAGGCTCAGGCGGCCGGAGCCGCGCACCATCGTGGCGAGGAACCGGGAGAACGTCCCGCTCGTACGCGGATGGCCGGCGGCCGTGACCGGCAACGGCCAGGTGTCGTCCGGGGCGGCGAACGGGATGGCGTCGGAGGCGACCGCGGTGTCGGGAAGCAGCAGGGCGCGTTCCAGCACCGACCAGTCGGCCGGGTCGTCCTCGTCCAGGTAGTGGATGGCCACCATCGCGCCCGGGTCGGTGCGCTGGATCTCGCGCAACCGTCCGGCGTCGCGAGGACGTTCGCCGGTGGCGGCGATCACGAGGTCGCGCGGCGTGATGCCGAGCCGGGGCAGGTTCTCCGGTGACAGGAAGGGCACGCCGATCGTGGTCATGCCGGCGCCGTAGGGGTAGGCCTCGGTGGACACCTTGAGCCCGTGCCTGCGTGCCCCTTCGACCACGGCGCCGACCTCGTCGATGGCGCGCAGCGACGTGCTGTTGATGTGGCACAGGTGCATGTGCGCGCCGGTGCCGGCCGCGGCGGCGACCACCTCGGCGATGCCTTCGAGCGCGGTGCCGGGATCGTCGGGGTTCTTGAAGCGGGCATGGGTGAACGTGGGCACGTCGTAACGCTGGGCCAGCCGCGCCACCTGCACGTACTCTTTTCGCCCGGTCTGCGGGGCGTAGCCCAGCAGCACCCCGATGCCCAGCGCGCCCGCGTGCAACTGCGCTTCCAGCTCGGCCAGCACCTGGTCGACCTGGGCGGCGGTGGCCTTGTCGCGCCAGTGGGGGCCGCCGCACAGGTCGGCGAAGCTCTCCCAGCCGCCGTCCGGCTCGGCTCCGTCGAGGACCTTCATCCGGGCCATGGCCCAGGACGCGGAGTAGCCGTAGTTGATCGGGCGGCCCTCGTCGCTCGCGCGCCGATAGGCCTGTTCCACCGGGGCCGCGCCCGACTCCAGTTCCAGGGCCGTGGTGACCCCGTCCAGTGCCTGCATGCGCAGCGAGCCCACCGTCTGCGCATGGCTGTGCAGGTCGATGAAGCCCGGTGCGAGCACCCGGCCGGTGAGGTCGAGTTCGTGGCGGGCGGGCGCCGGTTCCTCGGCGACTGACGTGATCTTGCCGTCCGTGATGGCGACGTGGCGGACCGCGTCCAGTCCCGTTTCGGGATCCACCACCCGTGCGCCACGCAACAGTAGGTCATTCACCCTTTAATCATCACGATCCGCCCCAAGATGCGCCTATACTGCCGGAATCCGACATAAAGGGAGCAATGTCGTGATGGATTCCGTCATGTTGCGGGAAAACGATCTCGAGCTCATCGACGCGCTGCAACTCAACCCCCGGGCGTCCTGGGCCGAGGTCGGCGCGGTGCTGGGCATGGACCCGGTGACCGCGGCGCGGCGGTGGAAACGGCTGGTGGACGACCGGCTGGCGTGGTGCACGGTCGCCCTGGGACGGCGCCAGCTGCACACCATGAGCGTGGCCTTCCTGGAACTGACCTGCGAGGCCGGCGCCGCCAACCAGGTCGCCGCGGAGCTGGCCCGGCAGCCGCACATGATCACGGTGCAGCACATCGCCGGCTCGTACGACCTGTGGACGATCGCGATCGCGCCCGACCTGGCCGACCTGTCCGAGTACCTGCTGTCCCAGCTCCCCCGGCAACCCGGGATCACCCGGGTGCGCACCCACATCGCCACCCGGGCCTTCGACCTGAGCATGCGCTGGCGGCTGCGGGTGCTCAACGCCGCCCAGGCCGGACGGCTGCGCCCGGCGCACCACCCGCACGCGGTGACCCGCCCGATGGACGAGATCGACCGCCGCCTGTTCGTCGCGCTGAGCACGGACGGGCGGCGCAGCTTCGCCGAACTGGAGGCCGAGCTCGGGCTGTCCGCCCGTACGGTGCAGCGCCGCATCAACCGGCTGGTCGCGGTCGGCGACATCACCTTCCGCTGCGACCTGGCCAGGCGGCTGGCGGGCTGGCACGACTCGGCGGTGCTGTGGCTGGCGATGCCGGACGACCACCTGGAGAGCACCGGCGAGCAACTCCTGAGCTGGCCCGAGACCCGCACCTGCGCGGCCGTCGCCGGACCCAACAACCTCTTACTGACCGTGGGCCTGCACAACGTGGCCGATCTACACGAACTGGTCACCCGCCTGCGCCACGACTTCCCGCACGCCACGATCGTGGACAGGCAGCTGGTGCTGCGCCAGGTCAAGTTGTACGGACGGGTGCTCGACCGGGTCGGCCGCTGGTCCTCCACGACGCCGCTCGACCTGTGGGCGCTGGGGGCTGACGATCCCGGTGCGCCACCGTGAAACGATGACCGGTTCCTGCATGAACGCTGGCCAGGATGACGGTTTCCGGCGATGGAAGGGCCTGTCTGACTGGGCTGCCCATACTTTCCCAATTACCTGGCGGCCAAAGCCATCGCTGGCAACGCGAAGGAACCCCTCATGCTGAAAACCGGGCGACCAACGACCCTGGACCGGGTGCTGGGCGGAGTGGAACGGCTGGGCAACAGACTGCCCAACCCGTTCATCATGTTCGTCGGGATGTTCGTCCTGATCTCGCTCGCGTCGTGGGCCGCCGCGGCCCTCGGCGCCACGGTGCAACCACCCGGCGCCGCCGAGGCGACGCCGGTCAGGAACGTCCTGTCCGGCGAGGGCCTGGTGGACCTGCTCGGATCCGCGGTGGACAACTTCGTGGAGTTCCCCGCTCTCGGCCCGGTGCTGACCGTGGTGCTCGGGGTGGGCGTGGCGCAGGGCACGGGGGCACTGGAGGCCGTGGTGCGCCTGGCCTTCTACCGGGTGCCGCGTTCCCTGGTGCCGTACGTGGTGGCCTTCGTGGCCTGCCAGGGGCACGTCATGTCGGACGCGTCCTTCCTGGTCATCCCGCCGCTGGCGGCGCTCGTCTTCCGCGCGGTCGGCCGGCACCCGCTGGCCGGGCTCATCGGCGCGTACGCCTGCACCGCCACCGGCTACGCCGGCGGGCTCCTGCTGGGCACGCTCGACGCCAGCCTCGCGGGCATCACCGAGAAGGCCGCGGCCCTGCTGCCGGAAAGCGGCGGCTACACCACCAACATCGCGATGAACTACTACTTCGGCGCCGCGGCCGGGCTGGTCCTGCCCATCGTCGGCGGGTTGCTGATCTCCCGCGTGCTGGAGCCTCGGCTGCCCGCGTGGCGGCCCGCCGAGGGCGACGACGCGCACGTCGAGGTGACCCGCCGTGAGCGGCGGGCGCTGCTCGTCTCGGGACTCGTGGTGGCGGGGTTCCTGGCGCTGGTCGTGCTCGCCTGGCTGGTGCCGGGCAGCCCGCTGCGCGGCGAGGACGGCTCGCTCGTGCCCTCGCCCCTCCTGGACAACCTGGTGCCGATCATCGCGCTGGTGTTCTTCCTGTTCGGCTACACCTACGGCCGGGCGATGAAGCTGGACAAGGACGAGCGCAACGTCTACACGCTGATGACCGCGTCGATCAAGGAGATGGCCGGGTTCATCACCCTCATCTTCATCGTCGCCCAGACGCTGAGCGTGCTCTCCTGGAGCGGGCTGGCGACGTTCCTCGCGGTGAAGCTGGCCGACGCCGCCCAGGCCGTGGGGCTCGTCGGGTTCCCCGCGCTGGTCTTCCTGATCCTGCTGTCCTCGATGCTCAACCTGGTGATCACCTCGGGCTCCGGCCTGTGGTCACTGGAGTCCACGGTGATGGTGCCGGCGCTGATGTTGCTCGGCCTGTCACCGGCCATCATCCAGGCCACCCACCGCATCGGGGACTCCATCACCCAGGCGATCTCCCCGATGCACATTTTCCTGTACTTCATCCTGGCCTCCGCGCAGAAGTACGAGCCCGAACTCAAGCTCGGCACGCTGGTGTCCAGGCTCCTGCCGTTCGTGCCCGCGTTCGGCCTGGTGTGGGCGTGCGTACTGGCCGTCTTCTACTTCTTCGGCCTGCCGGTCGGCCCCGGCGCGGGGATCCACCTGCCCTGATCGGGGCGGCCTGCGGCACTTCAAGACCGAACGTTCTCCCTGTTAGACTTCCTGCGACGGCGCAGCACACAGGAGGTCAGGTGTCAGAAGCGCGATCGCGGCTGCTCGGCACCGCGACCCGGCTCTTCTACACGGAAGGGCTCCACTCCGTGGGGATCGACCGGATCGTCGCGGAGGCCAAGGTGACCCGCGCGACGTTGTACCGGCACTTCCCCAGCAAGGACGAGCTCGTCGTCGCCTACCTCCGGGGAGCCGACCAGGCCCTGCGCGACCGGGCCGGCGAAGCCGTCGCCCGCGGCGGACCGGCGGCCGACGTCCTGCGGGCCATCGCCAGGGCGATCGCCGACGACATCACCTCGCCCGGGTTCCGCGGATGCGCCTTCCTCAACGCCGCCGCCGAATATCCGGACCCCGAGCATCCCGTGCACAAGGCCGTGCTCGCCCACCGCGAGTGGTTCCTGAGCACCGTCACCGACCTGCTCGCGCAGACCGGGCAGACGCCGCCCGAGCCCGCCGGCCGGCATTTCGTCATGCTGCGCGACGGCGCGATGGCGGCGGGCTGCCTGGCCGACCCGGTGGAGGTCAGCGAGACGTTCCTCCAGGGAATCGAGGGAATCCTGCGGTTCCGCTCCGGCTCCGCAGAGCAGAACGCCTAGCCGACGGTGACCAGGCCGCTCTCGTAGGCGGCGATCACGAGCTGGGCGCGGTCGCGGGCGTGCAGCTTGGCCAGCAACTGGCCGATGTGGGTCTTCACGGTGGCCATGCTGACGATGAGGCGTTCGGCGATCTCGGTGTTGGACAACCCCTGGCCGATGAGCTTGAGCACCTCGCGTTCGCGCGCCGTGACGCCGTCGAGGGAGCGGTCCGCCCGTTGGCGGGGTTGCGGCTGCCGGGCGAACTCCCCGATGAGACGCCGGGTGACGGAGGGAGCGAGCAGCGCCTCTCCGCCCGCCACGACCCGGATCGCGGAGAGCAGGTCTCCGGGCGGGGTGTCCTTGAGCAGGAACCCGCTGGCGCCCGCGCGCAGCGCTGAGAAGACGTAGGCGTCCAGGTCGAAGGTGGTCAGGATCAGCACCTTCACGCCCGCGGTCGCCGGCGCCCCGCAGATCCGCCGGGTCGCCTCGATCCCGTCGAGCTCGGGCATCCGGATGTCCATCAGCACGACGTCCGGCCGCAGCCCGGCGGCCCGCTCGACGGCCTGCAGCCCGTTCTCGGCCTCGCCGACGACCTCCAGCCCGGGGGTGGTGCCGATCAGCACCCCGAAGCTCGCCCTGAGCAAGTGCTGGTCGTCGGCGATCAGCACCCGGACGCCGCTCACGCGGGCACCCCCTCCAGCGGAAGCCTCGCGTGGACCCGGAACCCACGGCCCGCGAGCGGCCCGGCGGTGAACTCGCCCCCGTAGACGGCGACGCGTTCGCGCATGCCGACCAGCCCGTGACCCGGAGGGTGGCCGGCCGGGGCGCGACGGCCGTCGTCGGTCACTTCGATCTCCATTGCGTCGTCTGTCCTGTCGACCCGCACCACGCAGCGCGCAGGAGCGGCATGCTTGATCACATTGGTCAGGGACTCTTGCACGATGCGGTAAACCGCGACCCCGATCGTAGCCGGGATGCCGTCGAGCCCGTCACCGATCCGCAGGTCGACCTCGGCCCCCGCGGATGTGGCGTGCTGGGCGATCTCGGCCAGCCGGTCGGCGGTCGGCGCGGGCTCCAGCCGCGGCGTCCTGCGGATCCTCGTCGACGGCGCGCAACAGGCCGAGCATGCGCCGCAGCTCCCGAGCGGCCTCGCGGCTGGATGCCTCGATCACGCTCAGGGCCGAGCGGGCCTCGTCGGGCCGCTCCTCGGCGACGTGGAGGGCCACGGACGCCTGCACGGTGATCACGCTCAGGCTGTGCGCGACACCGTCGTGCAGATCGCGCGCGATGCGCAGCCGTTCGTCGGCCAGCACCTGCTGGGCGGTCCGCGCCTCGTGGTCCCTGCGGGCGCGCACCGTGCGCCCCACCATCCACACCGCGACCGGAATGATCATCTCGGTGGCGAGCACGGGCAGCGACCTGCCCCAGTCAGGCCGCGGCTCCTGCGACACGGCGAAGAGCACGGCCGCGGAGATCCCGCCCACGGACAGGGCGAGCGCGGCTACGGCACGGCGGAACGGCTCCGACACGGCCACCGGGTAGATCGCGAAGACGAGGAGCACGTCGGGCACCAGCGCCGCGTGGGGTGCCACCCACCGCATGGCCACGGCCACCATGCTCGTTCCCGCCACGATCGCCACCACGGGAACGGGCCGGCGGCGGCGGACCACCAGCGGCAGCGCCATGAGGACTCCGGCGAGGATCGGCAGCGGCTCCACCCTCGCCTCCGGCGGCATCTCCTCGATGATGGCCATCACGGTGAAGAACGTCAGGAACACGGCGATCGCCAGGTCCGCGAGGGCCAGGAACACGGGCCGCACCCTGAGCAGCAGCGGCGGCCGGAGATCATGGGTCATGGCCGAACGCTAGCCTGTAGGCCCCCGGCGGCGGCTCAGACCACGGTATGAGACCCATGACCAGACCATGCTCCGATGTCGCGGACGGCGGGATCCGCGACCGTTGACGGCATGATCGAACGAAGCGGACTCACCAGTTTCCTCAGCAACCACGGCGACCGGGCCGGGCGTGGCCGGGCGCGGGCCCTGACCATCGCGGGAGCGGTCGGGGGCGCAGCGGTCCTCGCGGCGACCATGGCGTCGCCGGCCAACGCGATCATCGGCGGGCGCGACGCCACGGAAAACTACTCCTTCACCGTGACCCTGCGCGACGGCAAGGACGTGCACTACTGCGGGGGCGTGCTCGTCGCTCCCCAGTGGGTGGCGACGGCGGGGCACTGCTCGCACGTCCCGATCGGCCAGGTCAGCGCCAAGGTCGGCGGCACCCACGTCGAGAAGGGCGGCAGCCTGCGCCACGTCACGAAGATCGTCAGGCATCCCCGCTACACTGCCGACCCCAACGACCTGCGGCACGACATCGCGCTCGTCAAGCTGGACCGGCCGGTCAGGCAGAAGCCGATCAGGATCGCCGGCAGGCCCGGAGCTGCGAGCCAGCCGGTCCGCCTCCTGGGCTGGGGCATGACCTGCGAAGACGGAAACAAGTGCCCGGATCCGCCGGTCACCCTGCAGGAGCTGGACAGCGCGATCGTCTCCGACAAGCGGTGCACGGGCATCGACGCCGCCAGCGACATCTGCTCCGAACACCCCGCCAAGAAAGCCCAGAGCTGCATCCTCGACTCCGGCGGCCCCATGGTGCGCAAGATCGGGGGCCGCTGGGAGCTGGCCGGCATCACCAGCCGCGACGGCAACGAGAAGACCGACCCCAGCTGCGTCGGCCCCGGGGTGTGGACGGACGCCGCGGCCTACAAGGGCTGGATCACGAAGACGGCCGGCATCGCCGTGCCGGTGCCCCGCGAGCAGCGGGGCCGGTGAGGGATCCGCAGGATGCGGCCGTCCAGGAGATCGACGACCAGATCAAGAGATGTCGCGACGAGGACGACGGTGAGGAGGTGACCATCGGCGACCGGACCGGCTATCTGGTCGTCCAGTGGGTGGGCGAGGACGGCGGGAAGGGCACCCCCATGCCCTTCCTCAGGATGGGCGACAGGCAGCGTGCGGAGATCATGTTCAGCCCTGGCCACGCCAAGGAGTTCTCCGGTGCCGAGGCCGTCGGCGCCGAGCTGAGGAAGATCGCGGAGGGGTCTCGCCTCGACCCTATGACTGCCCCCGGGTGGACGCAGTAGCCGCCGTTCTCGTCGCCGTCGTAGTCGTACGACGTCGTGTGATGGTCATCGAAGTCCAGCGACCAGTTCGACCATCGCGGCCGTTCGGGCAGATTTTCACCTGACCGTGTACGACAGCCCGAAGAACCTGCGCAAGCTCGCTCCCGTCGTCGCGGAGAACCTTCGCCGCCATCTCGGCGAGTGACGTCGCGGCCCGCGCCTCACACGGTTCGTTCGTGTACGTAGCACCAGCGCCAGGTCGTCTCCGACGCCAGCGCCGTGACCACCGGATGGTCGGTCTCCCGGTAGTGCTCGCGGGCGTGGGTGCCCGGCGAGTCGTCGGAACAGGCCACCCAACCGCACGTCATGCACGTCAGCAGGCGGGTCCAGGCCAGGCCGAGAGCCAGGCACTCCCTGCACTGCGGTAGTCCCTGTTCGGCTCCCGGCGACATGTCGACATGCCGGCAGCGCGGTGCCTGACCGTTCAGGCCGGCACGCGCGCCCGTGTCCGTGCCACCGGTGTTCGGGGAGATGACGACCCTCCTCAGGGATCAGCCGGCACCGGGTGTGCCTGCCGCTCCCCTTCAGTGGACCCGCTCGGCCTGTCAGCGGAAACAGGCGAACGCAGCATGCCCCATCACCGGCCGCGATCGCCACGTTGAGCGCTCCCCCGGACGGCGGTCATGGGCTCGCGCCGGGGCCTGGCATCAGGACATGGGCATTGTGCAGGGCGAGGCCCCGTCGCCCGCACTGGGTGATCGCCGGTGGTGATAACCCCGGCTCGGATCGGTCCTTGCCGTTCAGGCAAGCGCGTCAGATGATTTGATCACTGCACTCACTGCACCGCTCACACTGACGACCCACACCGTGTTCACGCCGTCTGACCTCCGCGGCCCCCTTTGCATAGTCCCCGTAGGAGATTGGCATGAACGCCACGTACACACCCAGCGCCACCGCACTCGTGATCGACGCCCTGATCGAACAACTCCTGATCGCGCTTTCCCCGGCCGTCGCCACAGGCGGGCTCCTGCGAGTCACCCCGCTCACCGACCGTGCGGGCCTGTGGATCGAGGGTGAGCTCGACCTCGCCACCCTGCCGGCACTGCGACGGGCGCTGGCCTTGATGGCGAGCCGTGGCACCGGCTTCTGCGTCGAGGTGAGCGGCGTGGCGTTCATCGACACCGGTTGCCTGCGCGCCCTGGTCGGCGCTGCCGCCAAATTGCACGACGGCGGCGGTGATCACCAACTGACGCTGAGGTCGCCGCCCCCACAGATGCGCCGTCTGCTCAAGCTCACCGGCTGGGACCAGACGCCCGGTCTCTGCCTGGTGAACTGAACGCGCCATATCTTCGTGCGGCCACGCGCGCCGGCGTCGGCCAGCGTACGTCGCGGGCCCAGCCGAATCTCTCCAGCAGTCGGATCAGCCGGGCCGAGAGGTCGACCTGGCCTGGAAGTACGCCGTGGCGGGCGCAGGTGGGGTCGGCGTGGTGGCCATTGTGCCAGCTCTCGCCGAACGACAGGATGGCCAGCGGCCAGAAATTGGCGGCCCGGTCCCCGGCGTGGGTTCTCAGCGGCCGATCACCGAAGACGTGGCAGATGGAGTTGATCGACCAGGTGACGTGGTGCAGCATCGCGATCCGTACGAGAGCGCCCCAGAAGAATGCGGTCACCGCCCCCTGCCAGGTGCCGGTGGCCAGCAGCCCGATGGCAGGCGGTAGCAACAACGAGGCCGCGACCAGCGGCCCGAACAAGCGGTCCACCCGGCGGATGTCGGCGTCGGCGAGCAGGTCCTTGGCGAAGCGCCGCCGGTTGGTGCGGTCACGCTCGAACATCCATCCGACATGCGCGAACAGCAACCCCTTGGCCAGACCGCGCACATTGTGCCCGTAACGCCAGGGCGAGTGGGGATCGCCGTCACGGTCGGCGAAGGCATGGTGGCGCCGGTGGTCGGCCACCCACTGGATGGCCGAGCCCTGGACGGCGAGGGACCCGGCCACGGCCAGGCAGATTCGCAGCCATCGGCCCGCCTTGAAGGCGCCGTGGGTGAGATAGCGGTGGAAGCCCACTGTGACGCCGAGCCCGGTCAGGACGTAGGAGCCCACCGCGATCGCCACGTCGGTCCAGCTGAGGCCCCATCCCCAGGCCACGGGGATCGCTGAGGCCAGCGCCGCGAACGGCACCAGTACGAACACCCACAAAGCGGCCATCGCCGCGACCGGTTTACGCCCTTCGATGATCGGCGCCGCGCCCACCGGCTCTCCATCGACGACGCCTCTAGCTGTCGAAGCCATGTCGGTTTCCTCCATAGCCATCGCGCAGGGTCCTTGTCCGCGCTGTTCGCCTGCCCGAGTACACGGGTCTCTCACCCGCCCTTGCGGGTGTTTGGGTCGGCCATGGCAATTCGCGTCAAGGGCATTCCGGCCAGCTTGGCTATCGCTGCAGGTGATGCAGGCTAGCTGGGAATGGCTGTTTCCGTACGCCGGCCTTTCACCTTGACTGTGGTGACCAGGCGGCTCGGCTCGCGTGGCTGCCAGTCCTCCCACAGTCCGGGAGCTTCAGGCACCATATGCCCGACGCGATGTGGTGTGCCTTCACCGCTCGGCCGTGGCTGCGCGTGCGCATGAGGCGCGTGGCTCGCGCCTCCCCATGTTGTGCGCCCTGTCGCTGGTGCTGCCGTTCCTGGCCGCGTGGGCGTCCGCAGCCGTGATCGGCCTGTTCGAGCGGCTCGGCTGGGCGAGCAACGTGCACTGGCCCGATCACGAGCGCCTCCAACGCCGCCGCGCCGACCCGCCATCACACGCCCGTACCCCGTCCGGAGGGGGTGGCCGCGCTCCACGAAGCACCTAGATTGGTGTACGACGGTCCGTTCCGGCACCGCCCGAAACAGGGAGGGGTGGTGGGCATGGAGTTGCGGCAGTTGCGCTACTTCGTGACTCTGGCGGAGGAGTTGCACTTCGGCCGGGCTGCTGCCCGCGAGCACATCGTGCAGTCGGCACTGAGCCAGCAGATCCAGCGGCTGGAGCGCGAGGTGGGCGTGCGACTGCTGGACCGCACCACCCATCACGTCGCTCTGACTCCTGCGGGTGCCGCTTTCCTGGTCGAGGCGCGTCAGATCCTCGACCATGTGGGCCGGGCCGGGCAGGCCGCGCGCAACGCCGTCGCCTCGGCTCCCACGCTGCGGGTCGGCATCATCGACGCCGGCTACGACACCATGCCGCAGATCCTTCGCGAACTCCAGAGCAACCACCCCGAGATCACCATCCATCAGGTCGAGGCGGGCACCCCCGAGCAATATCGGCAACTGGTGGGCGGCCGCCTGGACATCGCCATCGCATCCCCGTCCCGGCTCTCGGCCGAGGTGACCTCCGAACTCATCAGGCTCGATCCGCTCGGCGTGCTGGTGCCCGACGACCATCGGTTCGCCGGCCTCGACGACGTACCTGTCGCCGCTCTCGCCGACGAAGTCCTGCTGCTCGGCGAAGAAGCACAGTCACCGGAGCTCAACCGGTTCGTGCTCGCGCTGTGCCGCGAAGCCGGGTACACGCCCACCATCTACGAGGGAACCGTGCAGAGCAGCCGCGCCGCCACCGACCTCGTGCTCCAGCACCGCTGCGTCTACTGCGTCCCCTCCTCCTTCCGCACCTCCAACCGACCGGGCACCATCTGGCGACCCCTGACCGAACCTGCACCGCGCTACCCCTGGTCGTTGCTCTGGTACGACGCCAACGCCTCTCCCCACATCGCCACCCTCCTCGACAACGCCCGGACCTTGGCCCAGCGGCTCGACTGGCTTGATCCGGTCGTCCCGGGGGCCGGGTCGGCCCTCGGCGAAGGCGCTCCGAGCACCCCCTGCCACAATGATGAGGCCCTCTGAGGGACACTCGCACGCCGCGGCAGCCGGTGATCGGTTCTGCAGATGGATCCTTTCCGCATCGCCTGTTTCCGCGCGGCTCACGGGGGTGTCAACTGAAGGTGTACGAATGCGGCCGCCGGCCCCCTGCTTCGACCGGTCAGGAAAGACCGATCCTGTGCAGACCCCGATGCACCGCCAGAGGAGCGCGGCCATGGGCACCATCGTCTGGATCCCGCGAAGTCGCATCACCATGGTCGTGCCGGGCGGTCATCGATGAAAGCGCCCAGCGTCCTCCCGAGCTCACGCCCCGGCCGCCGGGTGGCCATCGCCGGGGCCGTCGCGGTCCTCAGCCTCGGCGCCGTCCTCACCTTCGTCCTGGCCGGCGGGTCGGCAGGCGTGTTCGACCTGCGCATCACGGGCGTCATCCTGATGCTCGCAGGCGCCCTCGGACTGCTGCTGCTCCTGCTGCACGTCAGGTCACGCTGGAGCCAGTCGACGGCCCGCAGCCGCCAGGATGCCATCGACGACCGGCCGCCTCCCGGCAGGCCCTGACCCACCGGGATTCCCGCGGAGCTGACTGTGGCCGGGCGGTCAGCGCCGGAACATGTCCCTGATCTGCCCGCTACGCCGCCGCAGAGTTTTCTCCGGCCTGCCGACCGCGCCTTTCGACTCCAGGTGCTGGTTTCCGGTGGCGCGGCCGAAGTTGAGCATGATCCAGCTCTGGATGGCCCACGTCCTGGACTTGATCTTCCCGGTCAGGCTCACAATGTTTCCCTTCGTCAGCCCTGTGCTTCGATAGTGCTCTTCCGGACGAGGAACGGGAAACAAGCAGTCGCCGACCTGGTTATCACCGCATTTGATAACGGCGATGTGGTTTCTCTCGTGGTCGCACTGCACGAGGTACAATAGAAATACCGAGGACATTTCGTACGTTGGCATTCAGGTTGGCGTCGCCCGCGGCGATAAACCGCACCGGCTTTTGATGAGGGCCCGACAGGCCAGGCAAATATGATGACCACACTCACCGCACCGGCGACCCCCGACACCGCCGCGGCACATTCCGGGGTCAGGCTCAGGCTGAATGCCGTTCTCGACCGCAGAGGCACCGTCGACGGGGCGTGGTGGCCGCGCTCCCGCGACGCCGCCGCCGAACTTCCCTCCCTCATCTCCGCCGTCGACCGGCGGCTCGGCAGGGCCGTCCTGCGGGTGGGCCTGCATCACGACGCGTGGGAGCACATCCCACGCCGCATGACGGCCCGCGGCCGCCCGGTCAGAGTGGGCTGGTTCCGCAGCGCCGACCCGCACCTGGTCACCCTGACCATCGAGGGAAAAGCTCCCATCGTTGTGCTGGTCATCCCACCCGGCACCGCGCACGCCCCGGCCGTGGCGGCGCTCACGCTCGCCGCCGCCGGCACGGTCGGCGTCCGCCCTGCCGACATCCTCCACCCCGCCCGCCCGGTCGAGAACCTTCCCGGACGCGACAGCTCGGCTGTATGAGAGAACGAGGGCGGCCGCGTCACCGGTGCCGAGCCCGCCGCGTCCTGAGCCCGACGGCCGCATGGAGCTTGACCTGGCACATCGAGTGAACGGCCGGGGGCGTTCTGGGAGGCTAGAAAGACCTGGAACGCGAAAAAGGGAACATGTTGCAAACGTTGAAGAGGGTCGTGGTGCTCGATCACCCCGACCCGCGCGGTCTCGATCCCGCGCTCGTCGGCCCGCAGGCGGAACTGATCGACGCCTCCGGGCGGGCCGACGCCCACGAGCTGTGTCACTCGGCCGACGTGGTCCTCGCCGACGCCGCCCCCGTGACCGCCGAGCTGGTGGGCAGGATGCGACGCTGCCGGCTGATCTGCTCGTACGGCGTGGGCGTCGACAACATCGACGTGGCCGCGGCGACGGCGGCCGGGATACACGTCTCGCGGGCGCCGTCCTACTGCGTCGAGGAGCTGGCCGACCACACGCTGGCGCTGATCCTGGCCTCCACCAGGGGCATCGTCCGCTACCACGACCACGTGCGGAGCGGCGGATGGGACCACTGCGGGGCCGGGACGCTCCGCCGTACCCGGGGGCGGGTGCTCGGCCTGCTCGGGCTGGGCCGGGTCGGCAGAGCCGTCGCGGCGCGAGCCGCCGCGTTCGGCTTCCGCGTGCTGGCGACGGTGCCGGTGGCCGACGGCCCGCACGCGGCGTTCGCCGAGCTCGTACCGCTCGAGCGGCTGGTCGCGGAGGCCGACGTGCTCAGCCTGCACGCGCCGCTGACGCCCGACACCCGGCACGTCATCTCCGCGGCCGAACTGGCGGCGATGAAACCGACGGCCTACCTGGTCAACACGGCGAGAGGCGGCCTCGTCGACCAGCCGGCCCTGCTGGCGGCGCTGCGGGACGGCCGGCCGGCGGGCGCGGCACTCGACGTCCTGGCGACCGAGCCGCCGCACGCGCACGAGGAGCTCCTCGCCCTGCCGAACGTGATCGTGACCCCGCACGCGGGCTTCTACTCCGAGGAGTCGCTGGCGGACCTCACCCAGGAGGTGTTCTCGGAAGTCCGTGCCGCTCTGAACGGCGACCGGCCGCGCAACGCGATCAACCAGCCGGCGGTACGAGGTGCGGACCGCGCGGCGGGCTGACCTCGGTCCGCGTAGCCCGACGGGCTCCACCGCGTACGGCGGGCCCTGCGCTGGGGGCGCCAGCCGGCCGCGAGCGTCACGGCCAGCAGCAACTCGGTGATGTCGCCGCCGTAGTACATGATCTCGGCCGCGCCGCGCAGTTGCTCCGCCGGCACGGGCACGTCCACCCCGATTCCGGCGTACATGAGCTGCGACAGCCCGCTGTGCACGGCGATCGCCACCCCGAGCACCACCAACCGCGCCGGCACCGAGGGACGCCCGGGGGCGGGGTCAGGTCCGGCGATCACCCATGCGAACAGGTAGCCCGACAGCAGGAAGTGCACGTGGACCGCCGCGTGCAGCCACTCGTTCGTCATGGTGTGCCGGTAGAGCGGGGTGCAGTACAGAACCACCATGCCGCCCACGCTGAGCACCAGCGCGACGACCGGGTGGGAAAGAGCGCGCATGACTCGTCCGCGCAGCAGGGTGCCCAGGCGGCGGGCACGGGCGGCGGGCAGGGAGCGCAGCAGCAGGGTCATCGGCGCTCCGAGCACCAGGCACAGCGGTGCCAGCATGCCGATGAGCAGGTGCTGCAGCATGTGGCCGCGGAAATCGGTCGCGGCGAGAGCCTGGATCGGCCCGGTCAGGGCGGCGGCCGTCAGCGCGAGGCCCGTGAGGAACGCCGCGCCGCGCCACCGGCTCCACGTCCTCGGCCCCGTGCGCGCCGCCAGCACCAGGTACGCGGCGCCCGCCAGCGTCAGGATCACCGGCAGGTACGCCGCCCCGTGCGCGTGACCGTCGTGGACCGTCACCGCGCCGGCTCGTCATCGCGGCACAGGTCGAGCACCCCGCCGGTACGTTGCAGCGCCCATCCGGCGAGCATGAGCAGCACGCCGAGCAGCAGGAACCCGAGATCCCACCAGAGCTGGTGCGGGCCGGTGCGCACGTGGTGGATGCCGAGCAGATGGTGGTCGATCAGGCCCTCCACCAGGTTGAACGCGCCCCAGCCGAAGAGGATCCACCCCCACAGCGTCCGCGAGCGCCACACCCGCCCGCGCGAGCCGGTGACGCGGGAGTAGAGCAGGCCGAGCCCGATCAGCACGGCCAGCCAGGTGACGGTGTGGAACAACCCGTCCCACACGGTGTTCATCCGCAGGCCCGGCACGGTGTCGACCGGGTAGGGGCGAACGCCGATGCGGTCGGTGCCGGTGCTGCTGAGCATGTGGTGCCACTGCAGGATCTGGTGCAGCAGAATGCCGTCCACGAATCCGCCCAGCCCCACCCCCAGCACCGTGCCGGGCAGCCTGATGCCGCGCGCCGCCATGATCAGGGGTTCTTGCCCATCGTCTGGCGGATGACGTCGCGGACCCGGTCCATCATCGCCATCGGCGTGCCCACCAGAACGTTCTTCGTGGCCGACTCCGTGCCCGGATGCGGATGCGTGGGAGCCATC
>NZ_SMJZ01000109.1 GCF_004348345.1 Nonomuraea longispora
GGACGGGGTCGCCGTCGTTGATGGGTGCGGCTCCGGCGATGAAGTTGCTCAGGGCCTCGCCGTGCACGCAGCGCGCCTGGGTCAGGCCCCCCGCCGCCCTGCGGCTCAGCAGGTCGAGGGGGAGGCCGGTGCGGGAGGCGGCCACGATGAGGTTGCCGAAGCGGCGGCCGCGCATGACCCCCGGCTCGGCCATCAGGGCCACGTGGCCGAAGGTGCCCGTCACGGTCGCGAGCAGGCGCCGGGCGAACGCCAGCCCCTTGCCGTCGGCCAGGTTGATCAGCAGGGTGCCCGACGGGCGCAGGACACGCGCGAGGTCGCCCATGTACTCGGCCGTGGCCAGTTCGACGGGCATCGTCGCCCCGGAGAAGGCGTCGAGCACCACCAGGTCGGCAGAGGCGTCCCAGATCTTGGCGGTGCCCTCGCGGCCTCCGTCCACGATGACCTTCAGCCTGGGGATGGAGCGGAGGTTCAGTTGCTCGCGTACGAGATTGACCAGCAGGCCGTCGGGTTCGATCACGATGTGGCGGGAGCCGGGGCGGGTGGCGGCGACGTAACGGGGGATCGTGCAGGCGCCGCCACCCACGTGCAGGCAGCTCAGCGGGCCTTCCTCCACAAGGTCGATCACGTCGGCCATGAGCCGGACATATTCGAATTCCAGAAATGTCGGGTCTTGTAGATCGACGTACGACTGAGGTACGCCATCCTTGGACAGCACCCAGCCGTCCTGCCTGTCCAGATCCCGGAGGAGTTCGATCTCGCCGAACGTCACCGGATAAAGGCCGGGCATCGGTTCCCGCTGTCCACGTGCCACGCTGATCCCTCCTGGGAGAACCGTATGCGACGTCGAAGACTGATGGTGCTCTTTATCGCTTTCGTCGCGATACTGGGTGCGGGCGCGTTCGCCGTGGTGGCGTCGAACCGCGTGCGGGGGAGCGCCTCCGAGACCGCCGCGGCGTATTTCGCGGCGTGGCGCGAGGGCGACATCTCCGGCATGGCCCGCCTGGTGCACCAGCCGCCCTCCGACTTCTCGCAGCGGCACCGCGCGCTGACGGAGCAACTGCACGTCGAGTCCGTCCGGCTCAGCCCCGGCCAGGTGGCGAACACGGGAGACGAGAGCGCCGACGTGCCCTTCTCGGGGGTGCGGCAGCTCGCCGAGCTCGGGGCGTGGCCGTGGGCCGGCGTGTTACGGCTCGGCGTACGCGGGCGGACCTGGAAGGTGTTGTGGTCCCCCGAGACGCTGCACCCGCTGCTCAAGGACGGAGGCACGCTGGAGCTGCGCGAGATCGAGGCGCCGGCGACCGAGCCGGCCACCAGGGAGGGCCACAGGATCCCCAACGACAGCTACGCGGAGGCGTACCTCGATCCCCTCACGACCGAGTTCGAGACCGCCGGCCACGGCTGGGAGCTGGTGTCGAAGGTCCCGGGCCGGCTCGCCACGCGGGTGCTGACCCGCGCACCCGAGGCGAACGTCGTGCGCACCACCCTGTCGCGCGCGGTCCAGGCGGCGGCCGCGCGGGCTCTGGACGGGGTGGACGGCTCGGCGATGATCGTCATCCGGCCGAGCACCGGCGAGATCCTGGCGCTGGCCGACCGCCTCGGTGAGAATGACAGTGCCGTACGCGACGTCTTCCCGCCGGGCTCGGTCTTCAAGACCATCACTGCCGCCGCGCTGCTCGCGTCGGGGCTCGACCCGTCGGCGCAGGTCGAGTGCCCCGGCACGTACACCATCCCGTTCCACCGGGCCTTCCGCAACGACGGCCAGGTGGACCGCGGCGTCGTCAGCTTCACCGACGCGTTCGCCCACTCCTGCAACACGACCTTCGTGGAGCAGGCCACCACGAGGATCGACGCCGACACGCTGCGCGAGACCGCCGACGCGTGGGGGTTCGGCAGGAGCATCGCGACCGGCGTCGGCGGGACCTGCGGCACCGTACCCGGCACCGACGACCTCGACATGTTGGGCGCGGACGCGATCGGCCAGGGTGAGGTGGTCGCCACTCCGCTGTGCATGGCCGCGGTGGCCGCCGCCGTGCAGAGTGGCGTCTGGCGCTCGCCCAGGTTGCTGACGAAGGAGCAGGTACGCCGCATCGACGGCCCGCCGCACGAGGACGTGCCCATGGACCAGGCGGTCGTGAGCGCGCTGCGCGACATGATGGCCGCCGTGGTCGACCGGGGCACGGCCGGCGACGCCGGGCTGCCCGAGGGGGTCGCGGGCAAGACGGGCACGGCCGAGGCACGGGACGGCGAGGGCTCGCACGGATGGTTCATCGGCTACCGCGACGACCTCGCCTTCTGCGTGTTCGTCCGGCACGGGGGATCGGGGCGCCGGGCGGCCGTGCCCGTCGCGGCCCGCTTTCTGCGCGGGTTGTGAGCCCGGTGAGGCCGCGATGAGAGGTCCGTCACATGGGGCCGAACCCCAACCTACGGTACCGTAGGTTGCATGACGACCCTCACCGTCAGGCCACGGCTGCGGGGCTGGTTGCACACCGGAGCATTGCCCGTCACGCTGGTCGCGGGGTTCGTGCTCGTGGCGCTCGGCCCGACCCTGCAGGCCCGCCTGGCCTCCGCGATCTACGCGATCACCTCGGCCCTGTTGTTCGGCATCTCGGCCACCTATCACCGCAGCACGCTGGGCCCCCGCCTGGCGGAGTTCCTGCGCAGGTTCGACCATGCCAACATCTACCTGATCATCGCCGGCACCTACACGCCCTTCGCCCTGCTGGCGCTGGACGGAGCGGCCAGGATCGCGGTGCTCTCCGTCATCTGGGGCGGCGCGCTGGCCGGCGTGTTGTTCCGGGTGTTCTGGATGAACGCCCCGCGCTGGCTCTACACGGTCCTCTACCTTGCGTTGGGCTGGACCGCCGTCTTCGTGATGCCGCAACTGCTGCAGGGCGCGGGCGTCGCCGCCGTCGTGCTGGTGGCCGTCGGCGGCGTGTTCTACTCGGCGGGAGCGATCGTCTACGGCCTGCGCCGGCCCGATCCCGCGCCCCGCTGGTTCGGCTTCCACGAGGTCTTCCACGCCTGCACCATCGCGGCCTACCTGGTGCAGTACATCGCGGTCTCGATCGTGGTCTACTCGCACGGGTGAAGCGTCTCCAGGTCACTGATATTTGACCCGGTGCTGGTCTGTTTCCGGGCGCATCACGGAAAACAGACCAGCATGGGGGATATCGCGAGTTCATGGTGGATGCTGCTGGTACGCGGCCTCGCCGCCATCGTCTTCGGCTTCCTGGCGCTCATCTGGCCGGGCATCACGCTGCTCGTGCTGGTGGTTTTTTTCGCCGCGTACGCCCTGGTGAACGGGGTGTTCGCACTGTTGTCCGGCGTCCGCCACGGAGCCAGGTCGCGAGCCTGGCTCATCGTCTCCGGCATCATCGGGATCATCGCCGGAGTCCTCGCCTTCGCCTGGCCCGGGATCACCTCTTTCGCTCTGCTCTACGTCGTGGCCTTCTGGGCCGTCTTCTCCGGCGTCGCCGAGATCGTCGCCGGCGTTCACCTGCGCAAGGACATCGACAACGAGTTGATGCTCATCGTCGGCGGCGTCCTGTCGGTGATCTTCGGTGTCCTGCTGCTCATCTGGCCGGGAGCGGGCCTGCTCAGCCTGGTCTGGCTCGTCGGCGCCTTCGCCATCCTGTACGGCATCGCCGAGATCGCCCTGGCGCTTCGCGTGAAGAACTTCACTTCTAGCCCTACTGTGCCGTAAATTTTACATATGAGAAGGCGTTCCTCGAAAGGAACGTACGACCCTATGTGGAGGCGCCATGGACGTGCACACCCGCCTTGCCCACCACCTGCTCGTCGACGGCTACCGCCTGGTGCTCGACCTGGAGCTCAGCCGTGGCTCCTGGCTCGTCGACGCCCGCGACGGCCGCCGCTACCTCGACTTCTACACCTTCTTCGCCTCCGCCCCCCTCGGTGTGAACCCGCCCTTCGACGCCGACTTCACCCAGCTCCTCGGCCAGGTCGCCCGCAACAAGCCGGCCAACCCCGACACCTACACCGAGCATCTCGCCGACTTCGTCGACACCTTCACCCGCGTGCTCGGCGACCCCGCGCTCCCGCACCTGTTCTTCGTCGAGGGCGGCGCCCTCGCCGTCGAGAACGCGCTCAAGAGCGCCTTCGACTGGAAGAGCCGCCGCAACGAGGCCGCGGGCCGCTCGCGCGATCTCGGCACCAAGGTCCTGCACCTGACGAAGGCCTTCCACGGTCGCAGCGGCTACACCCTCAGCCTCACCAACACCGAGCCGGGCAAGACCGACCGGTTCCCCATGTTCGACTGGCCGCGCATCGACGTGCCCGCGATCCACTTCGGCGACGTCGAGGCGGCCGAGCAGCGCGCCCTCGCGCAGGCCAGGGAGGCGTTCGAACGCCATCCGCACGACATCGCCTGCTTCATCGCCGAACCCATCCAGGGCGAAGGCGGCGACAACCACATGCGGCCGGAGTTCCTCCAGGCCATGCAGCGCCTGAGCCACGAGTACGACGCCCTGTTCGTCCTCGACGAGGTGCAGACCGGCGGCGGGACGACCGGGACGCCGTGGGCCTACCAGCAGCTCGGGCTGGAACCCGACGTGGTGGCGTTCGCCAAGAAGGTGCAGGTCGGCGGGATCATGGCCGGCCGCAGAGTGGACCTGGTGCCGGACAACGTGTTCCAGGTGAGCGGCCGCATCAACTCCACGTGGGGCGGCGGCCTGGTGGACATGGTGCGCAGCCGGGGCATCCTCGAGATCATCGAGCGCGAGGGCCTGATCCAGCGCGCCGCGACCCTCGGCACCGTGTTGCTCGAACGCCTCACCAAGCTGGAGGCCGAGCACCCCGAGTCGATGGCGAACGTACGCGGCCGGGGCCTCATGTGCGCGTTCGACCTGCCCGACAGGGCCGCCCGCGACGCTCTGGTGGGCAGGCTCAGGGAGGACCAGGGGGTGCTGGTGCTGCCGTGCGGCCCTCGGTCCGTACGCCTGCGGCCGGCGCTGAACATCCTGGACAGCGACATCGACCACGGCATGGCGGCCCTGGCCGAGGCGCTCTGAGCGGCGTCACTGCGTGACGCTGGTGGCGGTGCGGCGCGGCCCGAAGTAGCGCCAGAAGAAGTTGATCAGCACGTTGACCCGGTTGCGCCCGCCCAGCAGGTACGCCACGTGCACGAAGATCCACACCAGCCAGGCGGGCAACCCGCGCATGGTCATCCCGTTGGCGAGCTGCAACACCGCCTCGGCCTTGCCGACGGTGGCCATGATGCCCGGGTCGCGGTAGGAGAAGCGCTGCGGCGGCTTGCCCCGCGCGGCGGCCAGGACCTGCCGGCCCACGTGCTTGCCCATCTGGATCGCGGGCTGGGCGAGCTGGGGCAGCGGGTCCGGCTGTCCGGAAAGGTCACCGGCCACGAAGATCTCGGGATGGTCGGGTACGTTCAGCGCCTCCGTCAGCGTCACCCGGCCGCCCTTGCCCTGCGGCAGGCCCCAGTCGGACACCTGCTTGGGCGCGGCCACGCCGAGCGCCCACACGGTCACGTCGCTCGGCAGCCGGGTGCCGTCCTCCAGGATCACCGCGTCCGGTTCGACGGAGGCCACGGTCGCCCCCAGCCGCAGGCGTACCCCGCGTCTGCGCAGCGCCTCGGCCGCCGCGTCCCGCAGCCGCGGCTTGTACGGCGACAACACGAAGTCGAACCGCTCGACGAGCGTCACGCTGGTCTGGTCGGGGCGGACCTCCGGGTGCGTCAGCGGCGTCGTGTGCCGGCGCAGCTCGGCCAGCGTGCCTGCCATCTCGACGCCGGTCGCGCCCGCGCCCACCACCACGACGTGCGTGCTGTCGCGCCGGCCCGCCGCGGTGTCCTCCAGGTAGTGCTGGAGTCGCCGGCGCAGCGCCGCCGCGTCGCCGAGCGAGTAGATCGGCAGCGCGTTCTCCGGCGCGCCCGGCACGTTGAGCCAGTTGGTGGTGACGCCCGTGGCCAGGACGAGGTAGTCGTAGTCGAGGCCGTTGCCGTCCTCGAACTCCACCCGCCGCTCCGCGGGCAGCACCTTGCTCACCGCCGCCCGGCGGGCCCGCACGTTCGGCCACCTGGCCGCGAAGGTCCTGATCGGGTAGGAGACGTCGGCCGTGCCCATTCCCGCCGTGGCAACCTGGTAGAGCAGCGGCTGGAAGGTCGAGTAGGGGTTGCGGTCGACGAGCGTCACCAGGGCGCCGCCCTTGGCCAGTTCCCGGGTCGCGTTCAGCCCGGCGAAGCCGGCTCCTACGACGATGACTCGTGGTCTTCTGGCCATGTCAGGTCCCTTTCCCCCGCGAACGGCGTCATGCATGCCTATGGCACCGACAGTGGCTTTTAAACCACCACGGGAGAATGAGGGTGCTCTGTGCAGGTCACGCCGGGTGGTCCCCGCCACGGTCCGGCCCGTTCAGGGCGCATGGGGAACGCCCACCGGTGAACCCGTTCCGGTGGGCGTTCCCGGGCGGGCGGCTATTTCTGGCGTGACTGCCACAATCCGATGGCGGTGACCCGTGAGCTGACGCCGAGCTTGGCGTAGATGCGGTTGACGTGGTTCTTCACCGTTTTCTCGCTGAGGAACAGGCGCTGCGCGATCTGGCCGTTGGACTGGCCAGTGGCGATCAGGTCCATGACCTCGGCTTCGCGTTTGCTCAGGGACATGAACACGCTATCGAACGCTGCGTCGTCGACTCTCATCCGGCCTCCGGGGGCGCGAGACGGTCAGATCGCCGATGGCCCCCGTGCTTCCGGCGTTAGCGGTAGACAGCGAGCATAACTCGCATTGTCAGGATTTGGGGGCGTTGTTGGGAGAAAACGCCAACGGCCGGTCCCTGAGGACCGGCCGTTGGGCGAGGGTGAGTGAAGGGACTTGAACCCTCGACATCCAGGACCACAACCTGGCGCTCTGCCAACTGAGCTACACCCACCATGGCCACCGCCGTGTGGTGGCACAGGAAAAGTGTAGCGTCGTTCGGGAGTCTTTACGCCACTCGTTTAGTTGCCGACACGCTCGGCGAGCGATCTGGCCGTGGCCGAATCGGGCCCAGGCTGGGCCACGAAGATCGCGGCGCGGTAGTAGCGGAGCTCCCTGATGCTCTCCGTGATGTCCGCCAGAGCACGGTGTCCGCCCTGCTTCTCGGGGGCGGCGAAGTAGACCCGTGGATACCAGCGGCGGACCAGTTCCTTGATCGACGAAACGTCGATCATCCGGTAGTGCAGAAAGGCGTCGACCCCGGGCATGTCGCGCGCGATGAACGTGCGGTCGGTGCCGATCGAGTTGCCGCACAGCGGCGCCTTCTTCGGCTCGGGCACGTGGCGGCGGATGTAGTCGAGCACCAGCGACTCGGCCTCCGCCAGCGTCACGCCGCCCGGCAGCTCGGGCAGCAGCCCCGAGGCGGTGTGCATCTCGCGCACGACCTGCGACATCTGCTCCAGCGACTCGGGCGGCGGCTTGATGACCACGTCGACACCTTCGTCAAGCTGCCGGAGCTCGCTGTCGGTGATGACACAGGCCACCTCGACGAGCGCGTCGCGCCCGAGGTCGAGCCCGGTCATCTCGCAGTCGATCCAGACCAGCACGTCACTCATTCGATCTCCTCGCACAGCGGCTCGGAGCGATCCGCCCGCTTGTCACCCCACCAGACTAGTGCCACAGGTCATGCGGGCTTGAGCGAGCCGACGACCTCACTCACCACATCGGTGCCCAGATTGTCGGGAACGGAGACGTAGACGATGGCCGGCCGCAGGCCCTGGCCGCGGTCCATGAGCACGATAGCGCCGTTCTCCTTCTTCCACTTGTAGTCCTTGTCCTCCGACACCTTGCTGAAGTCGAGCTCGAACCGCAGGATCCACGCGTCGCGGTCGCCGATCTTCGTCGCCTTGTCCTCGACGATCTTGCTCTCGTGCGGGAGCTGGTAGTACCTGCCGAAGGTCATGAAGACGGCCTTGGCCGTGTCGCCCAGGCCGGAGGCGCCGGCGTAGGGGTAGATCGGGTTCAGCACGCCCGCGAACACGTTGCCGATCCAGTCGCCCTCGCCGTCATAGTTCTCGTGCGAGGTCTTCTGCACCCCGCTCGACCACTTCTGCTGGGTGGGGTCAGGACCGTTGACGGTGTTCGCCTCGGGCACCGTCCAGTCGTCGGGCACCTCGAAGGAGACCCCGGCCTGCGGGTCGGTGACACGGCCGCTCACCGGCTGCGGCAGCTCGGCGGCGCCCTGGCTGGGCGGCGGCTGGATGGAGGGGGGCTCATTGCTGGGCGGCTCCGGCTGGAACGTGTCCGTCGGCGACGGGCCCGCGAGAGGCTCGGTGTCGTTGTTGTTGACGAAGAAGACCCCGGCGACGACGATCAGCGCGACCACCACGAGCGCCGCCAGACCGCCGAACACCCACGGCATCGGGTTGCCCTGCTTGGGCGGCGGGCCGTAGCCCGGCCCCGGCAGCGGGACACCGTCCCACTGGTGCGCCGACGGCGCGGGCTGGCCGTAGGCCGACTGGCCGTACGTCGGCTGCCCGAATTGCAGCGTGGGGTTGGCCGGTGTCACCGGCCCGTCAGGGCCCGGCTGCGGTCCCGAAGGCGAGTGCGGTCCGGAATCGGGAGGCGGCGGACCCGGATCGTGTGACTGCGGTCCTGACGCGTACGGCTGCGGTCCCGAGGGTGACTGAGGCCCCGGACCGTGCGGCTCGAAACCGGGGCGGTTCGGCTGCGGCCCGGTCACCGGCTGCTGGGAGGCGCCGGCAGGTGGATCCTGCGCGTGGGTGGCGTCGGTCCACTGGCTGCCGTCCCACCAGCGGAGCCGGGGCTCTCCATAAGGGTCGGGGTACCAGCCCGCGGGGGTCTGCGTGGTCATGTTCGTCAGATTAGTCCTCTCTCGCGGGAAGCCGGACCCCCGATGCGGGAGGGATCCGCCCGGAGCAGGCGCCGCGCTCAGCACCGGTAGGTGAAGCTCGCCTTGTCCGTACGCACGGGGCCCGGCGTGAGCACGCGCAGCGTCGCCGTGGCCTTGACGGTGCTCTTGCCCTGCAGATTCCAGCGCAGCGGCAGTGTGTACGACGTGCGATCGGCCTCGGTGCGCAGCGTCCCCTTGACGACCTCATCGTCCAGGCTCTTACGCCATTCGTAGGCGATCTCCCCGGACGCCCCGTTGGTGACCACCCTGCCGGTGATCAGGACGGAGCTGTCGCAGCCCTGGGTCTTCTTCGGCGCCGTGACGCCGATCGACACGACCGCCAGGTCGGGCCTCTCGCCCAGTTTGTACCAGGCCAGGATCGCCCCCGCCATGACGGCCGCGAACACCGCGGTGGACAGGATCGTACGCCGCCGCCGTGCCCGCGAGGCCTTGCCCGCCCGCGCGGCGGGTTCGCCGCGCCCGTCCCGCCAGATCCGCTGGGCCGTGGTCTGCGGGCGCCGCGGCTCCGTACCGACTCCGGGCCCGAACTGCACAGGCCCAGGGGTACGGCCCGGAACGTGCAGCAGCGTGACGATGTCGCCCTCGTCGTGCGGCACGACCGGCGCCTGCGCGTACGCGGGCGGCTGGGCGAACGCCGACCTGTCCCGGGCCGCCCTGGCCAGCGCGTCCCTGCTGATCGTGCCGCCCGGCAGCGCCGTGCGCTCGTTGAGCAGGGTGTCCCTGGCGGTGGAGAGGCCGAGGGCGGTGGCCGAGGCGGCGGCGCGGGTGAACAACCCGGCCGCCTGCGGCGTGCTCTGCTCGCAGGAGCCGGCCAGCGCGCGCGCCAGGGACGCCCAGCCGGTCGTGTCCCGCTCGGGCGGTGAGACCTGGCCGCGGACGGTGTCGGACAGGCCGCGCTCCGACAGCAGCGCGGCGCCCTCCGCCGTGATCACCACCGTGCGCGGATGCACGGAGCCGTGCGTCACCCCGGACGCGTGCAGCGCGAGCAGCGTCTGCGCGGTCTCCACGAGTACGGCCGCCGCGCCGTCGGCGGGGACCGGCCCCGCGGCGAGCAGGTCGGCCACGGTGGGGCTGACCGCCTGCGCGGTGAGCAGCCACACCTGGTCGCCGGTGGCCACGACGTCGGCCACCGGGATCAGCCCTGTCAGGCCGGCGAGCACGAGCCGCCGGTCCGTCATCACCGACTGGACCACGCGGTCGCGGACGCCTGGCAGCATGATGATCTTGGGATCGAACAGCAGCGCCCCGGCCCTGCGGCCGTCGGGGGAGATGGCGTCGATCCAGTTGCCGAGCTCGGTCATCCAGGTGTGCTGGGTGAGCCGGAAGCCGGCGATTCCGTTGCCCGGGGCGTTCGCAGGGTTGTCCATCGCCGTTGCCCCCCGCGGGTCTAGCGCTTCCCTCTGTGGCGCCTCGCCTTGCGGCGCTTCACCGCAAGTGTGACCGGAAGCGTGCCCGTCGTCACGAGCCCGGCGGCGAACAACACGGCCTGCGACCGGCCCGCGGCGTCCGGCCTGGGCCCCGCATCGGTGGGCTGCTCGACGGTGGGCTGCTCGTCGGTGGGCTGATCATTGGTGGGCCGGTCGGTGCCCGGTTCGCCGCGCGTCGGTGTCCCGGCCCCCGGCGACTGCTCGCCTCCCGGCCCGTCGGAGGCGGGCGGCTGCGTGGGCTCGGTCGGCCGGTTCGTCGGCACGGTGAAGGTGGGCGCGGCGGACGTCGGGGATGCCGCCGTCGGTGTCGCGGCCGCGGACGCCGTCGCGGGCGGCGGGAGGGCGGTGCCGCTCCTCGTGTCGGGCGGGTCGCTCAAGACCACGAACGCCGACACCACCGCGGCCGCCGTCACCAGCACCAGGCCGCCCGTCACCGCGAACTTCGTCGCGGGCGCCATCGTGGTGTGGAACAGGCTCGTGGAGCCTCCGTCGGCCACCGGCTGGGGCCTGGGCAGCAGCGCGGTGAGCGGCACGGTCAGCAGGCCGAGGCCGGCCCGTCCCCGCCGCTCCCAGTCCTCCCCGTACGAGGCCAGCGCGACGCCCTCCAGTTCGGCCAGGAACGCCCGCGCCGACTCCGGCCTGGCCCCGGGGTCCTTGGCCAGGCCGTGCTCGACGATGGGCCGCAGCGGCTCGTCGACCTCCTCGACCGGCGGCGGGACGTGCTGGTGCTGGTAGGCCAGCGCGGCCACGGTGTCGCCCAGGAAAGGGCGGTGGCCGGTCAGGCACTCGAAGAACACCAGTGTCGCGGCGTACACGTCGGTCGCCGGGCCTGCCGGGGCCTCCTGCCACTGCTCGGGCGCCATGTAGGAAGGGGTGCCGACGAGGTCGGCGGTCTCGCCGACGTGCGCGGCCACGCCGAAGTCGACGAGCTTGCTCTCGCCCTCCTCGGTGATCATGACGTTCTCGGGTTTGAAGTCCCGGTGCACCACGCCGCGCTCGTGAGCCGCGGCCAGGCCGAGCAGCGCTCCCTTCAGCACCACGAGCGCCGACTCCGCTCCGGTCGCGCCCTCGTGCTCCAGCAGCCGCCGGAGCGTGATGCCGTCGACCAGTTCCATCACGATGACGGCGTCGTCGCCGGCCTCGACGTAGTCCAGCACGCGGGCGGTGTGCGGGCTGTCGATCTCCTGGATGACCTGCGCCTCTGCCCTGAACCTGCCGGCGAACTCGGCGTCCTCGCGCAGCGGGCCGGACAGGTGCTTGATCGCGACGGCAAGCCCGTCGGAGTCGCGGACGGCGAGCATGACCCGCCCGGTCCCGCCGTGTCCGAGTTCCCGGATCTCGGTGTAACCGGGAACTTCCATAGGGGACCTCCTGACCCGAAAAGATCCTTATGTCAGGACGCTAACCCCCCGTAACACCGTGTGTCGACCCTCTTCGCCCTAGCGACCGGCCCCCTGCTGCAATCGATATGTTTCCTCCTCCATATAGTAGTTTTGTGGCGATCGACGATCATCTGCGCGAGTGGCTCGGCGTCTGGCCGCCCACGGAAGAACTCCAGGTCACCGGCTCGGCCCGGCGCACCCTGCCCGGCTGGGACGGCCAGATCTACCCGGCGCTCGGCGTACGCACCCCGGAGCGCGGAGTCCTGTCGGTGCCGCCCGAGCATGTGGAGCGCGTGGCCGCCGCACGCACGATGGCGGAGGTGCCCAAGATCGTCGGGTACGCCGAACGCGGCTGGTTCGAAGCCGTCTTCCGGTGGAGCACCCGCCCGGCCCCGCTGGAGGACGCCGGGCGGTGGCTGCCCGCAACCGCCCCGGGCGTGCCCGCATGGTTGCACCCCTTCGACGGGGAGGTCCTGGTGGCCACCGACCCGGGCACGGGCGAGCACCTGGCGGGGGTGGGGATCAAACGGCACGACGCGTACGGGCACGAGCTGTCGGTGGTGACGGCCCCGGCGGCGCGCGGACGAGGGCTGGCCAGACGGCTCGTGGCGCAGGCGGCCCGGCGGGTGCTGGACGAAGGGGCGGTGCCGACGTACCTGCACGCCTTCGGCAACGACGCGTCGGCGGCCGTCGCGCTGGCTGCGGGCTTCCCTGCCCGAGGCTGGACGGCCTTCGGCATCGCCGAACGGTAACGCGCCGTAGGCGTCCGGACGGGCGTCCGGCGGCCGGCGTGGAGCCGCGCGGGCCGGGCGAGGACGCGCGTACGACGCCGGAACGCCCGGACCGGGCGGGAACGGGCGGCGCGAGTGTTCACTCACCGGCGGCCACCGGACACCGAGTCTGCCCGGACGACGAACCCGGTAGCGCCCATCAGGCGGCGGGGCGGGCCCGGGTGCCGGCGAGGTGCCGGCGGACGTTGCGGGCGGCCGTGCGGCCGGCGCGGTTGGCGCCGATCGTGCTGGCGGACGGGCCGTAGCCGACGAGCTGGAGCGCGGGTTCCTTGACCACCTGCGTCCCGTCCACCATGATGCCCCCGCCCTGCTCCCTGAGCCGCAGGGGCGCGAGGTGGTCGAGGGCCGAGCGGAAGCCGGTGGCCCAGATGATGGTGTCGGCCTCGAGGGTACGCCCGTCGTCCCAGGCGACACCGTGCTCGGTGATCCGGTCGAACATCGGCAGCCGGTCGAGCGCCCCCTTGGCGAGCGCCTCACGCACGACCGTGGTGTAGGGCAGGCCGGTGACGCCGACGACGCTCTGCGGCGGCAGGCCGGCGCGTACGCGTTCCTCCACCATGGCCACGACCTCCCGCCTGGCGCCCTCGTCGAAGTCGTCCCTGAAGAGGGGCGGGCGGCGGGTGAACCACGCCGTCGTGGCGGCGACCCCGGCCGTCTCCGACAGCACGTGCATCGCCGAGGCGCCGCCGCCCACGACGGCGACGTGCCGGCCGGCGAACTCCCCGGGCCCGCGGTAGCTCACGTAGTGGAGCGCCCGGCCGCGGAAGCCGGCGGCTCCCGGATAGTACGGCCAGTAAGGCCGCGTCCACGTGCCGGTCGCGTTGACCACGGCCCTGGCCGCCCACTCCCCCGCGTCGCCCGAGACCACGAGCCGGTCACCGTGACCGCGGCGTACGGAGGCGACCCTGACCGGCCGCAGCACCTCCAGCCCCTGCTCGCGCTCGTAGTCCGCGTAGTAGCCGGGCACGACCTCGGCGGCCGGCCGCCGGCCCGCGCGGTCCGGGGGGCGCCGCAGGCCGGGCAGGTCGAAGATGCCGTGCACCTTGTCCATGGTGAGCGTGGGCGAGCGGTGCCGCCACGCGCCCCCAGGCCCTTCCGCCGCGTCCAGCACGACCGGCTCGAGACCGAGCCGGCGCAGAAAGTACGCGCTGGACAGCCCCGCCTGCCCGGCGCCGATCACCACGACCTCGCTCTCCTCCACGAACAGAGGCAACCATTTCCACGCCCACGATCTTCCCGATGGGGATAGACCTGATGCGGCCTGCCGTTCGCAGCGTCGGACGGCGACGCCTGGTTGCCGCTCAAGCCCCGCGATCCGTCCAGACCCCGGTGCGGGCGGCGTCGTGGACGTAGTCGGCGAAGTCCCTGGGCCCCCGTCCGAGGGCGCGGTGGACGCCGTCGGCGAGGCGGGCCCTGCGGCCGTCGAAGACCTCGGCCATGAGATCTGCCAGCGGTTGGGCGAAACGTTCCGGTGTTCCGTGTTCGGTCAAGGTGGTGGCGAACTGCTGCTTACTGACCGGCACGTAACGGATCGTGCGCCCTGTCCGCCGTGCGATCTCGGCGACCGCGTCGGTGAATGTCAGAAGTCGTGGTCCTGTCACTTCGTAGGTCTCGCCGGTGTGGCCATCTTCGACCAGTGCCGCTGCCGCGACGTCGGCGATGTCTCGGGCGTCGGTGAACGGCTCGGCCACATCGCCTGCCGGCAGGGCCACCACCCCTGCCCTGATCGCGTCGGTCAAGACGTCCTCGCTGAAGTTCTGGGAGATGAAGCCGGTGCGCACGACGGTCCATTCCGCGCCGCAGGAGCGCACCTCCTGCTCGCAGCGCTCCGCTTCACGTGCACCGCGGTCCGCCAGCAGTACCAGCCGCCGCACGCCGCAACGCACCGCGAGGTCGGAGAACGCACCGACGGCCTGCGCGGCCCCGGGGAAGCCGGCGTCCGGGTGGTAGGCCACGTACACCGACCGCACACCGTACAGGGCGCGCTCCCAGGTGGTCGGCTCATGCCAGTCGAAAGGCGGTGTACCGCTGCGGGAGCCGATCCTCACCGGCAGATCCCGCGACACCAGCCTGGCCACCACGCGACGTCCGGTCTTACCCGTTCCCGCGAGAACCAGCGTCCTTCCGTGTTGTGTTTGCGCCATGCAGCCAGTACACGCCACCAGGATCAGACAGTGAATAATCAATCCACTCAATCGCGTGCTTGAACGTCTAATCTGGCACCCATGGACGCACTGTCAGGTCTCCTGGTCGGTCCGAGAGCCCGCAGCGCCTTCATCCTGCGTTCCGTCCTGAGCCCTCCCTGGTCGGTGCGGGTCCAGGACCAGGCACCACTGAGTGTCGTGGCCCTCGCACGCGGCACGGCCTGGGTGATCCCCGACGACGGCGACGCGGTGCGCCTGCTTCCCGGGGACATCGCGATCATGCGCGGACCGGCCCCGTACACCTTCGCCGACGAGCCCTCGACGCCCGTTCAGGTCGTCATCCAGCCCGGCCCGCGGCGCACCACCCCCACCGGCGAGCACCTGAGCGAGGTCGTCGACCTCGGCCCGCGCACGTGGGGCACCGGCGACCCCTGCAAAGCGGCTGTGATGCTGATCGGCAAGTACCAGATGAGCGGCGAGATCAGTCACCGGCTTCTCAGCACGCTTCAGCCCCTTATCGTCGTCCCGCACGACGCCCAGCCCTCCTCCCCGCTGATCGGCATGCTCACCGAAGAAGTCACCAAGGAGGAAGCCGGCCAGCAGGTCGTCCTGGACCGACTACTGGATCTTCTGCTTGTCACGACTCTCCGGACATGGTTCGCGCGCCCCGAGGCCGAGGCCCCGGCCTGGTACCGCGCGCTCGCCGATCCCGTGATCGGCCCTACGCTCCGGCTCCTCCACAAGGACCCCGCCCACCCGTGGACCGTCGCCGCGCTGGCAGCCAGAGCCGGTGTCTCCCGCTCAGGTCTGGCTCGCCGGTTCACCGACCTGGTCGGCGAGCCACCGATGGCCTATCTCACCGGCTGGCGGCTGGACACCGCCGCAGACCTGCTCCACGAACCGGACACCACTATCGCCGCCGTGGCCCGCCAGGTCGGCTACGCGAGCGCCTCCGCACTGAGCACCGCGTTCAAACGGGAACGCGGGAGCAGCCCTCAGCAGTACCGGCGCAGCCGGGAACCGTGAATGGAGGCTGACCAAGCTCGCCGCCGGGCCGGCCGTGGCCTTCAGGCGGGCGCGACGCGGGCCGTGGAGCCCCGGACCACGAGGCCGGTGGCGAGTTCGACGTGGTGGGAGTCGATCTTCTCTCCCGCGGCCAGGCGCAGCGCCGTACGGAGGGCCACCCCGCCCATCTCGCGCAGCGGCTGGCGGACGGTGGTGAGCGGCGGTGAGGCCATCTGGGCGATCTGGGTGTCGTCGAACCCCACGATGCTGAGGTCTTCGGGGATGCGCAGGCCGCGCGCCCGGGCGGCCTCCATGATGCCGAGCGCGGTCTCGTCGCTGGCCGCGAAGATCGCCGTCGGGGCGCGCGGGAGGTCGAGCACGGCCGCGCCGCCCGTCACACCGTCGTGGTAGCGGAAGTGTCCGGCCTGGACGTAGCCGGGCAGCACGGGTGCGCCTTCGACCTCCATGGCGGCGCGGTAGCCGTGCAGCCGGGCCTGGTTGCAGGCCGCGGCGGCGGGGCCTCCGACGTAGGCGATGCGCCGGTGGCCGAGCGAGAGGAGGTACTGGGTGGCGGCCAGGCCGCCGGCGAAGTTCGTCGATCCGATGCTGGTCACGCGGGTGCGCGGCAGGTTGAGCGGGTCGATGAGGACCAGCGGCAGCCGGGCCTTGGCCAGCGCGGCGAGCTGGCCGGTGGTCAGCTCGCTGGTGACCGCGATCAGCGCCCGGCGGCCGGCGGCGACCAGGCCGCGGGCCCAGGCGGCGGTGCGGTCGGCACGCCGGATGCTGACCACGACTCCGACGCCGGCCTCCGCGGCGGCGGCCACGGCTCCCTGGATGATCTCGGTCGAGTAGGCGTTGAGGTCGGCGTCGAACTGCAGCTCGACGCTGCCCAGCCCGGTCACGTCGGCCCGGCGCGGAGTGGGGGCGACGTAGTCGTGCTGCCGCAGCAGCGCCTCCACCAGCGAGCGGGTGGCGGGGGCGACGTCGCTGCGCCCGTTGAGCACTTTCGACACGGTGGCGACCGACACGCCCGCCGAGGCGGCGACGGTCGCGAGCGTCGCCCGCCTAGGACTGACCGGCATCTCCACCCCCTTGCCCGGCGCCGCCGGGGCCGACGTCAACGGGTGTCACGAGCCGCCGGCCGGGGCCGGGGTGGCGCAGCGGCCCGGTCAGGCGTACGACGCCGCGGCACGGCAGGTCGGCGGCCGAGGTGCCGACGAGCACCTCGATGTCGCCCGGCTCGACGATCCTGCGCAGGTCGCGGCCGGTGAAGGCGGTGCGGTCGGCGTGCACGTGGAAGCGCACGCCGGTGCTCTCCCCCGGCTCCAGCCGCACGCGCGCGAACCCGGCCAGCTGCCGCACCGGTCTGGTCACCTGGGCGACGACGTCGCGCAGGTAGAGCTGGACGACCTCCTCGCCGGCCCGGCCGCCGGTGTTGCGGATGTTCACCGACACCGTGAACTCGCCGTCGGTGGGCACCTCGATGTCGCTGATCACGAGGTCGCCGACCTCGAAGCCGGTGTAGGAGGCGCCGTGGCCGAAGGGGAAGAGCGGGGTCGGGTCGAGGTTGCTGATGCCCTCGCTGTTGGCGCCCAGCAGCGGCTGCAGGTAGGTGCCCGGCTGTCCGCCGTGCCCCCGCGGGATCTGCACGGGCAGCCGTCCCACGGGCTGGATCCGTCCTGACAGGACGCCGGCGATCGCCGCCGCGCCCTCCTCACCGGGCATGAACGCCTGCACGAGCGCGGCGGCTGCGGCGTGCACCTCGCCCAGCGCGTACGGGCGGCCCGAGACCACGACCACGACGAGAGGCGTGCCGGCGGCGGCCAGTGCGGCCAGCAGGTCGGCCTGCACGCCGGGCAGCCGCAGGTCGTCGGCGTCGCAGCCCTCGCCCGACGTGCCGTGACCGAACAGCCCGGCCAGGTCGCCCACGACGGCGACACACAGGTCGGACGCTCGCGCGGCGGCCACCGCGGCGGCGAAGCCGGAGCGGTCGTCGCCGCGCACGTCGCACCCGGGCTCGTGGCGGATCTCGGCGCCGGGCAGTTCCTCGCGCAGCGCGTCGAGCACGGTGGAGGCCTCGATGCCGAGCCCGAGGCCGGGATGGCGGGGCAGGACGTGGTTGGGGAAGGCGTAGCAGCCCATGAACGTATGCGGGTCGTGCGCGGCGGGGCCGACGACGGCGACGCTGCGCGGGCCCTCACGGCCCTCGCCGAGCAGCGGCAGGACGTCCCCGCCGTCCAGCAGGACGATCGAGCGCTCGGCCAGCTCTCTGGCCAGGGCGCGGTTGCCGGGCGAGTCGAGGTCGACGCCCTCGGCCGCGGCGACCGAACGTTCGGGGGTCCAGTCGTGGTCGAGCAGGCCGAGCTCCGCCTTCTGGGTGAGCAGGCGGCGGGCGGCCCGGTCGATCACCGGCTCGGGGAGCTCGCCGCTCCTGACCCGCTCGGCCAGGTGCTGGCCGAAGCCGAGCGTGTCGGGCAGCTCGACGTCGATGCCGGCGGTGAGGGCCTGCACGCCGGCCTCGCCCGTGTCGGCGGCCACCTCGTGCATGGTGGCCAGGAACGGGACCGCCCAGTAGTCGGAGACGACGGTGCCGCTGAACCCCCACTCGTCGCGCAGCAGCTCGGTCAGCAGCCAGGAGTCGGCTCCGGCGGGCACGCCGTCGACGTCGGAGTAGGAGTTCATCACCGAGCGGGCGCCGCCGAGCGTGATGGCCGTCTCGAACGGCGGCAGGATCACGTCCATCAGCTCGCGGCGGCCCATCGGCACGGGGCCGTGGTTGCGGGCCGCCCGCGAGGCGGAGTAGCCGGCGAAGTGTTTGAGCGTGGCGATGACACCGGCGCTCTGGAGACCGCGGACGTAGGCGGTGCCGAGCATCGCGACGAGGTACGGGTCCTCCCCCATCGTCTCCTCGACCCGCCCCCACCGGTAGTCGCGCACGACGTCGAGCACCGGTGACAGGCCCTGGTGCACGCCCAGCGCGGCCATGTCGCGCCCGATGGCCGCGGCCATCCGCTCGACCAGGCCGGGGTCGAAGGTGGCCGCCCAGGCGATGGCCGCGGGGTAGACGGTCGCGCCGTAGGTGGTGAAGCCGGTCAGGCATTCCTCGTGGACGATCGCGGGGATGCCGAGCCTGGAGCTTTCGACGACCGCCCGCTGCAGCCGGACCACCTCGGCGGCGCCCTCGGCCGTGGTGACGGGGGCGCTGCCGTGGACGCGGGTCAGGTGGCCGAGCCCGTGGCGGACGGCCTCCTCCAGCGGGACGGTGCCGGAGGCGGCGAAGACGTCCTGCATGGGCGCGACGTTCGGGGACTCGGCGCCGGGCTCGGGCTCGTCGGGCTCCGGCATGTCGTTGCCGATCCACCGGCTGCCGAGCTGGCCGATCTTCTCCTCCAGGGTCAGCTCCGCAAGGAGGGCGTCGACTCGGTCGGCGACGGGGAGCGCCGGGTCCTGCCACGGACGGAGGGCCCGGTCCGCCTCAGGGGTCCGATCTAGAGCCGTCATCTGCTGCTCTCCTCAAGAAGTGCGTTTGTGTCGGGGACCTTTCGAAACATTTCGACGATCGCCGACGGTCTTGGCGCGGATTTCCGAAGGCCGGTGGACCAGCGATAGCCCGCGCCAAAGTACTGTACACGGGCCTTGGCCGGACCGTAATCTGTTCGCTCCGTGACGGGTCTTGACACACCTTTGGCCGAAATCTAGATTGGCGAAACCCGCGGTCATGTCGAAAATGTTTCGGAGAGCTGACTCAAGGAGGAGTGGAGCAGTGGCGTCCGCAGGACGCTGATCCACGACCGCCGGCCACCGCATCCGATGACCAACGAGCCGCGGCCAGAGACCGCGACGTTCGAGTACGGAGATCCCCGTGGAGCCAAGGACAACGTCTCGCCGCACTTTCCTCAGCCTCTCCATGGGCCTGCCCCTGGGAGCCGCGCTTGCCGCCTGTGGCAGCTCGGGCCCGACCAGGCCCGGCACCCCCAGTGGTGGTGGCGGTGGCGGCGGCGCCACTTATTGGTACCTGTCGACGCAGCCGCAGGAGGGCGTGCGCACCAGAACCGTCGAACGGTTCAACAAGGCGAACCCCAACAGCCAGATCGCGGGGACGACCTTCCAGAACGACGCGTTCAAGACCAAGATCAAGACGGCCATCGGCGCCGGCCAGGCGCCCACGCTGATCTGGGGCTGGGGCGGCGGCACGCTGCGCAGCTACGTCCAGGCGGGCCAGGTCGACGATCTCACCTCGTGGTTCGACGAAAACGCCGCGCTCAAGGACAGGCTGTTCCCCTCCTCCTTCGGCGCCGCCACGATCGACGACAAGATCTACGCGATGCCCTGCGAGACGATGCAGCCGATCGTCCTCTACTACGACAAGCGGGCCTTCGACAAGATCGGCGCGCAGCCGCCCCAGACGTGGGGCGACATCATGGACCTGGTGCCGAAGTTCAACGCCAAGGGCATCGCGCCGTTCGCGCTCGGCGGTCAGTCGCGCTGGACCAACATGATGTGGCTGGAGTTCCTCTTCGACCGCCTGGGCGGCCCCGAGGTGTTCCAGGCCGTGTTCGACGCGGAGAAGGACGCCTGGAGCAACCCGGTCGCCATCGACGCCCTGGGCAGGATGCAGGAGCTGATCAAGGCCGACGGGTTCATCAAGGGCTTCTCCTCGATCACCGCCGACTCGAACGCCGACCAGGCGCTGCTCTACACCGGTAAGGCCGCGATGATGCTGCACGGCGGCTGGACGTACGGCAGCATGAAGCAGGACGGCGGCGACTTCGTCTCCGGCGGCAACCTCGGCTACATCAACTTCCCGCCGATCGACGGCGGCAAGGGCGACCCGAGCAACACCGTCGGCAACCCCGGCCAGTACATGTCGATCTCCTCCAAGGCGACACCCGAGCAGAAGGAGATCGCCAAGAAGTTCTTCGCCACCGAGCTGATGGGCGACCAGGCGGTCAAGGAGTGGGTCGCGACCGGCGCGGTGCCGATCGTCAAGGGCGCCGACAAGGAGTTCGCCTCCTCCGACGACGCCGAGTTCCTCAACTTCGTCTACAACATCGCCGTCAACGCCAAGACGTTCGCGCAGTCGTGGGACCAGGCGCTCAGCCCGACGGCCGCCGAGGTGCTGCTGGACAACATCGCCAAGTTGTTCCAGCTTTCGATCTCCCCCAAGGAGTTCGCCACCAACATGAACGCGGTCATCGGCAAGTGAGCGCGCTCGCGACCTCCGCCACGGCCCCCAAGCGAAGGGGCCGTGGCGGCTCGCTCGCGTGGATGGCCGTGCCCGCGCTGGTGTTCTTCACCGGGTTCGGGCTGGTCCCGTTGCTCGGCGTTCTCGTGCTCAGCTTCACCGCGTGGGACGGACTTGGCGACATCCGCTTCGCGGGCGTCGACAGCTGGACGACCGTGCTCGCCGACCCTGGGCTGCCGCACGCGCTGTGGGTGACGTTCCTCGTGATGGCCCTGTCCTGGGCGGTGCAGACGCCGGCCAGCATCCTGCTCGGCACGTTCCTCGCCAACCACCACCGCTACCGCGCGATCCTGTCCGTGGTGTACTTCATCCCGCTGCTGCTCAGCTCCGCGGCCATCGCCATCGCCTACAAGGCGCTGCTCGACCCGAACTTCGGGCTCGGCGCAGGGCTGCAGATCCCGCTGCTGGTGCAGGACTGGCTCGGCGATCCGTACCTCGCGTTCGGCGTGGTGATCTTCGTGGTGTCCTGGCAGTTCATCCCGTTCCACTCCCTGATCTACCAGGGCGGCGTACGCCAGATCCCGCGCTCGATGTACGAGGCCGCCGAGCTCGACGGCGCCGGCCGGGTGCGCAGGTTCTTCAGCATCACCCTGCCGCAGCTGAAGTACACGATCATCACGTCCTCGACGCTCATGGTCGTCGGGTCGCTGACCTTCTTCGACCTGATCTTCGTGCTGACCGCGGGCGGGCCGGGAGACGCCACGAGGGTGCTCGCCCTGGACATGTACGTGCGCGGGTGGCAGGCCAGCCAGATGGGCCTGGCCAGTGTGATCGCGGTCATCCTCGTGCTCGTGGGGCTCGTGCTGGCGCTGGTGCTGCGCCGGCTCGGCGGCCGCGACACGAGCCACAGCCAGCTCGAAGGGGCCTAGACCATGGCGTCCACGCTCACCACGAAGCCCGAGGTCATGGAGGGCGGGCCCCAGCCGCGGCACCAGCGCCGCAACCGGCCCAGGGGCCGGCCCAACTGGCTGGCGGGCCTGGCCTCCTGGATCTGGCTGGCGGTCGTGATCGTGCCGATCTACTGGATCGTCATCACCAGCTTCAAGTCGCAGAGCCGGTATTACGCCGAGAACCCGCTCGTGCCGCCCGGCGAGCCGACGCTGGCCAACTATGTGATGGTCATCGAGTCGGACTTCCCGCTGTACTTCGTCAACAGCGTCGTCGTCACGCTGGGCGCGGTCATTCCCGCGGTGCTCATCTCCTTCATGGCGTCGTACGCGATCATCCGGACCGGCAAGCGGAGCCGGTTCCTGCGGTTGTCGAACTCGCTCTTCCTCATGGGGCTGGCCATCCCGCTGCAGGCCACGATCATCCCCGTCTACCTGATCATCATCCGGCTGCACCTCTACGACTCGCTGCTGGGAATGATCCTGCCGTCGATCGCGTTCGCGATCCCCCTGTCGGTGCTGGTGTTGTCGAACTTCATCCGCGACGTGCCCAAGGAGCTGTTCGACTCGATGCGCCTCGACGGCGCGACCGAGACGGCGATGCTCTGGCGGCTGGCGTTCCCGCTGACGCGACCGGCCGTGGTGACGGTGACGGTCTACAACGCGCTGACGATCTGGAACGGGTTCCTGCTGCCGCTGGTCCTCACGCAGAGCCCCGACAAGCGCACGCTGCCGCTGGCGCTCTGGTCGTTCCAGGGGCAGTACAGCGTCAACGTGCCGGCGGTGCTCGCGTCGGTGGTGCTCACCACACTGCCCATCCTGATCCTCTACATCGTGGGCCGGCGCCAGCTGCTCAGCGGCCTGACCGTGGGCTTCGGCAAGTGAGGCCACGCCGCAGCACCGCCTCGTGCCGCGTCAGGTGGGCGAGGTCGCACTCGTAGGAGACGTCGTCGCCGCGGGCGACGTGGCCGGCGAAGGCCTCGTCGCCCGCGGCCGCCCGCTCGTGCATGTGGCGGACCAGATGCTCCAGCCGGGTCCGCGCCGTCTCGACGAGCGCGGCGCGGTCCTCCTCTCCCAGCCCGTACGCGCCGGCGAACAGGCCGAGCCGCCGGGCCTGCTCCTCGACCGGGCGGCCGTCGGCGTGCCGGGGGTCGGTCAGCGGCACGAACCGGTAGGCGGCGTACGCCACGTCCCAGACGCGCGGGCCCGGGTGGGCGGTGTCGAAGTCGATGAACGCGACCGGCAGCCCCTCGCGGAACACGCAGTTGTACGTGGCCACGTCGCCGTGGCAGATCACCTCGGCCGGGCTCACCGCCGGGAAATACCACTCGGCGCCGGGAGGAGCCTCGAAATCCGCGGTGGCGTCGTGATAGCGGCGCAGCAGCTCACCGGCGGCGACCAGCGCGTCGTCGGACCGCGCCCAGCCGGGCAGCGGACAGTCGGCCGTCAGGCCCGGCACGAAATCGAGGATCTCGCGGCCCTGCTCGTCGATACCGTGGCTTCTCGGCGCCCCGGCGAACCCGCGGGCCGCCAGATGGCCGAGCAGGACGTGCACGGCCGGCGTCCAGGGGCCGGCCGGCCTGCGCACGGTGTCGCCGACCCTGACCACGTGGTTGACGCCGCCTCCTGCCAGCACCTCTTCGTCGGCCACCACACCCCCTGATCACCACCGGCCCGGCGCCCAGTGTGGCACGCGGCGCGCATACCGGGCACGCGAATATCCGGCCTACGCTGCTCACACACAACTCCCAGGCAGAGGGGATACAACAGCCCGCATGGACGCACCGAGCCCCCGCCCCGCCGACGACCCCGTGGTCCTGGTGGTCGACGACGAGCCCAACATCCGTGAACTGCTCCAGGACGCCCTGGAGTTGAACGGCTTCGCCGTGCGTACGGCCGCCTCGGGCACGCAGGCGCTGGTGCGCGTCGGCGAGGAGCGTCCCGACCTGATCGTGCTGGACGTGATGCTGCCCGATCTCAACGGGTTCGCGGTGGCCCAGAGGCTGCGTCCGGACGGCGGCGGGCCGCCGGTGTTGTTCCTGACGGCGCGCGACACGGTGGCCGACCGGATCGCAGGGCTGACGGTGGGCGGCGACGACTACGTCACCAAGCCGTTCAGCCTGGAGGAGGTGGTGCTGCGCATCCGCGCCATTCTGCGCCGTACGAGTCCTCGCGAGCAGGCGCACGACGACGGGCTGCTCCGCTACGCCGACCTGGAGCTGGACGAGGAGACCCATGTCGTACGGCGGGCCGGGCGGCACGTGCACCTGTCGCCGACGGAGTTCGCCCTGCTGCGCTACCTGATGATCAACGCGGAGCGGGTCGTCAGCAAGCCGCAGATCCTCGACCGGGTGTGGGACCACGGTTTCGGCACCGACAGCCGGATCGTGGAGTCCTACATCAGCTACCTGCGCCGCAAGATCGACGTGGTGGGCCCGCCGCTGATCCACACGTTGCGCGGCGTCGGCTACTCGCTGCGTGACCAGAGCCTGCTGGACCGCGGCCGATGAGGCCGATCGCGCGGGCCTGGCCGCTGCGCCACCGGCTGCTGGCCGCCCTGCTCGGGTTGTCGGCGGCGGCGCTGGCGGTGTTCGCGACGGCGGGGGTGATCCTGCTCGACCGCTCGCTGCTGTCCCGGGTGGACACGCAGCTCACCGCCTTCGCGGCCACGCTGGGCAGGGGACGGCCGCCGCCCCCTCTCGTGCGGCCGCCGCGCAGGGGCGAGGTGGAGCTGCCCAGCCAGTACCGGGTGGACTTCCACCTGCCGTCGGGAGCGTCCGTCCGCGCGGGCCCTCGCCCCGACGACGGACCGGACGTCCCCGCGGCCACCATCGCCGCCCTCCCGCCGCGCCCTTTCACCGTGCCCGGCAGGTCGGGGGGCACCGACTGGCGCGCGCTCGTGGTAGCCCTCCCCGACGGCAACCGCGCCGTGGTGTCGATGTCGCTGGAGGCGGCCAGGAGCACCGTGCGGGAGCTGCTGGTCATCGAGGTGGCGGCGGGCGCGCTGGTGCTGGTGCTCCTGGGCGCGGTGGCGCTGGCCGTCGTACGGCTCGGACTGCGCCCGCTGACCCGGATGGAACGCACCGCCACCGCGATCGCCGGCGGCGAACTCGACCGGCGGGTAGCCGACAGCGACCCGCGCACGGAGACCGGGCGGCTGGGGCACGCGCTCAACATCATGCTCGGGCGCCTCGGCGAGGCCCTGCGCCAGCGCGAACGCTCGGAGCAGCGGCTGCGCCACTTCCTCGCCGACGCCTCGCACGAGCTGCGCACGCCGCTGACGTCCATCCGGGGCTTCGCCGAGCTGTACCGGCACGGTGACCGCGAGCCGGATCCCGCCGTGGCGCGCATCCTGAGCCGCATCGAGGGTGAGGCCGAGCGGATGGGCGTGCTGGTGGAGGACCTGCTGCTGCTGGCACGGCTGGACCAGGAACGGGCGCTCGACCTGACGGAGGTCGACCTGCACGTCGTCGTGGGCGACGTGGTGCACGGTGCGCGGGCCCGCGCACCGGGACGGCCGATCGAGCTGGTCCTGGACGAGCGGCCGGTACGGGTGACGGGCGACGAGCACCGCCTGCACCAGGTGGTCGCCAACCTGGTCGGCAACGCCGTGGCCCACACCCCGGCGGGCACGGCGGTCCGGGTGACCGTCGGCGAGACCGGAAGCGGCACCACGAACGCGGCCCCGTGGGCCGGGAGCGGGACGATGGGCGCAGGCACGGAGGCGGGCGCGGGCGCGGAAGCCCGGAGCGGCACGTCGGACGCGGGCGCGTGGGCCGGGGCCCGGGTGAGCGGGGCGGCGGCGGTCATCGAGGTGCGCGACGCCGGGCCGGGCATCGCGGCGGAACATCTGCCGCACGTCTTCGACCGCTTCTACCGGGCCGACGCCGCCCGCTCCCGCGACAGCGGCGGCACCGGCCTGGGGCTGGCCATCGCGGCTGCGCTGGTCGAGGCGCACGGCGGCCGCATCGAGGCCCGCAGCGGCGACGGCACCACCTTCCGCGTCATCCTGCCGGCCCAGGGGCCGGCAGAAGGGCCGGTCCAGGGGCCGGAGGGCGTCTGACGCGGGTCACGGCACGCGTGTTCATCGCCCGGTGCGACGGGGTTCACACACTATTCCCAGGTTGTTGCTGTCCCCTATGGGCTGACACGAAGGGAGAGACATGCTGCGAAGATTCCGCAGGCGCCCCGTCCCCGTACGCCGGCCCGAGGTCCCGGCGGCCGTTGCCCCCGGCGAGGCCGGACACGCGCTGCGCGCCCCCAGCAAGCTGCACGCCTTCAACAGGTACGAGATCAAGTATCTCGTCGATGCCGCCGTCGCCCGCGAGTTGCGCGACGAGATGGACACCGTGCTCGACCGCGACCACCACAGCGGCGACGGAGGCTACGGCGTCTGGAGCGTCTATTACGACACCCGCCGGCTGCGCTTCTACTGGGAGAAGATCGAGGGCCTCAGGTTCCGCAGGAAGCTGCGCATCCGCCATTACGGCGACCGTTTCGCAGTGACCGGCGAGACCCCGGTCCACGTCGAGATCAAGCAGCGGGTCAACCGGGTCACGCAGAAGCGCCGGGCGCGCCTGCCGTACCGGGAGGCCCTGCGCCTGTGTGACGGGCGGGAGCAGGTGGGACACGAGCCGTCCGAGCGGGGTTTCCTGGAGGAGGTGCTCGACCTGGTCAGCCGGCTCGACCTGCGCGCCACCGCGATGACCGGCTACCAGCGGCACGCCTACGTCGGGCGGGGCGCGGACGTGGGCCTGCGGGTCACCTTCGACCAGCGCGTACGCGGCCGCGACCGGGACTTCCACCTGGGCGCGAACGCCGCGAACCGGTTCATCGTCCCGCCCGGGAAAGCGATCATGGAGGTCAAGGCGAACGAGCGCGTCCCCTCCTGGCTCACCGACCTGACCGCCGAGCGGAACCTGCAGGTGGTGCGGCTCTCGAAGTACTGCCAGAGCGTGGAGGCGCACGGGCTCGCGCCACGCTCGATCTTCCACATCCCCGGCCACGACCTGGACCCCGGACTCTCGTCGGCCCTGACCGCCCGCGTGGAGGCATGACCCATGGACTTCTCCTTCCAGGACCTGTCCGGCACGTTCAGCGTGGCCGACATCGCGATCGCGATGTCGCTGTCGTTCGTGCTCAGCGCCATGATCGGCTGGGTGTACCGGGCGACGCACCGCAACGTCTCCTACAGCCAGTCCTACGTCCAGACGCTCGTGATCCTCGGCATGCTGATCTCGCTGATCATGCTGGTCGTCGGCTCGAACATCGCCCGCGCCTTCGCCCTGGTGGGCGCCCTGTCGGTGGTACGGTTCCGCAACGCCATCAAGGAGACCAGGGACGTCGGGTTCATCTTCCTGGTGATGGGGGTCGGCATGGCCGTCGGCACCCGCTTCTACCTGCTGGCCGTGGTGGCCGCCGTGGCGATCTCGCTGATCATCATGATCATGAACAGGTTCAACTGGTTCCAGCTGAACGTGCGCCGCCAGGTCGTCAAGGTGCAGGTGCCGTCGGACGAGGACTACACGCACGCCGTCCAGGACGTTCTCGTCCGGCACACCGACGAGTTCGAGCTGGTCAGCATGGAGTCGATCAGGGCGGGCGCGCTGACCGAACTGATGTACACCGTCCGGATCAAGAAGGGCAGTGAGCCCGCCGACCTCATCGCCGGGCTGCGGGAGCGCAACCACGGCCAGTCGGTCACCGTGCTCACCGGCTACGACCAGAGCGACCTGTAGCCGTGGCCCGCCTCAGACACCGCATCCCCGTCAGGCTCCGGCACCACTGGAGGCTCGTGGCGGCGTGCGTGGCGTTCCTGGCCGCCTGTTACGGCGTCCTCGGCAGCGGCACCGTCCGCCCGTACGTCACCAGCGTGCGGACCGCCTCGGCCGGCGTCGCGGTCCGGGACCTCGCCGGGTCCGAGGAACTGTTCGACGCCGCCGCGCCGCACGACGTCGCGCTCACCTTCCGGGACGAGAGCTACCAGGACATGCTGGCGGAGTACTTCAAAGACGGCGACAAGAAGTACGTCGAGGCCGACCTGACCATCGACGGGACCACGATCCCGAGCGTGGGCATCCGGCTCAAGGGCAACTCGACCCTGCACGGGCTGACGTGGAAGGGGCAGACCCGGCCCCGCGACACGTCCGGCCGCGGGAACCCGCCGGAGGGTTTCCGCCCGCCCGGCGGCGAGCCCCCCGAGGGTGTCAAGCCGCCGCAGGACGGACGCCGGCGTGGCGGGCGCGACGCGGCGTTGAAGGCCGAGGAGCCGGAGAACCTGCCGTGGCTGATCAGCTTCGACGAGTTCGTCGAGGGCCGCCGCTACCAGGGCCACTCCCGGCTGGCCGTGCGTCCCGCCATGGGGTCGGCGGCCGTGCTCAACGAGGCCGTGGCGATCGCCCTGGTCGACGCGGCCGGCGAGCCCTCCCAGCGGTCGGCCTACACCTCCTTCTCCGTCAACGGCCGGCGCTCGGCTCCCCGCCTCCTCGTCGAGTATCTGGACGAGGGGTACGCCGAGCGGCTCGGCGACGGCGTGCTCTACAAGTCGCTCGCCTCGGGGAGCTTCACCTACCAGGGCGAGGACCAGACCGCGTACGCCGACGACTTCAAGCAGGTCAACCAGGTGGGCCAGCGCGACCTGCAACCGGTCATCGACCTGGTCAGGTGGGTGGAGCAGGCCTCGGACGAGGAGTTCGCGTCAGGGCTGGCCGAGCGGCTGGACGTCGTGTCGTTCGCCCGCTACGCGGCCCTGCAGAGCATCCTGCTGAACCACGACGACATGGCGGGCCCCGGCAACAACTACTACCTCTGGTACGACCTGGGCACGGAGCGGTTCAGGGTGATCAGCTGGGACATGAACCTCGCGCTGAGAGGGGACGCCACAGCCGGCCCCCACGACGCCGTCGGCATGAGGCGCCCCGGCGACCGCGCCGCCCGGCCCGGGGCGGGCGAGCGGCCAGAACAGCAAGGCCGCCCGCCGGACACGCGGGGTGCCGGCGGGCCGCGCGGCGGCCACGCGCTGAAGGAGAGGTTCCTCAAGGACGCCGGTTTCAAGGAGCTCTACGAGCGGGAGCACGCGGCCCTCACCCGCGACCTGCTGGCCGGCGGCACCGCCACAGCCCTGCTGGACCAGGCGCTCAAGGCGTACGGACTGAATGCGGGCGCCGACCGGGCCAAGGCGGCCGAGGAGGCGGCCGGCCTGCGAGCCACGCTGGAGACCCGCGCCGAGTCGCTCGCGGGCTGATCAGCGGCGGGAACGGAACGCCACGGCCGTCGTCGAGGTGATGGCGGTCACCAGCACGACGGTGAGCAGGACACCGCCCAGGGGGTTGCCGCGGCGGCCCGGCAGCGGGAGGGGACGCCGCGCACCGGCCCGCACCGACGCGGACGGGGTGGGGC